>JAEKKI010000006.1 GCA_019510485.1 Catenulisporales bacterium
AGCGGCTGCTGGCGACCGAGTTCGACACCTCGCGCACCACCGTGCGCCAGGCGCTGGCCGAACTCGTCGTCGAGGGCCGGCTGGAGCGCATCCAGGGCAAGGGCACCTTCGTGGCCAAGCCGAAGGTGGCGCAGTCGCTGCAGCTGACCTCGTACACCGAGGACATGCGCGCGCAGGGCCTGGAGCCGACGTCGCGGCTGCTGGAGATGGAGTACGTCGCCGCCGGCGTCGAACTCGGCGAGCGCCTGGGCATCCGCGCCTCAGCGAAGGTGCTGCGCATCAGCCGGCTGCGGCTGGCCAACGGCGAGCCGATGGCGATCGAGACCACGCACCTGTCGCAGCAGCGCTTTCCCAACCTGCGCAAGCTCCTCGGGCGCTACTCATCCCTGTACACGGCGCTGGCCGAGGAGTACGGCGTGCACCTCGGCCAGGCCGAGGAGACGATCGAGACGGCCCTGGCCACGCCGACCGAGGCCGGTCTGCTCGGCACCGACACCGGGCTGCCGATGCTGCTGCTGTCCCGGCACTCCATCGACACCGACGGCGAGCCGGTGGAGTGGGTGCGCTCGGTGTATCGCGGCGACCGGTACAAGTTCGTGGCGCGCTTGAAGCGGCCCGAGGAGTAACCCAACTCACGTCCGTCCAAGCCCGAGTACCGCACCGCGCTCGGCGTAAAGTCGGCGCGTGTCCATCGTCGTAGTCACCGGAACCAACACCGATGTCGGCAAGACCATCGTCACCGCCGCCGTCGCCACCCTGGCCGCCACCCGCGGCACGTCCGTGGCGGTGGTGAAGCCGGCGCAGACCGGGGTGCTGCCGGGCGAGCCCGGCGATCTGGCCACGGTGCAGCGGCTGGCTGGGGTCTCGGACCTGCACGAGTTCGCGCGCTACCCGTACCCCCTGTCCCCTGCCGCCGCCTCACGCCTGTCCGGCATCCGCTCGCTGGACTTCGACGACACGGTGCGGCGCGTCCGGGAGCTGGCCGACACCCGCCGCCTGGTGCTCGTCGAGGGCGCCGGCGGGCTGCTGGTCCGCAACGACGAGGACGGCAGCACCCTGGCCGACCTGGCACACGCGCTGCGAGCGCCGGTGCTGCTGGTCGCGCATCCGAATCTGGGCACGTTGAACATCGCCGCGCTGACCCTGGAGGCGATGGCCGCGCGCGGGCTGGAGCTGTCCGGGATCGTGCTCGGCTCCTGGCCGGAGGACCCGGATCTGGCTATGCGCAGCAACATCCGGGATCTGGAGACGATCGGCGCCCGGCCATTGGCCGGCGCGCTACCAGCCGGGGCCGGGGCGCTGTCGGCACCGGAGTTCCTGCTGGCCGCGCGGGCCGGGCTCGCCCCGGCGCTCGGCGGTACCTTCGATCCGGCAGAATTCAGGCAGACCTGGGACCTTCGGAAGGCGGGCTGAACCATGACCACCACGGAACAGGACCTCGACATCGTCGGGGTCGCGCGGCGCCAGGTGCTCGACGAGGGCCGGGGGTTGACCGAGGAGCAGGTGCTCGCGGTGCTGCGGCTGAGCGACGAGGCGCTGCCGGAGCTGCTGCAACTCGCGCACGAGGTGCGCCAGAAGTGGTGCGGCCCGGAGGTCGAGGTCGAGGGCATCGTGTCGCTGAAGACCGGCGGCTGCCCTGAGGACTGCCACTTCTGCTCCCAGTCCGGGCTGTTCCCCTCCCCGGTGCGCGCCGCCTGGCTGAACATCCCCGAACTCGTCGAGGCCGCCCGGCAGACCGCGGCCACCGGCGCCAGCGAGTTCTGCATCGTCGCGGCCGTGCGCGGCCCGGATGAGCGGCTGATGCAGCAGATGCGCGAAGGCGTCAAGGCGATCCGGGAGGCGGTGGACATCCACATCGCCGCCTCCCTGGGGATGCTGACCCAGGAGCAGGTCGATGAGCTGGCCGCCATGGGCGTGCACCGCTACAACCACAACCTGGAGACCGCCCGGTCCTACTTCGCGAACGTGGTCACCACCCACACCTGGGAAGAGCGCTGGGACACCCTGACCATGGTCCGCGCCGCGGGCATGGAGGTGTGCTGCGGCGGCATCGTCGGCATGGGCGAGAGCCTGGCCCAGCGCGCCGAGTTCGCCGCGCAGCTGGCCGTCCTGGAGCCGGACGAGGTCCCGCTGAACTTCCTCAACCCCCGCCCCGGCACCCCGTTCGGGGACAGGGAGCCGCTGGGGGCCAAGGAGGCGCTGAAGACCATCGCCGCGTTCCGGCTGGCACTGCCGCGCACCATCCTGCGCTACGCCGGCGGCCGCGAGATCACCCTGGGCGACCTGGGCACCGAACAAGGACTGCTCGGCGGCATCAACGCCGTCATCGTCGGCAACTACCTCACCACCCTGGGCCGCTCCCCCGAAGACGACCTGGCACTGCTCACCAAACTGGAGATGCCGATCAAGGAGCTGTCGAAGACGCTCTGACCGTCTTGGTCCCCGCCAGCAGCTGGAGGGCCGCCTCGGACGGCGAACCCTCCGGCACGGTGTGCATGACCAGCGCCTGGTCCGGGTCGTCGGGCGCACGGAACGTCTCGTATTCGAGCGTGATCTCCCCGACGACGGGATTCCGGTACGTGTAGCTGCCGTGGGTCTTGTCGCGCACGTCGTGCCGGTTCCAGATCTCGGCGAACTCCGGGTTCCGGCACAACTCCTCGACCAGGGCGCCCAGCGCCGGATCGTTCGGGTGCCGCCCGATGTCGAAGCGCACGTACGCCGCGACGTCCCGCATCTTGGCCGCCGGATCGGCGAACAGGGCGCGGAACGCCTCGTCGTGGCACACCAGCCAGGCCAGGTTCCGCTCGTGCGGGGCCAGCGTCCCGAAGTCGGCGAGCAAGGCGGCGGCCGGCCGGTTCCAGGCCAGCACGTCCGTGCCAAGGCCCACGATGTAGGCCGGGACGTCGGTGGCCGAGTCCAGCAGCCGCTGCAAGCCCGGCCGCACACGCTGCGGCCCGCGCTTGCCCGTGCCCTGATACACCTGGGCCTGGTACGACCGCGCCAGCCGGTACAGGTGATCGCGTTCGGTCGGGTCCAGCCGCAGAGCGCGCGCGACGGCGTCCAGCACCTCCTCGGAGAACTGGAGAGTCCGGCCCTGCTCCAGCCGCACGTAGTGGTCGACGCTCACGCCGGCCAGCAGGGCCAGCTCCTCGCGCCGCAGCCCAGGCACCCGGCGCCGGCCGCCGTGGTCCGGCAGGCCCAGCTCGGCCGGGTTCAGCCGGGCGCGCCGCGACCGCAGGAACCGGCCCAACTCCGCTCGTCTGTCCAGGGTCATACTCCTCCCTAACATGCCGGGCGCATCCTGGTCATCCCGTGCCTAGGCAACAGGTGCTCCTGGGTAACGCTTCGCAGAACCCGGATCGTGGTGGCCATGACTTCGAACACCGCACTGGACACCGCGAAGCTCGGCACCACGGACCTGGAGATCACCCGCGTCGGCTTCGGCACCTGGGCCGTGGCCGGCGGCGACTGGAGGTGGGGCTGGGGCGCCACCGACGACGCCGAGTCGATCGCCGCGATCCGGCACGCCGTCGAGTCCGGCGTGAACTGGATCGACACCGCGGCCGTCTACGGCTTCGGCCACTCCGAGGAGTTGGTCGGCAAGGCGATCTCGGCCTACACCGACGCCGACCGCCCGTACATCTTCACCAAGGTCGGCATGGTCTGGGACCCGGCGGACCCGCACCGCCGGGCGCCGATCCGCACCATGAAGCCGGCCAGCGTGCGCCGCGAGGTCGAGGACTCGCTGCGCCGGCTGGGCGTGGAGCGCATCGACCTGTACCAGGTGCACTGGCCGGACACCGGGGCCGCCTACGGCGAAGTCGCCGGCGACGGCGGTGACGGCACACTGTCGCCGGACCACACGCCGCTGGAGGAGTACTGGCAGGTGATGGCCGATCTGAAGGCCGAGGGCAAGGTCCGCGCGATCGCGCTGTCCAACCACGACGCCGGGCAGCTGGCCGTCGCCGAGCAGATCGCGCACGTGGAGGCCATCCAGCCGCCGTTCTCGGCGATCAACCGCTCCGCCGCCGCGGACATCGCGTGGGCGAAGGAGCACGGCACCGGCGTCATCGTCTACTCGCCGCTCCAGTCGGGCTTGCTGACCGGGACGTTCTCCGCCGAGCGGGTGGCCGCCCTGCCGAGCCGCGACTGGCGCCGCTCGCACCCGGACTTCACCTCCGGCCTGGCCGCGAACCTGCGGCTGGCCGAGGCGCTGCGGCCGATCGCCGTGCGGCACGGCGCGAGCGTCACCGAGGTCGCGATCGCCTGGACGCTGGCCTGGCCCGGCGTCACCGGGGCGATCGTCGGGGCGCGGACGCCGGGGCAGGTGGACGGCTGGGTGAAGGCCGGCTCGGTGCGGCTCACCGCGCAGGACTCGGCTGAGGTCGCCACGGCCATCCGGACCTCCGGGGCCGGTGCGGGCCCGGCGAGCGCGTGAGGTGACACACGCTCGGGCGAGCGACGCGGCGACGTCTTCGGCGGACTCGCTCCAGTCCGCCGAAGACCTCGGGTGCTGCGTGATCTCAGCCGTCAGCTGAGGTCTCGGATCAGCACTTGGATGCGCTCAGATATCCGCCGAACGGATAAGCCGCTGCGGGCAGTGTGCGCGGCCCTGGCGTTCCGGCCGTAAGGACTGCCCTTGCGGAAGCGGCACCGCGAGCGGAAAGCTACTGGCTCGTAACTTCGTCTTATCCGCCGAGCCCCCGCAGGGAAGCGCCGTGACCGAAGTCCAGCCCGAAGCCCCGCAGCCGCTGCACGGCGGCCAGATCTCCGTCGAGGTGGCCCGCGCGCACGGCGTGCAGACCATGTTCACGCTTTCCGGCGGCCACGTCTTCCCGCTGTACGACGGCGCGGTGAAGGCCGATCCGCCGCTGCCGATCGTGGACGTCCGGCACGAGCAGACCGCGGTCTTCGCCGCCGAGGCGACCGCCAAGCTGACCCGGCGGCCGGGCCTGGCCGTCCTGACCGCCGGCCCGGGCATCACCAACGGGGTCTCGGCGGTGA
>JAEKKI010000053.1 GCA_019510485.1 Catenulisporales bacterium
CACGACGTGTTCCCGGATCCGGCCGACGGCGGCCAGGCACCGTACCGGATCTACCTGCGGGCGCTGGAGTCGGGGGATTTCGTGGCGGATTCGGTGACCGGGTCGCTCAGGGTGCTGCGACGGGTGTAGGCCCCGGTGTAGGCGCCGCTGTAGGCTGCCGCGGGTGACCGACACCGCGCCCCCGACGACCGCCGTCCCCTGGTCCGAAGCCGTCTGGCACAACCCGCCGCCACGGGCCGCCGCGGACGGCCCCGACCTCGTGGTGGACGTCGCCGCCGAGACCGACTTCTGGCGGGTGACCGGCTACGGCTACAGCCACGACACCGGCCACGCGCTGCTCACGCCGTTCCCGGCCGGGACGGCGGTCGAGGTCTCCTTCCTCGCCGACCTCACCGAGCAGTTCGACCAGGCCGGCCTGCTGGTGCGGGTCGACGAGCAGACCTGGACCAAGGCCGGCGTGGAGTTCGCCGACGGGGCACCGCAACTCGGCGCGGTCGTCACCCGCGGCATGTCGGACTGGTCGACCGGTCCGGTGCCGGACTGGGCCGGCCGCGAGGTGACGATCCGGTGCAGCCGCGCCGGCGACGCGATCACCATCCGCGCCCGCTGCGAGGACGGCCCCTGGCAGCTGGTGCGCCTGGCCCCGCTGGCCCCGGAGGCCACGGCCCTCGCCGGCCCCGCCTGCTGCGCGCCGACCCGCGCCGGGCTGCGGATCCGGTTCACGCGCTTCGCGGTCGGGGCTGCTGACGTCGCGTTGCACTGAGGCCCCCTAACCGACCGGTGTCGAGGCGGATCGGGCCGCCGCGGCGAGTCGGTCAGCCGATCGCTTCGCGCGCCGCGGTGAGGAAGGCGCGCTGCGGCTGCTGCAGGACGCTCCACATGGAGCCCTCGGCCGCGATCTCGCCGGGCTCGCGCCACATGACCTTGTTGACGACGGTCGCGTAGTCCCAGGCGCACCGGGAGAACTCCCGTGGGAACAGGACATGGATCATCCGCTCGGTGACGAACAGCCGGTCGATGAGGCCGCGCGCCTCAGTCAGCCAGTCGGGAGTGGTCGCGGCCTCCCAGTCGTCGGCCGACCTCTCGGCCGCGAGCTCGCGGCGCTCGGCGTGACGGACGGCCTGCTGGGCTATGGCGATGAAACCGCGCAACAGCTCCACCTGTTCGGTGCGGCGCGCCTCGGCACGCTGGGCCGCAGCGCGCCGCTCCTCGTTCTTCGCGGTCTGGCGGGCAGTGGTGAACTGGGTCAGGTAGGACAGGCCGCCCCCGACTGCGACGCCGGCCAGCGCCGTCCACTCCTGGGTCTGCATGCCAGTTCCCTACCACGCGGCGGGCCGGGCTGACAGCTCCGACTCTGCGCTCAGTCCCGCACGTTGTACTGATCATGCTCCAAGAAGAAAGCCTCCCCGAGCTTGTCCGGCAGCCCCTCGACGATCCCCCGGAAGTAGTTCTCGCGCGGAGCGCCCGGGGCGAACAGGATGAGCATCGAAGCCTCCTCGCCCGACTCGTTGCGGAACGCGTGCAGACCGCCCGGCGGCACGAACAGGTGATCGCCGGGTGTGGCCTCCACCCACTTCTCGCCGTTGAACAGGCGGACCGCGCCCTTCAGGATGAAGAACGCCTCGCTCATGGTCTTGTGGAAGTGTGTGCCCGGCCCGCTCGGCGCCGCCGCGAAGTCCCAGCGGTAGAGTCCGTACAGGCCGTCGGTGTCCTTGTCGGTCGACAGCAGGCTGACGGTGCCGCCGGAGGCGAAGGTGATCTCCGGGGTGGCGCCTACCGGGCGGAAGGCGGCGCTCACCTCGCCGGTGTCGGCGAAGTAGCGGGGATCTGGATACGACATGGGCTTTCCCTTCGTCCGGGATCCGGCTGATGTGATCAACAGACCACTTCCGTAGTCTTTCTGATGCCGGACGTCTCAGTCGACTCGGGGGGACCATGCCTGACTCATCACAGCCCGGCCGCCTGGTCGGCGGCCGATACCGCTTGGTCGCCCGATTGGGCGCCGGGGGCATGGGCCGGGTGTGGCGGGCCCACGACGAGCGGCTCGGCACCGACGTGGCGGTGAAGGAGGTCTCGCTGCACTTCACGCTGTCCGAGGCGCAGCAGGCCGAGCGGCTCAGCCGGGCCGAGCGGGAGGCCCGCAACACGGTGCGGCTGCGCGATCAGCCGGGCATCGTGACGGTGCACGACGTGGTGGTCGAGGACGGCGTGCCGTGGATCGTGATGCAGCTGGTGGACGGCCGCTCGCTGGCCGAGCACGTCCGGGAGCACGGCCCGCTGTCGGTGGAGAACACGGCGAAGGTGGCCGACACCCTGCTGCGCGCGCTGGCCGCCGCGCACGCCGCCGGGATCGTGCACCGCGATGTGAAGCCGGCGAACGTGCTGCTGGCCGACGACGGCCGGGTGCTGCTCACCGACTTCGGCATCGCCCAGCACTCCGGCGACAACTCCCTGACCGCCACCGGCGTCATCATCGGCTCGGCCGAGTACCTGGCGCCCGAGCGCGCCCGCGGGTCGGACTCCGGTCCGGCCGGCGACCTGTTCTCCCTGGGCGTCACGCTCTATCAGGCCGTCGAGGGCGTCTCGCCGTTCCGCCGCGACAGCCCCACCGCCACGATGAGCGCGGTGCTGTTCGACCAGGCGCCGCCCCCGCGCCGGGCCGGACGGCTGGCGCCGCTGCTGGCCGGGCTGCTGGCCAAGGAGCCGGTGCAGCGGCCGTCGGTGGCCTCGGCGCTGGCGCTGCTCGCCGATGGCGGCGACGCTGGTGGCACTGGCATCGGCGCTGGTGGCGGTGGTGGCATCGGCAGGACCTCGACGCGCGACCTGAGCGAGCACACACCGCACGCGCCGCACCACCCGATCCCGTCACCGACCCAGAGCTCAGCGATACCGACGTATCAGCCCTCGTCCCTGGTCCAGCCGCCGCGCCGCACCGGGCTGCGGATCGGGCTCGTGGCCGCGGCCGTGGTGGCGGTGGGCGCGGGCGGGACGCTCGGGGCCGTGTATCTGACCCATTCCGGCAAGGCGCCGCAGACCAACCCGCCAGTATCGACGAACTCGACGACGGTGCCGAGCACCACGCCGACCAGTGCGCCGAGCACCACGCCCGACACCTCGCCGAGCACGTCACCGTCCACGCCGCACCCGGCAAAAACGACAACCTCCACCACACCGAGCCCACACGGCGCCAAGGCCGGCTGCGCCGAAGCTCTGCGCGATCTGACCGCCTTCAACAAGGCCAACCCGGCAGCGAACGGCGGCCGGGACTTCCAGATCGCCGCCGACCGCGACCTCTCGGCCAAGCTCGCGGACGACGCGGCGCTGGCCACCGACCCGGCGGTCAAGAGCGCGATTCAGCGTGAGTCCGACGGCTGGAAGAAGTTCGCGGACTTCTACGCCGCCGGAAGCGCCTCCGGCATGTTCGGGGCGAGCACCGAGATCGGCAACGCGACCTCCGCGGCGCAGAGCGCGTGTACCGGCTGAGACGGATGGCTGCTCAGCCGGCCACGCACTCCCGCTCCGCGCACACCACCGGCAACCCCTCCGGCAATCCCTCGCCCCCGAACACGGCGACCGTGGCCTTCTCCTCGGCCAACACGGCCAGCGCGAGCAGCACCGCGCCGGCGGTCCACGCGGTCTTCTCCCGCGGCCAGATCGCCGGCGGATTACCGGCCACGTCCGCCTCGTAGACGCGGCCGGTCCAGTACATCCCGTCGCTCTCGTCGCGCAGATGCTGGATATCGCGCAGCAGCGTCCGGGCCCGCTCCACGTCGCCGATCGCCCACAACGCCAGCGCCAGCTCGCACGTCTCGCCGCCGGTCACCCACGCGTTCGGCGTCACACACCGCACGCCGAGCCCCGGCACGACGAACCGGTCCCAGCCCTCTGCGACGCGCCGCCGGGCCACCGCACCGCGCAACGCCGTTCCGAGGATCGGGTAGTACCAGTCCATCGAGTACGTACCCTTGTCCGCGAACCGCTCCGGGTGCGCGGTCAGCGCGTGACCGAGCCGTCCGCACGCCACCTCCCAATCCGGCCTCGCCTGCCCGACCTGCTCGGCGATCGCCAGCGCACAGCGCAGCGCCTGGTACATCGAGGAGCAGCCGGTCAGCAGCACCTCGTCGCCGTCGCGGCCGTGCTCGTCGCGGCACCACGGGATCTCACCGCCGGGCGCCTGCAAACCGAGCACGAACGCCATCGCCCGCCGCACCGGCTCCCACATCCGGACCAGGAAGTCCTCATCGCCGGTGGCCAGCCAGTGGTGCCACACCCCGACGGCTATGTAGGCCGTGAAGTTGGTCTCGCGCAGCCGGTCGGCCGGCTCGCTCACGCCCTCGGGCGCGTCGGCGTACGCGGCGTACCAAGAGCCATCAGGGTTCTGTGAAGCCGCCAGCCACCGGTACGCGGCCAGCGCGCACTCCGGCCGGCCGGCGACGTCCAGCGCCATCGCCGCCTCGGTGTGGTCCCACGGGTCCAGGTGCCCGCCGTGGAACCACGGGATCGCGCCGTCCGGCCGCTGCACCGCGGCGATACCGCGCGCCGTGGCGTGGATCTGCTCAGCGCTGAGGATCCCCTCGGAGGCCAGGAACCGCACAGCGCCGCCGACCGGGTCGGCGGTCCGCGCCGCCCCGGACCCCGGGACCGTCATGCGGCGGGCTTCGTGGCGTAGACGACCAGGCTCTTGCCCAGCACCGGGTTCAGCAGGGTCTCGCTGACCCGGGTGAGGGCCGGCGCCTTGATGATGTCCCACTCCAGCAGCTTCTTGTAGGCCCGGACCGGGGCGTTCTCGTTGTCGACCCCGACCGCGCACTTGAGCCACCAGTACGGCGCGTGCAAGGCGTGCGCGTGGTGCAGCTCGTGCGGCACCACGCCGGCCGTGCGCAGCTTCTCGATCATCTCGCGCCGTTTGTAGATCCGGATGTGGCCGCCCTCGACCTCGTGGTAAGCGTCGGACAGCGCCCAGCACACCTGCTCCGGGAACCAGCGCGGCACGGTCACCGCCAGCCGGCCGCCGGGCTTGAGGACCCGCACCAGCTCGGCGAGCGCCAGCCGGTCCTGCGGCAGGTGCTCCAGCACCTCGGCGGCCACGATGGCGTCGAAGGTGCCGTCAGCGAAGGGCAGGCCGTAGGCGGTGCCGCGCACCGCCACGCCGTTCGCGCCGGCCGGCACCTCGCCGGCCATGTGCATCGCCGCGAACCACTTGGTCACCTCGGCGACCTCGTCCTGGCTGTAGTCCAGCGCGACCACGTCGGCGCCGGCGCGCAGCAGCGCGAAGGCGTGCCGGCCGAAGCCGCAGCCCATGTCCAGGACCTTCTCGCCCTTGGCGATCGGGAACTTGTCGAAGTCGACCGTGAGCACGTCAGACCCCTGCCCTTCGTGGTTGACGGTGCCGCGGCCGGTCGCCGGCCTGCCGGTCCCAGTCGACGGGGTCGCGGGCGGCATCGATCAGCGCGCGGTAGCGCTCGGCGGTGGCGAGGGCGGCGGCGCGCCAGGTGAACCGCTCCAGTACGCGCTCGCGCGCGGCGGCGCCGAGCCGGGTCCGCAGGCCGGCGTCGCCCAACAGCCGAACCAGCGCGGCGGCCAGGGCCGAGGGGTCCCCGGGTGGCACCGCGAGCGTGGTCCGGCCGTCGATCCCGGCCACTTCCGGGATCGCGCCGCCGGTCGTGGACACCAGCGCGGTGCCGCAGGACATGGCCTCCACGGCGGGCAGCGAGAAACCCTCGTACAGCGACGGCACGCACGCCACCTCGGCGGACCGGATCAGGGCGACGAGCTCCGCGTCGGTGATGCCGTGCACGAACCGCACCGCCCCGGAAAGCCCGAGCCGCTCGATCGCCTTGGCGACGACGCCGTCCTCCTTGGCCTTGCCGACCACCACCACATGCGCGTTCGGGACTTCGACCCGCACCTTGGCCAGCGCCTCCACCAGCGGCAGCAGACCCTTGAGTGGAACGTCGGCGCTGGCGGTGGTGACGATCCGGCCCGGGATCTTCGGCACGGACGGGTCCGGCGAGAAGGCCTCGGTGTCGGCGCCGATCGGGATCGTGGTGATGCGCCGGCCCGGCACGCCGAGGTACTCCTCGATCTGCGCGGCCGAGGAGGAGGAGACGGTGATGATCTCCGGCAGGCGGCGCGCCACGCGGGTCTGCATCTTGGTGAAGGCGTACCACCGGCGCACCGAGGCGCGCTTGCCCTTGGTCGCCGCGGCCGCCAGCTCCAGCTCGCGGTCCACCTGGATCGGATGGTGCACGGTGGCCAGCGTCGGGAAGCCCAGGCGCTCGATGCCGAGCAGGCCATAGCCGAGGCACTGGTTGTCGTGGACGACGTCGAACGCGCCGCGTCGCTCCGACAAGTGACGCAGCGCGCGCAGCGAGAACGTCAGCGGCTCGGGAAAGCCGGCGGTCCACATGGTGCCGACCTCAAGCAGGTCGACCCAGTCGCGGTACTCCTCGCGCTTCGGAGTACGAAACGGATCGGGCTGGCGGTACAGGTCCAGGCTGGCTATCTCGGTCAGCGTGACGCCGGGCTCCGGATCCAGCACCGGATACGGCTGCCCGGCGAGCACCTGGACCGAATGGCCCAGCCGGGCCAGCTCCCGGGAGAGGTGACGGACGTAGACTCCCTGACCGCCGCAGAAGGGGTTCCCCTTGTACGCGAGCAGCGCGATGCGGAGGGATTCGTCCTCGTCCGCCATGCTCTTCGTCACCTCACTCCGCAAGTCCGTGTCCCGCCTTCACGGCTTAGACGGCGTCAGGAGCGGGTCAACGGAGCATAATCCGTGCCGTTAATCTAGAACAAGTTCCTACTCCGGCCCCGTCGCAGGTGGCAGAGTTGGGGCGTGACACAGTTCACACAGTTCAAGCAGGGTTCGAGCACGGTTCGCCGGCGAGATACAGAGGTTGAGGAACACCCATGACGGTCGACGCGTCAGCCACCGCCGGCTCCCCCGTTGCGGCCGGCTCGCCGGGCCCGGGCCCGGCGCTGACCGAGCGCCAGGAGGCGCGCCGCCAACGCATCCTGCGCGCCACCCAGCAACTGGCGGCCCGCGGCGGCTTCGACGCGGTGCAGATGCGCGAGGTGGCCGAACTCTCCGAAGTGGCCCTGGGCACGCTGTACCGCTACTTCCCGTCCAAGATCCACCTGCTGGTCGCCACCATGCAGGACCAGCTGGAGCTCCTGCACGACCAGCTGCGCCGCAAGCCGCCGGTGAGCCAGGACCCCGGCGAGCGCGTCGCCGAGACCCTGATGCGCACGTTCAAGGCGCTGCAACGCGAACCGCATTTGGCCGAGGCGATGATGCGGGCCCTGACCTTCGCCGACCGCTCCGTCTCGGCCGAGGTGGACTCGGTCAACCGGCTGATCACCGATGTCATCGCCGACGCCGTCCACGCCGGCCGCCCCCTGACCCGCTCGGAGCTGGCGGCGGTCCGCGTGGTCACCCACACCTGGCACTCGACGCTGATCACCTGGCTCTCCGGCCGCGCCTCCATCTCCCAGGTGAAGGCGGACATCGACACCGCGTGCACGCTGATTTCCCAGGCTTCCGCCGAGTAGGTGGCCCTCACGTCGCAGAGGGCTCATACTGGGGCGCGGAGGTGGGGATAGTGACCGACGGGGAGCACACCGAACCCACGAACGACGAGCGTGACGCCGCGACCGAGCCCGAGCAGGAATCCACACAGCACGGCGGCGGCCGCAACGAGATCATCGACACCGTCCTGGGCCTGGCGGTTCTGGGCCTCGGCGCCGCGGTGGTGTCCGGCAGCATGGGCGTCGGCGGCCTGCTCCGCGGCCTGACGCGCGGAACGCCGCCGCGTACGCCGCCGATCAAGCCGATGTAAGCGCCCTAAAACCATTCGCCCAGGGTCGCAATACCCTGTCACCATCCTCAACCAGGGGGTGACGACATGCGATCCAAGATTTCCCGGCTCAACGACCGGCCGGGCGACCTGGCGGCGATCCGCCAGGAGTGGCTGGACGTCTCGGCCGATGTCCGGCCCGCCGACCGCGACGAAGCCGAGTTCGGTGTCGCGCTGGCCTACGACAGCGCCGGCCTGACACCACCGCGCACCGTGATCTGGGTCCCGGATCCGGCGCTCGGCGCGATCGTCGCCGCCGTCGTGGCAACCCGGAGCACGCGGATCTCCGGCAAGGTCTGGGCCGAAGCACGGCAGCGGGCCCGCCGGACCGCGTCGCTGGTCTACACGAACCGGGCTTGGCACCACGCCCACGCCGCGACCCGCTTCCCCGCGCCGGACCGCGTCGAGCCGGCCATCCGCTCGGCGGCGCTCGGGCTGGCCTTCGCCAGCCGGACCCCGGCCAAGATGCCGGCCGTGCTCCGTGACGGCTCGCCGCCATCGGAGTGGCATGCCGCCCAAGCCGTGACCGATGCGGCGCGGGCCACCTGGGGCCAGTACGCGTTCTGGCGCCACGGCCGCGTCGACTATCGCAAGCGCGCAGTGCGTGTCGCGATGGAGGCGCTCGGGGCGCCGGAGCAGGATCTGCCGCAGTGGCTGCGCTACCGGACTCCGCACTACCTCCAAGCGAAGCAGTGCCTGGACTGGGCGCTCGGACAGCGGGCGCACCTGGAGGAACTGGCGCTCCTGGACGCCTTGGGGCGCCTGCACGACGGCGTCCCGTACCGGGCCGTCGACGGCATGGCGACCGTGGCCCGCTCCGCCGGGTGGTGGTGGCCGTTCGAGGACGTCGCAGTGGTTTGCGAACGGCCCGCCCGGCGCGCGCTCGACCGCGAAGGGCGGCTGCACGCCGAGGACCGGCCGGCGCTGGCGTTCCCGGACGGCTTCGCCGCGTACTTCTGGCACGGACGCATCGTGCCGCGCTGGGCGGTGCTGGAGCCGACGCCTCCGCGGATCGCGGCGGAGGCGAACGTCGAGGTGCGGCGGTGCGCGATCGAGGCCCTGGGCTGGGCCCGGTTCACCGAGGAGGCGGAGCTGACGCTGGTCGACGAGTGCCCCGACCCGGGGAACCCGGGGCAGCGGCTGAGCCTGCACACCGTGCCGGGCAAGGTCTGGGGCACGCCGGCGCGGGTGCTGGTCTGCACCAACGGCTCGGTGGACCTGGACGGCGGCCGGCACACCTTCGGGCTGCTGGTGCCGGTGACAGTGGACAGCGCGCTGGGCGCCGCCGCCTGGGGCTACGGACTCACGGCTGCCGAGTACGCGCAGCTGGAACGACGAGCGTGAAGATTTCTAAGGAGACATAAGGAGAATGCGGACCCTGGGAGAGGCGATCGAGCTCCACGGCATCGACGTGGACGAGCACCTCGATCGCGAGATGGCGATACCGATCCTGACCGGTTTGCAGGCGCAGGGCGACGTCATGGTCGTCCCGCGGCCGTCGCAGGCCTGCGCCGCCACGCCGGTCCCGGCCGACGGCGTGCCGGTCGTGCGCGGCGAGTTCGGCGGGCACACGCACACGCTGCTCGCCGAAGGCGCCGTCGCCTTCGACGCGGCGACCGGTGAAGAAGGGCTCGACATCGGTGTGCTGACCGTGGCCGCCGGCGCGACCGCGTTCCTGGCGCACCCCGAGCACGCGTACTCGGGCATCGGCCCGGGAACGTACGTGCTGCGGCGGCAGCGGGAGCTGGACACCTCGCGGCCGGACGCCGAGGAGCTGGTGGCCCGGGCCGCCGCGGCCGAGCGGCAGCGCGCGGGGGCGGACGCTCGGGTCAACCGGGTCCGGTACGTGCGGGACTAAGGCGGCCAGACGTCGCCCCACTCGGCATCGCGTGCGGCGCGGTAAAGGTCGCCCAGGCGCTTGGAGACAAGCGTCTGGGCGACCGTTCCTTCCGGCTCGCACAGCTGCATCATCACCAGGCCCTTGCGAAACTGGGGATGCCGCAAGATGCGCGCGGGAGATTGCTGGATCCGGGCCCTGGTCGCGACGACGTAGGCGAACTTCTCGTCCTCGTGCACCAGATCGCCGCCCTTGAGCCGCCGGTGGAGCGGCGAGCGGTGGATGCGCGAGGCGAAGTGGCACCAGTCGCGCGTTCCGACGAGCGGGCAGGCTGCCGAGTGCGGGCATGGCGCCGCGATGCTCATCCCCATCTCGACCAACGCGTCCCGGGCCGCCAGTATGCGCTGATAGCCGTCGGGCGTGCCGGGCTCGATCACCGCGATGGCGGCCGCGTTGATCGCCGATGCGTGCACCAACGCCGCTTGGTCTTTCGCCGACAGCTCTGACAGGACGTAGGAGACCGTCACCAGATCCGCTTCGGGGATCTCGGCCGGGAAGCGCGTCTGACGCCACTGCGCGTGCCGCAGCGCTCCGGAAGAGGCATCGCGCGCCAGCCGTCGCCCGAGTTCCAGTGCGGCGGCGACCTGGTCCAGTACCGTGATCTCGGTCAGCGACCCGGCGAACACCTCGCCGGCCGCCCACGCCGCCGCGCCGCTCCCGCCGCCGACGTCCACCAGCGTCCGCGGCGCCAGCTCCGGCAGCCGCTCCGCCGCCGCGCTCAGCGCCGACCGCACCGCGCCCCACGTCGCCGGCATCCGGTACGCGGCATAGGCGACGGCGTCGAGCGGGCCGCCGAGGATCGGCCGATCGGCGCGCCCCGGCGTGCGGTAGCGGGTGATCAACCGCTCGACGGACGCTTCCAGGTCACGAAGCGGCAGGTCGGCGGTGGCGGCGTCGAGCGCGGCGGCGAGGTCGGCGGGCAGGTCCATGGCGGGAATATCTTGCCATTCGCGGGGCGCTGGTAGCCGACGGGATGTGCGGCCGAGCGGCCGTGTCACGCCAAGTCGAGCCACCACTCCTGTTCCACCAGATGATGCCCCCACATCTCGACGGCCTCCGAGCGCACGATCTCGAACCCGACGTGCTGATAGATCCGGTGTGCCGCGGTCAGCCCGTCGACGGTGTACAGCGTCATCCGCTGGTAGCCGGCCTTGCGTGCGAAGTCCACGCACTCCTGGACCAGACGCCGTCCGACTCCCAGACCCCGCGCCCAAGGCTCGACCAACAGGATCCTGAGTTTCGCCGTGTCCACTCCGTCGCCGGTCGGCTGCCGCACGCACGCGATGCACCCGACCCGCCGCCCCCGCGCCTCGGCGATCCAGAACGCCTCGCGCTCCGGATCATGCTCCGCCGCGTAATCCGCGACGATCCGCGCGACGTCGGCCTCGAAGGTCTCGTCGAAGCCGCGCTCGGCCGCGTACAGCACCCCGTGCCGCTCCACCGCCCAGCCGTAGTCCCCGGCCCGCGGGGCGCGCAGCGTCACGTCGTCAGGGGCCGTATCCGCTGCCACATCGATCCGCAACAGCGTCCCCACCTGAGCCATGGCCTCGATCAGCCGCCCCCGGTCCCCCGCGCCCAGCCGCGACAGCAGTCCCGCCACCTGCTCACTGGACCGTTCATCGAGCCCTGAGAACACCGCGCGCCCGCGCTCGGTCAGCCCGACCGTGCCGCGCCGGGCGTCCCCGGCCACCCGGCCCTTCACCACCAAGCCCTCGTCGTCGAACCGGGCCAGGATGCGGCTCAGATAGCCGGCGTCCAGCCCCAGGTCCTCCCGTATCCGCGCCACGCTCGCGCCCTCGGCGCCGGCGTGCGCGATCTCGAACAGCACCCGGACCTCGGTCAGGGTATAAGGGCTTTTCACCAGGCCTTCGTCGAGCAGGCCGATGACCTTGGTGTAGGCGCGGTTGAAGGAGCGGACGGCGGCCACCGCCGGAGCGAGATCCAACATGGATCCACGGTAGGGGTTGTTCGTTGACTCAGTCAATGACTCAGTCAACGACTACTCACTCCTCCGGCGGAAACACCACTAGGCCGGTCCCCTCCTCGACGATGGTGATCGCCTCCACCGGGCAGTTCTCCGCCGCGTCCAGCACCGCGTCCGACGGCGTCTGCACCTCATGGCGCGGACACGACTGCCGCGTCGCGTCCAGTTCGAAGCCCTCGGGCGCGCGCAGGACGCAGCCGCTGGAGCCGATACACAGAGCCGCGTCGATGGTGACGCGCCATTTGATCTCTGACACCGATCAGAACCCTTCGGGCGTATAGCCGTTCGGCAGGTGCATGGTCTTCGTCTCCAGGTATGCCCGCAGCCCCTCCGGCCCGAACTCGCGGCCGATCCCGGACTGTTTGAAGCCGCCGAAGGGGGCGTTGAACTCCATGCCGAAGGTGTTCACGCCGTAGTTCCCCGCCCGAACCCGGCGGGCGACCGCCAGTGCGTGCTCGGTGTCGGCGGACCACACCGAACCGGACAGGCCGTAGTCGGAGTCGTTCGCGATGCGGACGGCGTCCGCCTCGTCGGCATACGGGATCACCGCCACGACCGGGCCGAAGATCTCCTCCTGCGCGATCACCATGGCGTTGTCCACATCGGCGAACAGGGTCGGCTCGACGAACCAGCCCTTTTCGACGCCCCGGGGCCGTCCGCCGCCGACCACCACGCGCGCGCCTTCGCCGACGCCCTTGGCGACGTACGCCTCGACCCGGTCCCGCTGCCGTTCGGCGACCAACGGCCCGATCTGCGTGGCGGGATCGAGCGGATCGCCGACCTTCAGTCCCCGGACGGCCTCCGCCAGCGCCTCGACGGTCTCGGCGTACCGGTCGCGCTGCACCAGCACGCGGGTCTGCGCCACGCACGCCTGACCGTTGTTCATATAGGACAGGGGAAGCAGGCTCGGGATCGTCGTACCCAGATCCGCATCGGGGAGGACGATCGCCGCCGACTTGCCGCCGAGTTCCAGCGTGACGCGCGTGAGGTTGGGCGCGGCCGCGGCCAGTATCGCTTTGCCGGCGGCGGTGGAGCCGGTGAAGCCGATCTTGTCCAGTCCGGGATGCCCGGCCAGGTACGCGCTGCTCTCGCGGCCGGCCGGGACGATGCTCAGCACGCCCTGCGGCACCCCGGCCTCGATCGCCATGTCGGCCAGCAGGTAGGAGTCGAGCGCGGTCTCCGGCGCCGGCTTCACGATCACGGTGCAGCCCGCTATCAGCGCCGGGGCGATCTTGCTGACGGCGAGGAACTGCGGGACGTTCCAGGCCACGATCGCGGCGGCCACCCCGACCGGCTCGCTGCGCACCACGGTCGGGCCGAGCAGCCCCTGCCGTAGTTCCTCCCACGGATACTCGGCGGCCATGCCCAGGTAGTAGTCCCAGATGGTGATCGGCGCCCACACCTGGCCCAGGAGCGACCACGAGTACGGCGACCCGGTCTCGGCGCTGATCAGCCGCGCCAGCTCCTCGGATCGCGCCTCGTACCGGTCGCGGAGCTTGCGCAGGACCTGCACGCGCTCCGCGACGCTCATCCGCGGCCAGGGGCCCTCATCGAAGGCGCGGCGGGCGGCGGCCACCGCCCGGTCCATATCGGCCGGCGCCGCCTCGGGCGTGCGGCCGAACACCTCCTCGGTGACCGGGGAGATCGCCTCCAGCCTCGCGCCGGTGGCCGGATCCACGTAGGAGCCGCCGATGAACAGTTTCCCGTGCTCGGTCACGGTGCCCATGGGGTTGCCCTCCCGATGCCGCTCGGGCATTCCTGACAGGCCGTCAGATGGCCGTTGTCAGAACAGATACCAGTTCCGGCGGCGAAGCTCAATGGCCGCTCGGACCGGGCGGAACTTTCGCCTGGCTAACTATCTATGAGAACGTGTTCCTGTATCGGGTAAACCAAGGAGGCACCATGACCGACGCCGTGCTCGCCGAGGCCGCGGTCGCCGAGGCGCCGGGCGTCTGGTCGATCCGGGTGCCCTTCCCCGACAACCCTTTGGGCTACACCCTGGTCTACGCGCTGGAGACGGCGGCGGGCGGCCCGGTCTTGATCGACGCCGGCTGGGACGACCCGGTGTCGCTGGCGGCCCTGGAGCGCGGCCTTTCGGCCATCGGCACGGCGGTGTCCGACGTCCAGGGCGTCCTGGTCACCCACCACCACCCCGACCACCACGGCCTGGCCGGCCGCATCAGGGAGCTGAGCGGCTGCTGGATCGGCCTGCACGCCGAGGACGCCAAAGTGGTCGACATGGTCCGCACCGCCGAGCGCGGCCCGTGGACCAAGCGCTACCAGGCGCTGCTGGAGCTGTGCGGCGCCCCGGCCGAGGCGATCGCGAGCGCCGGAACGACGATCCCGGGGAACGCCGCCAAGCTCGCGATGCCGGACGTGCTGATCGAGGACGGCGCGCTGATGGACGTCCCGGGCCGGGCGCTCCGGGCGATCTGGACCCCCGGCCACTCCCCCGGCCACACCTGCTTCCACCTGGAGGACACCGGCGAGCTGCTGACCGGCGACCACGTCCTGCCCGGCATCACTCCGGTGGTGACGGTGTACGACGACCACGTCGCCGGGACGTCGGACCCGCTGGGCGACTTCCTGGCGTCGCTGGCGAAGGTGGCGCGGCTGGCGGCCACGCGGGCGCTGCCGGCGCACCGGGCGCCGTTCGACGACGTCGCCGCGCGCACCGCCGAGATCGCCGAGCACCACGCCCAGCGCCTGGCGCAGATCGAGCGGCAGCTGGCGGAGGGGCCGAAGACGCTGTGGGCGATCGCCGAGCGCATGGAGTGGAACAAGGGCTGGGACCGGCTGGACACGTTCGCGCGCCATCTGGCCCTCGGCGAGGCCGGCTCGCACCTGCGGCACCTGGCGGTGGCGGGGCGGGTGCGGTTGTCGGCCACGGAGCCGATCGAGTTCTCGGTGGCCTGAGGGCCGTGCGCGCCCCCGCGGATCCGCTTCGCGGGGGACCGGCGGAACCGCCCGCCGGGCGTCGGCGTACGCTGATGTCCCATGCCGCTCCAGAACTCCCACTGCTCCTACTGCGGGACCGCCTACGCCCCGGCCGGGTCGTGGCCGCGGACGTGTGCGCGCTGCGGCGAGACCACGTGGCTCAATCCCACTCCGGTGGCGCTGGTGATGATGCCGGTGATCGGCGAGGACGGCCGGACCGGGCTGCTCACCGTGCGCCGC
Source organism: Catenulisporales bacterium (assembly GCA_019510485.1). Taxonomy (GTDB): domain Bacteria; phylum Actinomycetota; class Actinomycetes; order Streptomycetales; family Catenulisporaceae; genus Catenulispora. The sequence continues at coordinate 14,918 of JAEKKI010000053.1, forward strand.
GGGATCGAGCCGCAGCTGGGCGGGATCGGGCTGCCCGGCGGGTTCATCGAGGAGGGCGAGAGCTGGCAGGAGGCGGCCGTCCGGGAGCTGTGGGAGGAGACGGGGCTGCGCGCCGACGTCTCGGAGGTGGAGCTCGCCGACGTGCTGAGCGCCCCCCGGCACGTGATCCTCATCTTCGGCCGGGTCAGGCCGCGCCCGGTGACGGATCTGGCCGGACTCACCCCCGAGAAGGTCTTCGCCCTCTCGAACGGCGAGACGCAGGAACTGGTAGTGGTCGAAAAGGCGCAACCCCTGGCATTCCCCCTGCACACGGACATGGCGAACCGCTTCTTCGCCTCGCGGCACTGAGCCGATCGGCCGACCGATCCGTCCGGATTCGAGCGACAAATCCGCCGAAATGTCCTCCGCAAGGGTGACGACACGATGACGGCCTTCATTTTTCACTCGGCGTGATGGCCAAGGTAGTGCTACCGTGACGCTCGGTCGTACTGGGCAGTCGGTTCATGAGGCATATCGGGACTCTCTCCTTGCTCGACCGGTATCGGCGCACAGGCGCGGATACCCACCACCGGTCCCGCGCGAAGCGGGAGTGATTCCGAGGTAGAACGCAGCATGGCAACTGGCACGGTCAAGTGGTTCAACGGCGAGAAGGGCTACGGCTTCATCGCGCAGGACGGCGGCGGCCCGGACGTGTTCGTCCACTTCTCCGCCATCGAGGGCTCGGGGTACCGCAACCTCGAAGAGAATCAGGCAGTCGAGTTCGAGATCACGCAGGGCCCGAAGGGCCCGCAGGCTGAGAAGGTGCGCGCCCTTTCGGCGTGACCGATCCGCTACGTGAGGGGAGCCCCTGCGAGGATACTCGTGGGGGCTTCCGCGTAGGTGGTACCCCGTATCGGTGAGCTGCCAGCCTGGCGTGTCGGCGTCGGGCGTCTGGATGCTCATCGACGGCACACCACTGGCAGCCGTCACACTTTCCGCAACGCGGCCTTCGCCGCCGCTTGTCCCGCCTTTTTCGATACTTTCTTCCGCGGCGACGCGTGCCGATGCGGCGGCGTTATCGGCTGGGGTTCGGCAGACTTGCCTAGCACCCCGAGTAGTGCCGAACGCACGGCGGCCAGCGACACCATCTTGTCGGCGTACTCATGCTCAGCGGCCAGTCCGGCTTCGATCCATTCCCGCATCACGTCCGAGGCGGTGACCTTCCCCCCGCGCCGCTTCGCGGCTTTGCGCACCTCGGACAGCACTGGCTGGGGCAACCGTAGCGAGGTGGTCACCCACACATCGCTGAGCCGTACCGTGTCCGTCTCGAGCACAGCGTCGGCCATCAGTTCGGAGGTATCAGTGTTGTCGTAGTACTCGGCCAGTTCATCCATGTCGGTCTTCTTGTCCATGGCGCTCGTTCCCTCCCTTCCGTTAGTTGGCTGTGCGGCGGAACAGCCGCCTCTCAGTGTCGGTCATGTCCCGGGCGGTGACGACGAATACCCGTCCATCAGCGGCTCCGGACAGCACAATCAGTAGATGGCGCCCTGCCATTCGCCCAGTCTACACGAACGCAATGCAAACGCATTGCGTTTTGGCCTTGCCTTGCCAGTGCGGTGTATCGCGTCCCACGTCCCCGACCAGCAAGTTACCCGCTGGTAGCCGCGCGGTCATGCCCAAAGAACGGCAGCGCGATCGCGGCCGCGTCAAGGACGACCGCGGTCAGGGTCCGAGGCAGCAGACGGCGTCACAACGCTGGCGCGTCGTCGGCGTCGAGGAACGACACGCGGTGCGCTTCCAAGAAGCCTGTCGAAAACCGCCGCCGCGCGTTCATACACAACCGCTACCATCCCGGCATGTCAGACCACTTCATCGTGGTGGGGGGAAACGCCCTCGCCCACCGGCTGACCGTCGAGCTCACCACCCTCTACGACGCGCACGCCACGGCGATCGTCCCGCCCGAGGAAACGCCGCACACCGTGCAGATCACCAAGCTCCTCGGTGCCGAGAACACCACGGTCGACGCCACCGTGACCGAGGATTCGCTGCGCAGTGCGGGGATCGAGCGGGCCCGGGCGATCGCCTTCGTCGACGGCGACGACCGGACCAACATCCACGCCGCGATGCGGGCCGCGGCGCTGCGGCCGGGTATCAGGATCGTGATCCGCGCAGCTGGTCGCCAACTGCGCGGTGCTGTCGGCCTCGGCCACCGCCGCCCCGGCCTTCGTCAACGCCGCGCTGAGCCAGCCGCATTCGGTCACCGCCGGCGGCCGGGCGCTCTGGGTGGCCAGGGGCGCCAACATCGACATGCGGCAGACCCCGTTCCTGATCGCGGACAACATCGATCGGGACCGGCCGGCCGCGATCGACATGCTGCCCGAGGTCGCCGCGCGCAGCCGGACCCAGGAGTGGATGCTGCTGCAGGAGCGCTCGCCGCGGCACGCCGCGCTCCAGTTCCTGGACACGTCGCAGCCCTCGATCTCCCCCTCGGCGGCGAGCCGCCTGGTGTGGCGGGCGATGGACGCGTGGCGCTTCTTCACCAGCGCCAAGCTCCGCACGGTCCTGATCTCCGCTGTTCTCATGCTGCTGATATCGATCACCGGGATCTGGCTGCTGGCCCGGCCCTTCGGCTGGGCGGTCTACGAGAGCCTGCTCGACGTCGCCGGCTCCGCCGTCCCGGACGTCTACGGCGAGCCCAGCGGGGTCGGCGGCGTCTCGCAGCGGGTCTTCCAGGTGGCGATCACGCTGTCCGGCATAGTGCTGATGCCGGTGGTGACGGCGGTGTTCGTCGAGGGCACGGCCGCGCGCCGGAGCGTGCGCACCCGCCAGCCCAGCGCGGGACTGCGCGGTCATGTGGTGATCTTCGGCCTCGGCAACGCCGGCATCCGGGTCATGGCGCGGTTCCGCGATCTGGGCGTGCCGGTGGTCGGGATCGAGCGGGATCCGGAGGCGCGCGGCATCGCGGCGGCCCGGGGCCTGGACGTGCCGGTGGTGACCGGCGACCACCCGACCGACGAGGCGCTGCGGCGCGCCCGGGTCGGCACGGCCCGGGCGGTGGTGGCGGTGACCGGCGACGACGTGGCGAACCTGGAGGCGGCCCTGGAGGCCAGGGCCATCAACCCGGACGTCCGGGTGGTGGTGCGGCTGTTCGACGACGACTTCGCCAAGCACGTCTACCAGGAGTTCGCCAACACCGCCTCGCGCTCGGTGTCGTACCTGGCGGCTCCGGCCTTCGCGGCGGCGATGATGGGCCGCGAGGTGCTCGGCACCCTGTCGGTGCTTCGCAAGGTACTGCTGATCGCCGAGGTCGACGTGGAGGACGGCTCGGAGCTGGCCGGCCTCGCGCAGCGCGAACTCGACCGGCCGGGCCTGACCCGGGTGCTGGCCATCCGGCGCAGCGGGAGCACGTCGTTCGACTGGTTGGGAGCCGACCGGGGTCGGGTGCTGGTGCCGGGCGACCGGCTGATCATGGCGGCGACGCGGGCCGGGTTCGGGGGATTGATCGGGCGGGTGGGCTGAGAGGGCGGATTGTGACGATTCGCGGCGCGAAACGGCCTCTGAGCCCGCGCCCCGGCCGCTTCACACCGGCGTGTCGCCCCTGTTGAGCAGCACCGCGAGCTGCGTCCGGCTCGCGCACGACGTCGCCGCCAGCACCCGCGTCAAGTGCTTCTTCACCGTGTCCACGCCGATGAACAGCCGCTCGGCGATCTGCCGGTTCGTCAGGCCCCGCGCCGCGAGTTCGGCGACGTCCCACTCCCGCGGCGTCAGCTGCCACTCGTTGCGGGCGGCGCGGGCGCGGTGCCGACCGAGCTGCTCGACCGCCAGCGGCGCGAGGTGGCGGCGCAGGACGCGCAGCACGGCGAGGTCGCGGTCGGCGACGCGCGGCACGCCCTCCCGCACCGCCACGCTGACCAGCAGGACGCCGGACGGCCCGGCGTCGATGAGCATCGCCGCCTTGTCGGTGATGCCGTGCGGCCGCAGATAGTCGCGGACGAAGCGGGAATCGGCGGCGACGTCGCCGAGGCGCAGCACGCCGACAGCCGCCAGGCGCTCCAGGAACTCCTCGGACTGGAAGGGGTCCTCACGGATCCAGCCGCCGGCGTAGCTCTCCAGGAACTCGGCCGAGTAGCCGGACCGCACGCCGCAGCCGCCCCGTATCGCGTCGTCGGGCGTGTCGCCGTGCAGAACGGCGACGCCCAGGAACCCGAACCAGCTCCGCAGCGCCCGGACCAGCCGCTCCCGGAACTCGGCCAGATCAGCGGCCTGATCCACGGCTTCCACCACACCGACCGCGCGCCGGTAGTCCTCGGCACTCAACAACTCGTCAGCCGGCAGCGGTCGGGGCTTCGGCGCGGGGCCGGGCAGTGCGACGGTCACCCCCCGATTTTCCACCTTCGGGCCATACCGGGGCCAGCCGGCCCGGCGGACCATGGAGTCATGAACGACGTGATCCCCCCGACCGCCCCAACGCCGCGCCGCTGGTTCATCACCGGCGCCAACAGCGGCTTCGGCCTGGCCTTCGTCACCGCCGCCCTGGCGGCCGGCGACGAGGTGGTGGCGGCCGTCCGCCGCCCGGAGACGATGAGCGGCCTCGCGGCATCGGCCTCGGCGGCGGGCCGCCTCACGGTGGTGGAGCTGGACGTCCGCGACCCCGCCGCCCGCACCCGTGCCCTGCGGACCGCGGGCCGTATCGACGTCCTGGTGAACAACGCCGGCTACGCCGTCGTCGGCGCCGTGGAGGAGACAGACGACGACGCCCTGCGCGACATCTTCGAGGTGATGTTCTTCGGCGCCCTGGCCCTCACCCGGGAGGTCCTGCCGCAGATGCGCGAGCGCCGTGACGGCACCATCGTGCAGATCAGCAGCATGGGCGGCCTGCTGTCGTTCGCCGGCGTCGGCGCCTACAGCGCGGCGAAGGGCGCCCTGGAGCTCGCCAGCGAAGCCCTGGCGGCCGAGGTGGCGCCGCTGGGAATCAAGGTCCTGATCGTCGAGCCCGGCGCCTTCCGCACCGGGCTCGCCCACCCGATGTCCCTGCGTCTGGCGGCATCCCGCATCCCCGACTACGAAGCCACCTCGGGCACGACCCGCGACACGCTGAGCGGCGCGCACGGCGCGCAGGAAGGCGATCCGGCGAAGGCCGCGGCGGCGGTGCTGGACGTGCTGGGCTGGGAGAGCCCGCCGCTGCGGCTGGCACTGGGGAACGACGCGATCGACGCGATCCGGGCGAAGCTGGCGGCGGTGAGTGCGGATCTGGACGCGACGGAGAAGGTGGGTCGGGCTATGGCGGTGTAGTGAAGCTTCTTATATAAGAGCTCCGTCTCCTCCCAAATCGGCCTCAGTAGCGAACCGCTCCGCAGTCCCCACCACCGTGCAGGCAAAGGCTCCGGCAGCCAGCCCCCGCCGCATGCACCGATCCACCGTCGCCCCGCGTAATACCCCCGAGAGGAACCCCGCCACGAACGCGTCGCCCGCCCCGTCGCTGTCCACGACGGGTGCGGGTGGCGGCGTCGCCGGGTAGTGGCGGACGCCCGCGGTGTCGCGGGTAGCCACGTACGCGCCGCGTGCGCCGTCGGTGGCCACAACTGTCAGCGCGCGCCCTTGCCTCAGCACATCGGCCACGACCTCGTCGCGGCGCGGGCCGAGGTTGGCGGCGCTCAGGAATACGTGGTCGGCGGCGTAGGCGAAGTCTTTGTGATGGTCGGCTGAGCCGTCCCAGTCGTGAAGGTCGGTGGAGATCGTCACCGCATACCGCCGCGCTACTGGCAGGACGTGGCGCGCGTGGTCGGCGATGCACACGTGCACGTGCCGCGTCATGGCAAGCCAGCCCTCATAGAAACTCTCCGGCAGGCGCTGCCCGGCCACGCCGCGCGAATCGTAGAACGACATCCGGCGGCCGTCGTCGGACACCAGATTCACAGCACGCGTAGTCCCCGCCGCCGAAGGCAGCCATGAGAAGTCCAGCGTCTCCCGCTCGAACCGGCGCAGGACCATCGCGCCGAATTCGTCCTCACCGAGGAAGTCGACGAACTTCACCCGCAGGCCCAGCGCCTTGCCGGCCAGGGCCACCGCGGTCCCGGTATGCGCGACGTAGGAGACGATCGGATCCACCATCACCGAATCCGCATACGGCACCGGCAAATCCGGGACCCGGACGATCGTGTCGATCCCGGCTCCCCCGATCACCAAAAGATCGAACTCAGCCACCGACGCAGCCCTCCTCAGCAGTGAAGAACCTACGACCGCCGCACCCGCGGCCCCGATCCCGTAGACCCCCGCACCACCAGCTCCGGCGCGAAGACGAACTCCGTGTGCGGAGCATGCCCGCCCCCGACCTCCTCCAGCAGCGCCCGCACCGCCGCCGCGCCCATCGCGGCCACCGGCTGGCGCACCGTCGTCAGTGGCGGGTCGGTGTAAGCGATCAGCGGCGAGTCGTCGTACCCCACCACTGAGATGTCCCCCGGCACCGCCATCCCCCGGGCCCGCACCTCGGCGATCGCGCCGAGCGCCATCATGTCCGAAGCGCACACGATCCCCGTGCACCCCTTGTCCAGCAACTTCGCCGCCGCGGCACGCCCTCCCTCGAAGCCGTACAGCGAGTACGACACGAAATCCTCAGGGTTCTCCACCCCCAGCGCATCACGCAACGCCGCCGTGAACCCCGCGATCTTGCGAATCACCGGCACATACCGCTTCGGCCCCACCGCCAGCCCGATCCGCTCATGCCCCAGATCCGCCAGATGGTTCACCGACAACCGGGCCGCCATCGCGTCATCCGGAGAGATGAACGGCGCCGCGATCCCCTCGGCGAAGCCGTTGATCAGCACGAACGGCACGCCGCGCGCCGAGAGCCGGTGATAGCGCTCCTTCGACGCGGTCGTATCGGCATGCAGCCCTGAGGCGAACACGATCCCCGCCACTCCGTGATCGATCAGCAGCTCCACCACATCGTCCTCGGTGGCGCCCCCGGGAGAGATCGTGGCCAGCACCGGCGTGTACCCGTCCTGCGACAACGCCCGCTCCACCGCCTGCGCCATCGCCGGAAAGATCGGGTTGTCCAGCTCCGGAATGATCAGCCCGATCAGCGCGGTGTTGCGCTGCCGCAACCGCGTGGGCCGCTCGTAGCCCATGACGTCCAGCGCCGCGAGCACCGCCTGCCGGGTGGCCGCGGCCACGCCGGGCTTGCCGTTCAGCACGCGGCTCACCGTCGCCTCGCTCACCTTCGCCTGCGCGGCGATGTCCGCGAGTCGTGCGGTGGAAGGCAGTGAGGTCTGATCCGTCATGGCGCCCATTCTTTCTTTCCGGCGTGTGGGTGGCTCCCGGTGAGTCCCGGCCCGGACTAGACCCGCCACCAGGCGGCCGAGTCCGCCGGCAGGGTGATGCTGTCGGCGAGGACCGGCACCGCCGCCGACGCCAGCAGCAACGCACCCGGTGCCGGAAGCGTAACGGCTTCGGACCCGGTGTTGACCATGCAGACGAACCGGTCGCCGCGCCGGAACGCCAGCACGGCCTCCGGCGCGCCCGGCAGCTCCAGCCACATCAGAGCGCTGTCAGCGGTCTGCGCCCCGAGCGACGGCAGCGCTCGCCGCAACGCCAGCGCCGACCGGTACAGCTCCAGCATCGAGCCCGGATCCCCGCTCTCCGCCTCGATGGTCAGCGAGGACCACGACGCGGGAGCCGGCAGCCACGAAGCGGTCGATCCGGCAGGCCCGAACCCGTACGGCGGCACCGTCCCGGACCACGGCAGCGGCACCCGGCAGCCGTCACGGCCCTTCGCCGGATCGCCGGACTGGATCCCCTGCGGGTCCACCAGGAACTCCACCGGGATGTCCAGCACCTCCGGAAGCCCCAGCTCCTCACCCTGATACACATACGCCGACCCGGGCAGCGCCAGCATCAGCAATGCCGCCGCCCGTGCCCGCGCCCGCCCCACCGCGCCGCCGCCGTACCGCGTGACGTGCCGCTTCGTGTCATGGTTCGACAACACCCACGTCGACGGCGCCCCGACCGATCCGGCGGTCGCCAGCGAGTGGTCGATCGCCGCGCGCAACGCCCCGGCCTGGAACGGCTGCGCCAGAAAATCGAAGTTGAAAGCCTGATGCAGCTCATCCGGCCGCACGTAGTTCGCCAGCCGCTCCGGCGTCGGCGCCCACGCCTCCGCCACGCCGATCCGCTCCCCCGGATACGAGTCCAGCAGCACCCGCCACGCCCGGTAGATCTCGTGCACCCCGTCCTGGTCGAAGAACGGCAGCACCGCGTTGCCGATCAGCTCCACGTGGTCGGCGCGCCCGACGTCCGGCAGCCCGGGCGCCTTCACCATGCCGTGCGCGACGTCGATCCGGAACCCGTCCACGCCCAGGTCCAGCCAGAACCGCAGGACGTCCAGGAACTCCGCCCGCACCTCCTCCAGCTCCCAGTTCAGGTCCGGCTGCTCGGGGGCGAACAGGTGGAGGTACCACTGTCCGGGCCGGCCGTCCGCGTCGACCGTCCGGGTCCACGCCGGCCCGCCGAACACCGACTCCCAGTCGTTCGGCGGCAGCTCTCCGCGCGAGCCGCGCCCGTCGCGGAAGATGTAGCGGTCACGCGCGGCGCTCCCCTCCGGGGCCGCGAGCGCTTCGACGAACCAGGCGTGCAGGTCGGACGTGTGGTTGGGGACCAGGTCCACGATCACCCGCAGGCCGCGCGCGTGCGCGTCGGTCAGCAGGTCGCGGAAGTCGTCGAGGGTGCCGAACACCGGGTCCACCGCCCGGTAGTCGGCGACGTCGTACCCGAAGTCGGCCATCGGCGAGAGGTAGAACGGCGTGATCCACAGCGCGTCCACGCCGAGGCCGGCCAGGTACGGCAGCCGGGAGCGGATGCCGGGCAGGTCGCCGACGCCGTCGCCGTCGGAGTCGGCGAACGAGCGGATGTAGACCTGGTAGATCACCGCGTCGCGCCACCAGTGGGTGCGCCCGGCGCCGGATTCCCCGGCCGGGACGGCCCCGGCGGCGAGTGTCTCGGTAGTCATGAACTCACGTGCCCCAAGAAGATAGATGTGCGGTCAGCCCTTGGCGCTGCCGGAGGTCAGGCCGGCGACCAGGTTGCGCTGGACGAGCAGGAACATCACGGCGGCCGGGATGGCGATGAGCACCGAGGACGCGGTCATCAGCCCCCATTCGCCCTTGTACTGCGAGACGAAGGTGCGCAGGCCCACGGCGAGCGTGTATTTGTCAGAGCTCTGCATGAAGGTGTTGGCGAAGGCGACCTCGGCCCACGCGGTGAGGAAGGAGTAGAAGGCGACCACCGCCAGGCCCGGCCGGGCCAGCGGCAGCACCAGGCGCCAGAAGGTGCCGAACGGGTTCAGCCCGTCGACCGCATCCACGCGCAATACGGGACGGCGGTGGTGCAGTACACGAGGATCAGACCGCTGTAGGAGTTCACCATGTGCAGCTTCGACATGAGGTTGTACAGCGGCACGATCAGCACCGCGATCGGGAACATCTGCACGACGAGCAGCAGCCACATGGTGGCGCGGTAGCCGGGGAACCGCATGCGGGAGACGGCGTAGCCGCACGTGGCCGCGATGAAGACGGCCAGCGCCATGGTGCCGACAGAGATCACGATCGAGTTGCGGAACCAGGTGACGAAGTCGGTGTCGTTCAGCACCCGCGTGTAGTTGCCGAAGTTCAGGTGGCTGAAGTCCCCGGGGTGGGCCCACTGCCCGTTTCCGGTCTTCAGCGAAGTCAGGGCGACCCAGGCGATCGGGAAGACCGCGATGAAGGACGCGGCGATCAGCGTGGCGTGCAGGGCGATCGACGCCACCGGGGAGCGCTTCCTCATGCCTGGACCTCCAACTTGGCCTGCGAGCGGCGGTAGACGGTGGCGAAGACGATGAGCATCGACAGGATCACCACGCCGTAGGACGCGGCCTCGGCGTACTGCCGGATGTTCTGGAAGGCGACCTGATAGGCGTGGGTCACCAAGATGTCGGTCGATCCGGCCGGACCGCCCTCGGTGACCAGGAAGATGACGTCGAACTTGTTGAAGGTCCAGATCACGCCGAGCAGCGTGACGGTCATCATCACCGGCCGCAGCCCCGGCAGCGTCACCATCCGGAACCGCTGCCACGCTGTGGCGCCGTCCATCTCAGCGGCCTCATAAAGCTCGCTCGGGATCGTCTGCAACCCGCCGAGGAAGGACACCATCATGAACGGCACGCCCATCCAGACGTTGACCGCGATGACGGCGATCTTCGCCGACGTGGGCTGCGACAGCCACTGCACGCCGTGCATCCCGAAGTACTTCAGCACCGCGTTGAACACGCCGTTGTCGTTGTAGAGCAGCCGCCAGGCGAAGGCGGCGACGAATCCCGGGATCGCCCACGGCAGGATCAGCATCAGCCGGTAGCCGGCCCGGAAGCGGATCCCGCGGTTCAGCAGGATCGCCAGGCCCAGGCCGATGGTGATGTGGCAGAAGACGTTTAGGAAGGTCCAGATGAGCGTCCACGACAGGGTGCTGTAGAAGTGGCCGTCGTGCCCGGACAGGATGTCCCAGTAGTTGTGCAGGCCCACCGACTTGTAGCTCGGCGGGATGTGGTTGACGCCGATGTCGTGGCCGATGTTGGACTCGTCGGCGTTGGTGGTCGACAGGTAGACGCCCCAGGCGAAGGGGTAGCCGACCAGGACCAGCATCACCAGCACGACCGGTGCGGCCATCGCCCAGCCGTACCAGTATTTGTCGAGCGAGCGGCGTATCACGCCCATTTCCCTACCTGACTTCCGAACCCGGACCTGTCGTGTCTGCGAGAGAGGCGAGCCGCTCCGGAGCCGGGATCCTCACAGCCCGGTCCCGGAGCGGCTGACTTGTTTCAGCTCTTGCTGAAATCCGGCAGGATCTGCGCGAACTGCGTCGCAGCATCCTTCAACCCGTCCTGCGCCGACTTCTGACCGCCCAGAATCGCCTGGTAGTCGGTGTCCAGCGGGGTGAACAGGTCCGAGGCCCCGGCCAGCGGCGGCCGGCCGACAGCCGACTTCAGCGGATCGGCGAAGGCCGAGAGCACCTTGTTCCCGGAGACCTGCGGGTCGGCGTAGGCCGAGCTGCGCGTCGGCAGCACGTTGTTCTTCGCCGCGATGGCGGCCTGGTTGGCCGCGCTGTTCAGGTACGCCACGAACAGGTAGCTGGCGTCCAGGTTCTTCGAGCCCGCGTACACCACCAGGTTGTGGCCGCCGACCGGGGCGCCGGCCTTGACCGAGCCGGCCGGGACGGTGGCGATGCCGAGGTTGTCGGGGCTGCTGAACGCAGAGCCCTTCAAATCGTCGGCAGTGGACCAGGGCCCGTTGATGACCATGGCGACCTTGCCGTCCTTGAAGGCGGTCTGCATGTTGTTGTAGCCGTCCTTGGTCACGTCGGTGACCGCGGCGCCGGACTTCAGCAGATCCTGCGCGATGCCGACGGCCTTGAGCGCCTTGGCGTCATCGATGGTGATCTTCTTGGCGTTGACGTCGACCAGGTCGCCGCCCTCGCCGTAGATGAACGGCAGCGCGAAGTAGCCGGCCGCGTTCAGGAACGCGCCGTTGGCACCGGTCTTGGCCTTGACGGCCAGGGCATCGGTCTTCAGCTCGTCCCAGGTCTTCGGCGGCGCGCTGATGCCGGCCTTGGTGAACAGGTCCTTGTTGTACAGCAGCGACAACGTGTCAGTGACCTGCGGGACGCCGTAGATCTTGCCGTTGTAGTGGTCCGAGGCGTACGGGCCGGCCATGTAGTCGTTGGCGTCCGCCAGCGCCGGCGTGCCGTCCAGCGGCTGCAAGTAGCCCAGCTGAGCGAACGCCGGGGTCCAGCCGACGTCGGCGCGCAGCACGTCCGGGGCACCGTTGCCGGACTGCGCCGCGGTCTTGAACTTGTCCTTGGCGTCCGAGAAGGGGACGTTGACGTAGTTCACCTTGATATTCGAGTACTTCGCCTCGAACGCCTTGATGATCGGCTGGTAGTTCGGCGCCTCGTTGGTCGCGTCCGAGGTGTCCCACCAGGTCACCGTGCCCTTGACCGAGGCCGGGTCGGTGTTGGCGGCCGACGGGCTGCCGCCCGAGGACTTGCTGCTGCTGCAAGCGCTTGCAGCAAGTGCCAGCACCGCTATCGCCGCGATCCCGGCGCTGCGCTGGGCCGTGATGCTCCGTGGCATCGAAGACTCCTTGAGAGAAAGGGAAGGAGTGCCGCTGCTATCTGCGGCGCGGTCCCAGACGCTAGCAAGGCGGCAGCGTTGCTGAAAGAGTTTGCAGCAAGTTTTCTGCAACTTGCAGATAACGATGCGGCAACGTGGTTTTCACATAAGAGGGACAGGCCCGCCTCAGCCGACCCGCTCGGCCAGCACCAGCTCGCCGACCTCGTCGGCCAGCACCTCGCGCGCCTCCTCGGCCAGGCCGTCGTCGCTGACCAGCACCGCGGCGTCCGCGAGCCCGGCGAAGGCCGACAGGCCGACCACGCCCCACTTCGTGTGGTCCGCCACGACCACCAGATTCCGGGCCGCGGCCACCAGCGCGCGGTTGGTCTCGGACTCCATCAGGTTCGGGCTGGTGTAACCGGCCTGGGCATCCATGCCGTAGACGCCCAGGAACACCTGGTCCAGATGCAGGGTGCGGATGGCCTGGACGGCTATCGGGCCGACGAGCGCTTCCGAAGGCGTCCGCATACCGCCGGTGAGGATCACCGTCTGGTTCCCGCCGGGATGCGTCACCTCGTGCGCGTGCAGCACATCGGCCACCCGCAGCGAGTTGGTCACGACCGTCAGGTCCGGGACGCCGACCAGATGCCGGGCCAGCGTGTACGTGGTGCTGCCGCCGCTGATGCCGATCGCGGTACCCGGCCGCACCAGCGCGGCGGCCTGCCGCGCGATGGCGTCCTTGGCCGGCTGCTCCATCTCGGCCTTGACCGTGAACGCCGGCTCGTCGGTGGAGCCCGAGCGCCGCACCGTCGCGCCGCCGTGGACCTTGGTGAGCAGGCCGCGGGAGTCCAGGACGTCCAGGTCCCGGCGCACGGTCATGTCGGACACGCCGAGCAGTCGTGTCAGATCGTTGACCCGTACGCCTCCGGTGCGCTGGACCTCTTCGAGGATCCGCGCCTGACGCTGCGCTGCCAGCATCGGATGTCCCTGTCCCCTTCACGCCGTCGGCCGCATCTGACGAAACACCAGTGCCCGCACCGGTGCCACCCTACCGATCATGAGCCGGCCGCGGGCCGGGCGGAACGACGGTAACACGCTCATCAACGCTTCCAGGCCTGGTAGAGAGCCAAGCCCGGAATCCGCGCCGAGCGCACCCGCCGGGGCGCGCCGAACCCCGCCTCCCGGAACCAGCCCAGCAGCTGGTCCGGGCGGTAGACGCTGGAACCGGACGTGAGCCGCACGAACAGCGCCAGACAACTGGCCGCCGCCCCCGCCCGACCGCCGTCGGCCTCGGCGAACGCGTCCAGCACGGCCAGCGTGCCGCCCGGCCGCAGCGCGGCGTGCGCTTTGCGGAACAGCTCCCGGATCTCGGGCTCGGTGAGGTGGTGCACCAGGTTGAAGCAGAGCACGACGTCCTGCTCCCCCGGGAAGTCGGCGTGCCGGGCGTCTGCCTCGACGAAGGCCACCCGGCGGCCGAGCCCGGCGGCGGCGATCACCTCCCGGCCGATCCGCGCGCTGCCGGGCAGGTCCAGCACGGTGGCCTGGAGCCCGGGGCGGGCGCGGCACAGCGTCGCGGCGTACCAGCCGTGGCCGCCGCCGACGTCCAGCACCCGCGCGGCGCCCTCGGGGACCGCCAGCCGCCGCGCCACCTCGGGGGCGGACAGCCGCGCCAAGTCCAGCTGGCCGAGGATGTACCGGCGCCAGTAGGGGTCGTCCGGCGGCCGGTCGTGGTGCTCGACCGGGGCGCCGGTGGCGATCAGCCGGTCCAGGTCGCGCCACCAGTCGAAGTAGTCGCCGCAGGCGTTGACGAACCGGGACACGCCGACCTCGGAGGCCGGGTCCAGCCAGCGCCGGTTGCGGCGGGCCAGGCGCAGCGAGCCGTCGCGGGCCCGCCGCACGTGGCCGGTGGCGACCAGGCAGTCCAGCAGCAGCCGGGTCGGCGTGGGGGCCAGGTTCAGATCGCGGGCGATCTGCGCGGCCTGCGCCGGAGCGGTGGCCAGCCGTGCGATGATCCCGGTGCGCACCGCCGCGACCAGCACTCCGGAGACCGCGACCCCGCCCCAGGCCTCCGCGGCCGGCGTCGGGACGAGGTTGGCGCGCAGAGCCGCGCGTTCCAGGGGGTTGCCGCCACGCAGCGCAAGTCGCATGGTCCTTGCATACCCCCGCCGAGGAGTTCACGATGCCGATGCTCAAAGGGCTGTTCCGTACTTGCCATCCGCTGCCCTCCTTGGCGATCACGGCCATGTTCGCGGCGCTCATCGTCCAGGCCGCGCCGCACGGCGTCGGGCCGGGTGCGGCGATCCCGGCGGTACTGCTGGGCGAGCTGTCGATCGGCTGGTCGAACGACTATTTCGACGCCGAACGGGATCGGCTGGCCGGCCGGCGGGACAAACCGGTGGCCGCCGGCGCCATCTCCCGGCGCACGGTTCTGAAGGCCGGGCTCGGGGCCCTGGCGGCCTCGCTGGCCCTGGCCTTCTCGATCAACACCGCGGTCGGGACGGTCAACGCCGTGCAGGTGACGGCGGGCTGGTTCTACAACGCCGGGCTCAAGTCCACTCCGCTGTCCGGGGTCGCCTACGCCGTGGGATTCGGCCTGATCCCGGAATTCGCCACCAGCACCACCCCGGGCGTGGCCGAGGCGCGGCCGTCGGTCCTCATCGCCGCCGTGCTGCTGGGCGTCGGCGGGCATTTCGCGAACGCGCTGCCGGATCTGGAGGCGGACCGGATCGCCGGCGTCAAGGGGCTGCCGAACGTGCTGGCCGAGCGCTTCGGGGCTCCCATGGTGCGCGCGACGGCGCTGGTGCTGCTGGTCGGGGCGTCGGCGTTCCTGGCGCTGGCCGGATCGCCGTGGCTGTGGCTGGCGTTCGCGGGCACGGCCGGGCTCGCCTGGTGGGGGCTCGGCGGCGCCGGGCGCCGGCCGTTCCACGCGGCGTTGGCCATCGCGGGCGTCGACGTCGTGGTGCTGGTGTTCGGAGGCGTGCCGCTGGCGTGAGACAGGTGCCCTTGGCGTAAGGGGCGCTTCATCGGTGCACGTCGCGGGTACTCGATACGCATGTCCCGCATAGCGGCCGTATCCTCCACCTTCCCGCCTTACCGACATCGCCAGGAGGATCTGGCCGACGCCGCGGCCGCTCTGTGCGCGATCCAGCCGACCCGGCGCCGGCTGCTGGACCGGCTGTATGCCAACGCCGGGGTCCGGAACCGGCACACGGTGCTGCCATTGGACGACTACCAGCGGCTCGACGGTCTGGGCCCGGCCAACGACCTCTACATCGAACACGCCACGGCGCTCGGCGCGCAGGCCGTCGACAAGGCTCTGCGTCAGGCCGGGGTGCGGCCGGAGGACGTCGACCTGTTCGTCACCACGTCGGTGACCGGAGTCGCGGTGCCGTCGCTGGACGCGCGGCTGGTGCCGCTGCTCGGGATGCGCTGGGACGTTCGACGCATCCCCATGTTCGGATTGGGCTGTGTGGCCGGGGCGGCGGGGCTGTCCCGCATCCACGACTATCTGCGCGCCTGGCCGGAGCACACGGCGGTGCTGCTGGCGGTGGAGTTGTGCTCGCTCAGCGTGCCGGTGGCGGATCCGTCGGCGTCGGACCTGGTCGCCAGCGCGCTGTTCGGCGACGGCGCGGGCGCGGCGGTCGTGCGTGGTGACAGCTGCGCGGCCGGCTCCGCGTCGGGCGGCGCGCCGCTGCGCATCGTCGCCACCCACAGCGAACTGTGCCCGGGCACCCAAGACGCGCTGGGCTGGCACCTGGGCTCGGGCGGCTTCCGGATCGTGCTGAGCACCGAGCTGTCCGAGGTCCTGGAACGGGAGCTCGGCGTCGTGGTCAAGCGGTTCCTGGCCGACCACGGACTGCAGACCCCGGACATCGCCGCCTGGATCGTCCACCCCGGCGGCCCCAGGGTGATCGACGCCGTCCGGGACGCCCTGGACCTGCCCGAGGACCAGGTGGCGACGGCGCGCGCCTCGCTGGCCGAGGTCGGCAACCTGTCGTCGGCGTCGGTGGTGCACGTATTGGGCAAGACTCTGGCCGAACCGGTCGCCCCGCCCGGGCCGTTGGTGATGGTGGGTCTGGGGCCCGGAGTGAGCATCGAGCTGCTACTGCTGGAGCGTCCGGGATGATCGTGTACTACGTGTTGGTGATCGCGACCTGCTTCGAGCGGCTCGCCGAGCTGGCGGTGACGAAGCGGAACACCGCGTGGAGCATGGCGCGCGGCGGTGTGGAGACCGGGCGCGGGCACTATCCGCCGATGGTGGTGCTGCATACCGGGCTGCTGGCCGGGTGCCTGATCGAGCCGGCCGTGGCGCACCGGTCGTTCGTGCCCGCGCTCGGTGTGCCGATGCTGGTGCTCGCCGTGGGCTCGCAGGGGCTGCGCTGGTGGTGCATCAGGACTCTGGGGCCGCGGTGGAACACGCGGGTCATCGTGGTGCCGGGGCTGCCGCTGGTGGGTTCGGGGCCGTACCGTTGGCTGCGGCATCCGAACTACGTGGCGGTCGTGGTGGAGGGGTTCGCGCTGCCGCTGGCCGGGTCGGCGTGGATCACGGCGGTGGTGTTCACCGTCTTGAACGCCGTGTTGCTGACCGTGCGGCTGCGGTGCGAGGCCCGGGCGTTGGCTCAACTGCCGCCCCCTGATCTGTCGGCTCAGTCGGCTGCTGCGGCGGCGGCGGCACGCACGGCGTCGGGCTGAGGAGCGCGGCGCTGTGCTCGACGTCCTGGTGGTCGGCGGCGGGCCGATCGGGCTGGCGGTGGCGGTGCACGCGGCCTCCGCCGGGCTGGCGGTGCTGGTGGCCGAGCCCCGGCCCGGGCCGGTGGACAAGGCGTGCGGCGAGGGGCTGATGCCGCCGGCGCTGGCGGCGTTGCGGGCGCTGGGCGTGGAGCCGCCGGGGCGGGAGCTGCGCGGAATCTGCTATCGGGACTCGGGGCACTGCGTCGAGGCGGAGTTCCGCGACGGCACCGGACGGGGGGTGCGGCGGACCGTGCTGCACGAAGCGTTGGCGGACCGGGCGGCGGCCGCGGGGGTGGAGGTGGTGGCCGAGCGGGTCACAGAGTTCTGCCAGTACCCCGATCACGTGGAGGCGCTGGGCTTCAAGACGCGCTACCTGGTGGCGGCCGACGGACTGCACTCGATGGTGCGGCGGGCCTGCGGACTGGATCCGCCGGGGGCGCGCCGTCCCCGGTTCGGACTGCGCCAGCACTTCGGGACCGCGCCGTGGTCGGACTTCGTCGAGGTGCACTGGGGCCGGGAATCAGAGGCCTATGTCACCCCGGTCGACGACGGCCTGGTCGGCGTGGCGATCCTCGGGCCGCCCGGCGGCGGGTTCGCCGAGCGGCTGCGCGCGTTCCCGGAGCTGCGGGACCGGCTGGGCGCGGCACAGGCCGCGGGCCCGGTGCGCGGCGCCGGCCCGCTGCGGCAGGCGGTGCGGCGCCGGGTGGCCGGCCGCGGCCGGATCCTGCTGGTCGGCGACGCCTCGGGCTACGTCGACGCGCTGACCGGCGAGGGGATCAGCGTCGGGCTGGCCCAGGCCCGGGTGCTGGCGGCGTGCCTGGCCGCCGACCGTCCGGGAAGCTACGAACGGGCCTGGCGCCAGGTGTCGCGGCGGTCGAACCTGCTGACCGCGGCGCTGCTGGCGGCGCGCCGGAACCCGGTCGCCGGCGGGCGGATCGTCTCGGCGGCCGAGGCGCTGCCCCGGGTGTTCGGCGGCGCGGTGCGGATGATCACCCGCTGAGCGGCGAGCCGCCCCGCGTCCCGGCGGTCGTCAGCGGCTGTCAAGCACCTTCACTCGTTCGAGTGCTCAAGGATGATCACCGCCCGGTTCCCAATAACGACCGTTGATAGTACATTGACGTACCGTGGCGCTTGCCGTCACCGAGTGTTACCAACATCAAGGTATTGCCACCGTTGCCGCCACCGCTGGCGGGCGCCCGAGCCCGGGGGATGGAAAGCATGGCCGAGGCCGAAACCGATCCGCTGCCGCGCGCGTTCTGGTGGCTGTTCGCCGCCGGCGCGGTGTCCTGGCTCGGCGACGGCGTGATCGTGGTGGGGTTCCCGCTGCTGGCCGCGTCGCTGACCCACTCACCGCTGGGGATCGCGGCGGTGGTGGTGACGCAGCGGCTGGCGCCGATGCTGCTGTCCCTGCCGCTGGGCGCGCTGGCCGACCGCTGGAACGCGCGGCGCACGGCGGTGGCCACCAACGCGGCGCAGGCGGCGCTGTTCGGCGCCGCCGCGGTCCTGGTCGCCGGCGGCCACATCGGGCTGGCCTCGCTGATCGTCATCGCGTTCCTCGCCGACGCCCTCGGGACGCTGTTCACCTGCGCCAACAGCGCGCTGCTGGCCGACGTGGTCGAGCCCCGGCACTTCGGCCCGGCGAACACCTGGCTGCGCGCCTCCAACGCGCTGATCGCGTACGTGGTCGGCCCCGGCATCGGCGGTCTGCTGTTCGCCACCGGGCGGCAGCTGCCGCTGATCATCAACGCCTGCTCGTTCGTCGGCGCCGCGGTGGTGCTGGCCAGCCTGCGCACGCCGAACGCCCGTCCGCGGCCGGCGCGCGCCGGCCGGCACTTCGCCGCCGAGGTGCGGGAAGGCGTGCGGATCACCTTCAGCCCCGGCCCGCTGCGGGTGATGGCCGCGATCGTCGGCACCATGACGCTGGCCCAGGCCGGCTCGGTCGCGGCGATCGTCGTGCTCGGCACCCAGACCGTGGGGCTGGGCAAGGCCGGCTTCGGCTGGGCGCTGGCGGCCGGCAACGTCGCGGCGGTGGCCGTGATGCTGTCGCTGGGGCGGATCACGAAGCTGCGGACGTCCTCGGCGGTGCTGGTGAGCATCGGGTTCGGGACGATCGGCGAGCTGCTGCTGGGGACCGCGCACAGCGGGCCGCAGATCTCGCTGGGGCTGGCGATGGACGGCGCCGCGGTGCTGATCATCGGCGTGGCGCTGATGACGGCGCGGATGCGGCTGGTGCCGCGCGAGCTGCTGGGGCGGATGACCGGCGGGTATCAGACCGTGATCTTCGGTGCCGGGGTGGCCGGGACGATTCTCGGTGGGGCGCTGGCGGACGTCAGCGGGCGGCTGCCGTATCTGGTCTGCGCGGGGGCTTACGCCGCGGTGCTGGCGGTGGTTTTCCGGAAGGCGCGGGAGTTGGACGCGGAGCCGGCGGCTGCTGCTGCTACCAGTTCGGCGGCGCCGGCGATGCCGATCGCGGCGGCTGAAGCAGCGGACTGAGAAGCTCACGGGCTGGCTGGCCGGCGGGCCGGGTACAAGCGCTCGTTGTCGCCGTCCCCGAAAGTTGTTGTTTCCTCCAGGACGACGAGTGTCGGCACTCTTGTTCCACCGCTGATACGGCGCGCCGACGAGAGGAAACCCTTATGCCCGTGGTACGTGATCTGGAAGGCAAGATCGCCCTGATCGTCGGAGGTAGCCGCAACCAGGGCTCCGCGATCGCCGAGAACCTCGCCGCCCGGGGCGCCACCACCGTGATCACCTACGCCAACGACGAGTCGGCCGCGAAACAGACCCTTGAGAAACTGCTCGCACTGGGAGCCACCGCCGAGGCCGTCCGCTCCGACGCCCGCTCGTCGGCCGACGTCGACCGGCTCTTCGCGGACGTCCTGACCCGGCACGGCCGCGTCGACATCGTCGTGCACACGCCCGGCGCCGTGATCAAGAAGCCGCTGGCCGACTTCACCGACGCCGACTTCGACCACCTCATCGACCTCAACACCCGCAGCGCCTTCAACACGCTGCGCGCGACCTGCCGCCATGTAGCCGACAACGGCCGCTACGTCGTGCTGTCCACCACGCTGACTTCCGTGATGACCGGCCCCTACGGCCTGTATTCCGGCTCCAAGGCCGCCGTGGAACGCATGGTCCTGGCGGCGGCCAAGGAACTCGGCGCGCGCGGCGCCACCGTCAACGCCGTGGCACCGGGCCCGATCGACGACGACTTCTACCACGCCGCCGAGACCCCCGAATCGGTCGAGGCCGCAACCCACCACAGCCCGCGCGACCGCCTCGGCCACCCGGCCGACATCGCCCCGGTCGTCGGCTGGCTCGTCTCCGAGGACGCCGGCTGGGTGTCCGGGCAGACTGTGCGCGCCAACGGGGCGATGTTCTGACCGATCGCCTAGTGCTGTCAGGCCGGCACAGGCGTGTCGTTCCTCAACGCGGTCCACAGCGCGGTGGCCTTGGTCTGGTTCCACAGTATCGAGGAGCCGACGCCGGGGACGTTGTAGTTCTCGTTCGCGATCGGCACCACCAGCGTGTGGCCGTCGCCGCCGCTGACCGACTTCATGCTCTGGAACATGTCGTACAGGTCGCCCAGGCTCGTGCCGTCGCTGGTCTTGAACGCCGCCAGCGAGTTGTCCAGCGTCGGCACCAGCGTGAACGGGTTCAGGATCACGCCCATCGACGACACCTTGTGCGCCAGCGCCGCCAGGAACTGCCGCTGCCGCTGCATGCGCCCGATGTCCCCGAGCGGGTCGGAGTAGCGCATGCGCACGTAGGCCAGCGCCTGGGCGCCGTTGAGGGTCTGGCAGCCGGCCTTCAGATCGGCGCCGGACAGTTCGTCCTTCATGGGCTTGTCCAGGCACATACGCACGCCGCCGACGGCGTCGGTGACCTTCACGAAGCCGCCGAAGCCGACCTCCGCGAAGTGGTCGATGCGCAGCCCGGTCGTGGTCTCGATGGTCTTGACCAGCAACGCCGGCCCACCGAAGGCGAAGGCGGCGTTGAGCTTGTTCTTCGACTCCTTGTGCGGCTTGCCCTTGCTGTCGGTCCACGCCGGGATGGTGACGTAGGAGTCGCGCGGGAGGCTGATCAGCGAGGTGCCGTGCGACCCGGAGTGCAGGATCATCATCGAGTCGGTCCGCGACGTGTCCCCGGTCACAGCCCCGGTGCCGGTGTGCAGCGCGTTCTGCTGATCCCGCGTCAACCCCTCCCGGTTGTCACTGCCGACCAGCAGCCAGTTCGTCCCCTTGCCCGCAGCCGGCCGCCCGGGGTAGTCGGACAGCACGTGCTCGTGCTGGATCTGCCCGGAGGCGTGGAAGTAGAGCCACGTTCCGTAACCACCTATGAGCAGCACCAACGCGACAGCCCCGGCGAGGATCCGCTTGGGCCAGCTGAACCGCCGCCGCTTCCGCTCGCCGCTGGGCGGGCCGGGAGGGCCGGGTGCTCCGGGTTCGCCCGGACCGACGTCGCCGGGCGCGCTGTAGGGGCTGGGCTCGGGGTACTGGCCGGCGCCGCCGTACTGTGCCGGCCCGCCGTACTGCCCCGCCCCGCCATACTGCCGGTCAGCCGCGCCGTATTGCTGCTCCGGCGCGCCGTACTGTCCCGGCCCGCCACTCGGCGCGGGCCCGCCACCCGGCCCCGGCACCCCATAAGACCGCTCGTCAACCTGGGCAGTAGCACCAGCGTCACCCTCCGGCCGGGACGCCGGCAACCGCCCGCGCAGCTTCTCCCAGCGAGAAGGCTCGGACTGCCTCAACTCCAGCGTGGGCTCAGGCTCCTGCGGGGGCCACGCCCCGTATCCACCACTCATACCCACGACCATGCCATCTACCGGCCCCCGCCGCGTCCACCCCCGGTAATAACTCCGCAACGGTGACCGCACACCGACCCCCCGCCGACCCCCCGGTTAACGATTTCAAGCCACCCCCGCCGATCTGCTAATGTTTCACGCGTCAACGCGACACCGGCAAGACCAAGCGCCGCTAGCTCAATAGGCAGAGCAGCGGACTCTTAATCCGCGGGTTCGGGGTTCAAGTCCCTGGCGGCGCACCCGTAGTAGGCCTCAGCTCATAGCTATGAGCTGGGGCTTTATATTTTGGATCTTGAAGTGGTTGAACCTTTTGACGATCCGTCAGAGGTATGGACCAGGATTGGACCAGGTTCCGCCGAGGATCAGGTGACGTCTGGGGAGTCAGAGGGCTTCGACTCTGCCCTGATTCACGCGGATTTCGATGCGAGAGTTTCGGA
>JAEKKI010000007.1 GCA_019510485.1 Catenulisporales bacterium
CGGACCACGATGTCGCCGGACTCGCAGTGCTTGCCGACCACCCGGGACAGCATCGGCTCGGCGTCGCTGGCCCGGTTCGCCAGCACGACGGTGTACTCGGCGTCGTACAGCGAGGTGCGGACGTTGTCGGACATGCCGCCGTCCACCGAGACGTAGGTGCGCAGCCCGGGAAGCGGCTTCACCGTGCCGACCTCGTACAGCGTGATCCCGGGCGGGCCGGCGATGGCGCGGCCGGGCTCGACCGACACCCGCGGATGCGCCAGGCCCGCCGCGTCGCACTCGCGCGCCACGATCTCCTTGAGCCGCCGGGCGATCTCGGCGACCGGCGCCGGGTCGTCGGCCTCGGTGTAGGCGATGCCCAGGCCGCCGCCGAGGTCCAGCTCCGGCAGCTCGACGCCGTGGTCGCGGCGGATCGCGGTCAGCGCCTCGGTCAGCCGGTGCGCGGCCACCTCGAACCCGGCGGTGTCGAAGATCTGGCTGCCGATGTGCGAGTGCAGCCCGATCAGCTCCAGCTGCTCGCCGTGCTTCAGGATGCGCGCCACGGCCTCGGCCGCCGCCCCGCCGGCCAGCGAGAAGCCGAACTTCTGGTCCTCGTGCGCGGTGGCGATGAACTCGTGGGTGTGCGCCTCCACGCCGGCGGTGACCCGCACCATGACGCGCTGCCGGACGCCGCGCTCGGCGGCGATCGCGGCCAGCCGCTCTATCTCGTCGTGGGAGTCGACGATGATCCGGCCGACCCCGGCGGCGACGGCGCGCCCCAGCTCGGCGACGGACTTGTTGTTGCCGTGGAAGCCCAGCCGCGCGGCCGGGAAGCCGGCACGCAGGGCCACGGCCAGCTCGCCGCCGGAGCAGACGTCGAGGTGCAGCCCCTCCTCGGCGGCCCACTTGGCGACCGCGACCGACAGGAACGCCTTGCCGGCGTAGTAGACGTCGGCGTCGGCACCGAACGCCTCGACCCAGGCCCGGGCCCGGCGCCGCCAGTCGTGCTCGTCGACGAGATAGGCCGGGGTTCCGAACTCGCCGGCCAGCTCCCGGACGTCGATCCCGCCGAGGGTGAGCGCGCCGGAGCCGGCCGCGCGCGCCGCTCCGCCGGGCCAGATCGCCTTGTCCAGCCGGTTCAGATCGGCCGGGGCGCTGCCCGGACCGCCCTCGGGGAGGACGTCGGCGTGGCGGGGCCCGGCGGGGTGCGCGCTTCTGCTCATGGGGCGAAAGTGTTCCCTACTCCCGATCCGATTTGTCACATGCGCTCGGGTGCCGAGACGCCGAGGAGGTCCAGGCCGTTGCGCAGGACGGTCTGGGTGGCCTCGGCCAGCCACATGCGCGAGCTGTTGAGGTCGGTCATCGGGCCGTCGCCGTCCGGCAGGATGCGGCAGTCGGTGTACCAGCCGCTGTACCGCTTCGCGAGTTCCTCCAGGTAGTGCGCCACCTTGTGGACTTGGCGCAAGCCCGCGGCCTGCGCCACCACCCGGGGGAACTCCGCCAGCGAGGCGAGCAGGTCGTCCTCGCGCGGGTGGGTCAGCAGCTCCGGCTTGAGGTCGCCCTTGGTCAGGCCCTTCTCGGCCGCGTTGCGCTTCACGGCGCACATCCGCGCATGCATGTACTGCACGTAGTAGACCGGGTTCTCGTTGCTGTTGGTCGTCAGCAGGTCGACGTCCAGCACGAGCTCGTTGTCGACGCTCGACCGGGCCAGCGCGTACCGCGCCGCGTCCACCCCGATCATGTCGATGACGTCGTCCAGTGTGATGAACATGCCGGTCCGCTTGGAGAGCTTGACCTCCTGGCCGTCCTTCACCATCTTCACGAACTGTCCGATCAGGACCTCGATGTCCTTCTCCGGGTCGTCGCCGGAGCAGGCCGCGAGCGCCTTGAGCCGGCCGACGTAGCCGTGGTGGTCGGCGCCGAGCATGTAGATGCACGGCGAGAAGCCCCGGTCGCGCTTGTCCAGGTAGTAAGCGCAGTCGGCCGAGAAGTACGTGCGCTCGCCGTTGGAGCGGACGATGACCCGGTCCTTGTCGTCGCCGAAGTCGGTGGTGCGCAGCCAGACCGCGCCGTCCCGCTCGAAGACGTGGCCCTGTTCGGCCAGGCGGTCCGCGACGCCCTCGACGGCGCCGGACTCGTGCAGCGACCTCTCGGAGAACCAGACGTCGAAGTGGGTCCGGAACTTCTCCAGCGACTCCTGCTGGAGCTTGAGCTGGAGCTTGTAGCCGGCCGTGCGGAAGGCCTCTACCTGCGCCTCCTCCGGCAGGCTGGTCAGGATCGGGTGCTCGTCCAGGACCACCTGAGCCAGGTCCTTGATGTACGCGCCCTCATACAGGCCCTGGCCCTCGGGCACGTCCTGGCCGTTGGCGCGCAGCGCCAGCGACATGCCGAAGTTGTTCATCTGGTTGCCGGCGTCGTTGATGTAGAACTCGCGCGTCACGCGGGCGCCCGCGGCCTCCAGCAGCCGGCCGAGCGCGTCGCCGACGGCGGCCCACCGGGTGTGGCCCAGGTGCAGCGGCCCGGTCGGGTTGGCGGAGACGAACTCCAGGTTGACGTTCTGCCCGGCGAAGGTCTGGCTGCGGCCGTACGCCGCGCCCTGCTCGACGACGGTCCGGGCCAGCTCGCCGGCGGCCCCGGCGGCCAGGCGCAGGTTGAGGAACCCGGGCCCGGCGACCTCGACGCCGGCGATGCCCTCGACGCGGCGCAGGCGCTCGGCGAGCAGCTCGGCCAGGGCCCGCGGCGGCATCCCGGCGGCCTTGGTGAGCTGGAGGGCGACGTTGGTGGCGTAGTCGCCGTGGTCGCGGTTCTTCGGCCGCTCGACGGTGACGGCCTCCGGGACCGCGGTCAGGGTCAGCGCGCCGTCGGCCACGGCGGCGTGCACGGTGTCGAGGACGGCCTGGGAGAGCTGCTCGGGAGTCACGCCGCCAAGGGTACGGGACGCGGCGGGGGTCTCTGGAACGGAATCGGGGGCCGGGACGGCTTCGCCGGGCGGATTCCAGGCCAGCCCCCGCACCGTCTCCACCAGTTCCCCCGGGTCGAACGGCTTGACGAGATAGGCGTCGGCCCCGGCCGCCTGACCGAGCCTGCGGTCCCCCGGCAGCGCCGCGGCCGTCACCGCCACCACCCGCACGGTCCCGAGGGCCGGATCGCGCTTGATACGGCGCAGCACGTCCAGGCCCTCGGGCAGGAGGACTTCGAGCGTCACCACGTCGGCACCGGCGGCCGACTCCAGGCAGCGCCCGGCGGAGTCGGCCTCCAGGACCTCGAAGCCCTCCAGCTCCAGGTTGATGCGGATCAGGCTCCTGACCGCGGCGCTGTCGTCGACCACGAGCACGCGCGGAGCGCGGGGTTCGGTCACCCGGTCCACCGTAGCGGTCCGGGACGGGCGCTACCCCTTCGCGCCGGGGGTGGCCGGGGGCGGTGGGGGCGTTGACGAGGTGGGTGATTCTTGCGCCGGGGTGGCGCCGGGGGGCGGAGTGGTGGCCGGCGTGCTGGGAGCGGGAGTCGCCGGGTTCGACGGGGTCGCAGGGTTCGACGGGGTCACCGATCCCGACGGCGACGCGGTCGGATCCGATGGACGATGCACCCCTTGCGGAAGGGTCACCGCCGGCGGCGGGACCGCCATGAAGTGCTCCCTGCCGTCGGCACCGCTCCACGTGGGATGAATCAGCTGCCGCGGGTACCGGTTCGCGACGAGTTGGCCGTCGCCGTCGATCCAGGAATCGCCGTCGACGTAGCCGTTCCCCTCAGTGTCCACGCCCGGACGGCTGGTACGCACCGGCTGGCCGTCCTGGTCATAAACGTAGACGCCCTCGAGCCGCTTGCCGTCCTTGTCGTAGACCCACAGGTTGGTGATCGACTTGCCGTCCTGGTCGAGCCCGTTTTGGGGCGATGGAACGAAGGCGACCTGGCCCTGGGGCGGCGGGTTCCCGGACGGGCCTTGGTTCTCGGTCGCGAGCCCCGTCACCACGATCGCGAACGCGAACACCGCCAGCGCGCCCTTCGCCGCGAACACCGTCCGGCGCTGCCATCCCGTTGGGAACTCGCGCCGCGCCAGGTATACGGACGCCGGGATCGCCACCAGCAGCGCCAGGAAACCGAGCGTCCGACTGCCCTGGACCCTCGGGATCAATGCGTAGTCGTGCCAGGCGTTCGCGTGGTCACTCCACAACTCCAGCGCTCGCACCAGCACCCAGGCCCGCAGCACCCACCACGCGGGCCGCAGCGACGGCAGGAACTCCAGCACCTCACGACCCGCGTTGGTAGCTTCGATCCGCCGCTCGGCCTCGCGCAGCCTCCCGCGCGCCGAGCTCCACAGCACCTGCCAACCGGCGGCAGCCGACGCCCGACCCGTTCGCTTCGCCTCCCCCGCCGCCGGCAGCCCGGCCGCCTGTCGCAGCTCCCTGGCGTACACCGCGGGCGCCCCGAGCCGCTCGCGAAGCACGCCGGCGTCCTCGGCCGCGACCTCCCGCAGGTGGTCCTCCAGATCCTCCAACAGCTCGGCGCTGTCCTCCGCCGGCAGGTCCGCCAGCTCCGCCCGCACCTCGGCCGCGTAGGCCGCCACCTCGTCATCGAGGCTCCCCAAGCCCTCGAACCCCTGGGAACTCATACCCGCTCTCCCCTCTGCGCCCCGAGCAGCCGGTCCATGACCCCGGCGAACGTCCGCCACGTCGCCGTGGACTCCTTGAGCTGTGCGCGCCCACTGGCGTTGATCCCGTAGTACTTGCGATGCGGCCCCGACTCCGACGGCACGACGTAGCTCGTCAGGAATCCGTTGGCGTACAAGCGCCGCAGCGTGCCGTAGACCGAGGCGTCCCCGATTTCGTCGAACCCTGCGATGCGCAGCCGGCGGACGATGTCGTAGCCGTAGCCGTCCTCGTCCGTCAGGACCGCGAGCACCGCGGAGTCCAGGACGCCCTTGAGCAGTTGTGTGGAATCCATAGCTCCTCCTGTGCGGAACACGG
This sequence comes from Catenulisporales bacterium, assembly GCA_019510485.1. Taxonomy (GTDB): domain Bacteria; phylum Actinomycetota; class Actinomycetes; order Streptomycetales; family Catenulisporaceae; genus Catenulispora. Next base: position 4,944 of record JAEKKI010000007.1, read on the forward strand.
TACTACACACTGCGCAGTACTGTGTTGAGGGGAGGAGTACTG
>JAEKKI010000008.1 GCA_019510485.1 Catenulisporales bacterium
GAACGTCTCGCGGACCGCCGCGCAGAGCAGCGCCCGCGCCTCGGCCTCGTCGGTGCCGAACCGCGTGGCCCACTGTGCGGCCGGCGGACCGGCCCAGGCGATCTCGGCGTCGGCGTCCCAGGAGTCGACACGACCTCCGGGGAAGGCGTAAAAGCCGCCGGCGAAGGCCATCGACGCGGCCCGCTTGAGCAGGTAGACGTCCGGCGGGGCGTCGGCGCGGTCGCGCAACAGCACCACGGTCGCGGCGTGCCGGGGCGGCACCGGAGTGAACTCGCCGCGCTGGTAAGCGGCGATCTGCTCGGCCCAGCCCGCGGGGGCCGGCGCGCTGAGCCGGCCGCCGGCCGGGGCGATGTACTCCCCGCCTTGCTGTGACACGCTTCCCCCTTCACCACAGGACCCGGTGCTAATCGGTACGCGCCCGGGACGGCTCAGGCCGCCGTCCCGGGCCGGTGGAGATCGGCGGGCTCAGACCTCGACGATCAGCTCGACCTCGACCGGGGCGTCCAGCGGCAGCACCGCCACGCCGACGGCCGAGCGGGCGTGCCGTCCGGCGTCGCCGAAGACCGCGCCGAACAGCTCCGAGGCGCCGTTGACGACGGCCGGCTGCCCGGTGAAGTCCGGGGCGCTGGCGACGAAGCCGACCACCTTCACGACCCGCTTGACCAGCGCCAGATCGCCGATCTCGGACTTGACCGCGGCCAGCGCGTTCAGCGCGCAGCGCTGCGCCAGGGCCTTGGCGTCCTCCGGGCTGACCTCGGCGCCGACCTTGCCGGCCATCGGCAGCGCGCCGTCCACCATCGGCAGCTGGCCGGAGGTGTAGACGAGGTTGCCGCTGCGCAGCGCCGGGATGTAGGCGGCGACCGGAGCGGGGACTTCGGGCAGCTTGAGGCCGAGCTCGGTCAGCTTCACTTCGGGGTGCGGGGTGTCCCCGCGAAACACAGCCGGATGGGTCATGTCTTAGGACTCCGTCGTCTTCGGACGCTTCAGATAAGCGACCAGCTGGTCGGGGTTCGGTCCGGGGACGACCTGGACGAGCTCCCAGCCGTCCTCGCCCCAGGTGTCGAGGATCTGCTTGGTGGCGTGAACGAGGAGTGGCACTGTCGCATATTCCCACTTGGTCATGGGCGCTAGCCTACGGTGAGGCGTCTACTCCTTCGCATCGCCCGGTAGCTGCTGGCCAGGCGTGTTCCAGATCAGGCACTGAATCTTCTGGCTGGCCTGCGCGTCCGCCGGGAGATTCTTGCCCGCCCACAGGTCTGCGCTGGGGATGAGCGCGGCATAGGTGTAGTCGTTCCCGGCCGGAGCCGCCCACCGTCCGATCAGCCGGTCGGTCCAGCACAGCTGCCGAGCCATGGCCGTCAGCACTTCGACGCCCGGATAGGGGATCGGGCCGTTGCCGTCCTTGCCGAACCTGCTGTAGCTGGTGTTGACCACATCGGTCTCGTAGTACAGCTCCAGGTCATGGGGCTTCGTGCAGTCCACATACTGATAAGTCGGGGTGCCCTTCGCGAACGGCGGCCCGCTGAAGCATGTGCCGGAGCCGAAGTCCAAGCTGGGGAAGTCGGCGCTCGGGCCGCCGAGCGTGTACACCAGCACCGCGTCCGAGGGCTTGGCGTCGGCGGCGGCCTGGGTCTTCTGGCCGGAGTCGTATCCCGAGGCGTGTCCGAAGGCGTAGCTTCCGCCGCCGGCGGCGGCCAGCAGGGCCGCCACGACGACGGTCATCGTCAGGGCTCGCGACCGCTTCGGGCCCGGCCCGGCCGACATCGGCGCCGCGAGCTGGTTGAACCCGCTGACCCGGGTCGGGAGGTCGCCGGGCGCCATCGGCATCGTGCCCTGGTAGCTGACTTGCGGTGCCGGCGTCATCTGCGTCCCGTCGGAGGTCACAGCGCTGAGCAGGCTCCGGATCTGCGGCGGGCTCAGCCGGCCCTCCGGAGCGGCGGACAGCATCCCCGACACCGCCGCGGCCAGCGGTCCCTGCGTGTGCGTCAGATACGGCACGTGGTTCAGGACGGCGCCGAGCGTGGCGGCGGTGGTGTCGCGCTCGAACGCCGCACGGCCCTCGATCGCGTAGTACAGCACCGCGCCGAGCGCCCAGATGTCCGAGGCCGGCGACGCCTCGTGCCCGGCCAGCCGCTCCGGCGCGAGGTAGGCCGGAGAGCCGATGACCGCGCCGGTCTTGGTCAGCGTCGGGTCGTCGGCGGCCTGGGCGATACCGAAGTCGGTGAGCTTGGCCCGGCCGTTCGCGCCGACCATGATGTTCGACGGCTTCACGTCCCGGTGCACGATCCCGGCGGCGTGCGCGGCCTCCAGGGCCGAGAGCACCTGCCGCCCGATCTCGGCGGCCATGGTCGGCGGCAGCGGGCCGGAGCGCCGCACCAGCGCCGACAGCGTGGGGGCCTCCACCAGCTCCATGACGATGTAGACGGACCCGTTGTCGTGGACGACGTCGAAGACGGTGACCACCGACGGGTCGTTCAGCCGGCCGGCGGTCCGGGCCTCGCGCATGATGCGCTCCTCGAACTCGGCCCGCTCGGCGACGGTGACCCCCTCCCCGAGCCGCATCTCCTTCACGGCCACCTGCCGCCCGATCACCCGGTCCTCGCCGCGCCACACCACACCCATGCCGCCGCGCCCGAGCTCCGCGCGCAGCACATAGCGTTCGGCGATCACGCGTTCGGCCGGTATGAGGCGTTCGGTGTCGACTTCGCCGGTCATCTGCCCGCCCCCACTTGCCAGATTCCTGATAGGCCTGAGCTTTGCGGTTCCCCACACTAGCGCCAGGACCGCTCCGTTCCGGGGGCTCGTTACCGAAGGTTAGTCTTGAACCATGAGCCGACCCTGGCCGCCCCGACTTTGGCCGACACAGTGCCGCCTGCACATCGTGACCGGAAAGGGCGGTACCGGGAAGACCACGGTGGCCGCCGCGCTGGCGCTGGCTCTGGCCGAGGGCGGGGGCCGGGTGCTGCTGGTGGAGGTCGAGGGGCGGCAGGGGATCGCGCAGCTCTTCGACACCGCGCCGTTGCCGTACGAAGAGCGCAGCATCGCCATCGCGCCCGGCGGCGGGGAGGTCTTCGCGCTGGCCATCGACCCGGAGCAGGCGCTGATGGAGTACCTCGACATGTTCTACAAGCTGGGCCGGGCCGGCAAGGCGCTGAAGCGGTTCGGTGCCATCGACTTCGCCACCACTGTCGCCCCGGGCATGCGCGATGTGCTGCTCACCGGCAAGGCGTGCGAGGCGGTCCGGCGGACCTCGGGGGACCGGCCCGGCCGGGCGTTCGCCTACGACGCGGTGGTCATGGATGCCCCGCCTACTGGGCGAATCACACGCTTTCTGAACGTGAACACCGAGGTCGCCGGACTGGCGCGGGTCGGCCCGGTGAAGAATCAGGCCGAGGCGGTCATGCGGGTGCTGACGTCGGCGCAGACCGCGGTGCATCTGACGACCGTCTTGGAGGAGATGCCGGTTCAGGAGACCTTGGACGGGATCGCTGATCTGCGTGCCGCGGGCCTGCCGGTGGGCGCGGTCTTGGTCAACATGGTTCGCACCGCACACCTGGCCATCGGTAAACGCGCGGCGGTCAGCACGGCTGCCGAGAAACGTGTCGCGACGTTGCTGAAGCCGTACGGCGTCGACGCCGCCTCGACGCGGGCGCTGGCGGTGCTCGGCCGGGAGCACGCCGAGCGTCTCGCTTTGGAGGAGGCCGAGCGGCGTGCGCTGGACGAGGCGGGGCAACCGGTCGTCTCGCTTCCGTTGCTCAGCGGTGGCATTGATCTCGGGGGACTTTACGAACTGGCCGAGGTACTGGCGGCGGCCATGGCGTCCTCGTCCTCCGGAGGTCCTGCATGAGCGTCATTGCCAAGCACTTGGACGTCGACGGTCTGCTCACCGACCCCGAGACCTCGATCATCGTCTGCTGTGGTTCCGGTGGCGTGGGCAAGACCACCACCGCGGCCGCGCTCGCGCTGCGTGCTGCTGAACAGGGTCGCAGCGTCGTGGTGCTGACCATCGATCCGGCGCGGCGGCTGGCTCAGTCCTTGGGCTTGACGGAGCTCGACAACAATCCGCGTGAGGTCACCGGGATCGCCGGTGCCGGGCGGTTGTTCGCGATGATGCTGGACATGCAGCGGACCTTCGACGAGATCGTCGAGAAGCATGCTGACCCGGACCGTGTTGAGCAGATTCTGACCAACCCCTTCTACCAGTCCCTGTCGGCCGGGTTCTCCGGTACGCAGGAGTACATGGCTATGGAGAAGCTCGGCCAGCTGCGCCGTACCGGGGAGGAGACCGGCAGCTGGGATCTGATCGTGGTCGACACTCCACCGAGCCGGTCGGCTCTGGACTTTCTGGACGCGCCGAATCGGCTGGGCAGCTTCCTGGACGGTCGCTTGATCAAGGTGCTGATGGCTCCGGCCAAGGCGGGTGGCGGATTCGCGTTGAAGGTACTGGCCTCCGGCTTCTCCATCGCCACCATCGCGTTGAACAAGCTGTTGGGCTCCGGGCTGCTGCATGACGTGCAGACTTTTGTCGGGTCGCTGGAGTCGATGTTCGGCGGCTTCCGCCAGCGTGCCGAGGAGACTTACCAGCTGCTCCAGGCCGAGGGAACCGCGTTCCTGGTGGTCGCCGCGCCCGAGCCCGACGCGCTACGCGAGGCCGCGTACTTCACCGAGCGGCTGGCCGCCGAGAGCATGCCGCTGGCCGGGCTGATTCTGAACCGGGTGCATCCGGTGTCGGTGCCGGAGCTGTCGGCGGAGAAGGCGCTGGCCGCTGCCGAGGAGCTGGACGGCGATTCGGTTGACGAGCGCCTGGCCGCCGGGCTGCTGCGGCTGCACGCCGAGCGCGTTCGGTTGGCTGCGCGCGAGCAACGGCTTGCTGAGCGCTTTACGGCTTCGCATCCGGGGGTGGCGGTGGCTGAGATTCCGGCGCAGCCCGGGGACATTCATGATCTGGATGGGCTGCGGGTGGC
>JAEKKI010000054.1 GCA_019510485.1 Catenulisporales bacterium
CACCACCGCCAACGCGATCGGCAAGACCGGCGCCTCCAGCTACACCCTCACCGACCTGTGGACCGGCGCGACCTCCACCACCACCAGCACCATCAGCGCCTCAGTCCCCGGACACGGCACCGTCATGTTCCGCGTCGCCGGCGGATCCACACCGCCGCCGCCCCCCGGTGGTGAGATCCACGCGGTCGGCGCGGGCAAGTGCCTGGACGTGCCGAACTCGACCACGACCGGCGGCACCCAGCTGCAGATCAACACCTGCGCCGGCGGCAGCAACCAGATCTTCAGCCGCACCTCGACCGGCGCGCTGTCCGTGTACTCCGGCAGCAGCCAGATGTGCCTGGACGCCAACGCCAAGGGCACGACCAACGGCACCAAGGTCATCATCTGGACCTGCAACGGCCAGACCAACCAGCAGTGGAACGTGAACTCCAACGGCACCATCACCGGAGTCGCCTCAGGCCTCTGCCTGGACGTCACCGGCGCCTCCACCGCCAACGGCGCCCTGGTCGAACTCTGGGCCTGCAACGGCGGCAGCAACCAGCAATGGACCATCAGCTAGCCGCATAACCGAGAGTGCGCCGGACGGTATCCCGTCCGGCGCACTTCGTTTATCCGGGTTATGCCAGCCCCCTCGTCTTGAGGACGCGTCGTTCCAGCGGTACGAACAGCAGTTGGTTGACGCCGACGCCGACGGTCAGGATGAGGACGATGGCGGCGAAGGCGCCGGCCATGTCGTTGGTGTCCTGGGCGTTTTTGAGCAGGAAGCCCAGGGAGGCCGACGCGCAGGTACAGCGGCGGCACCTGATCGAGCCCTGATACCACGCCCACGGCGATGGACGGTACCGCCCCGAGCAGGACGACGGTGTACAGCATGGCCGGGTTGGGGCCGAAGAACATCAGCGCCGGGGGTACCCAGGCCACTGATGGCAGGGACTGGAGACCGGACAGGATTGGGCCGATGCCGGCCCGAACCACCTTGATCCGGCCGACCAGCAAGCCGAGCGGCGTGCCGATCGCCAAGGATGCGGCGAAGCCGATGGCGCCGTGGCCGATGCTGTGACCGACGGCGGGCCACACGTCGCCACTGCTGAAGGCGTCCTTCAGGGACGTGAAGACCTGTCCCGGTCCGGGCAGTTTCCAGTCCGGCCAGATCTTCGCCGCGTACAGCGCCTGCCAGACAGCCAGGATCAGCGCTATGGCCACGAGCGGCGGCAGAACAGACCGGAGCACGCGGGCGACCCTGCTGCTCTCCTGGCCTGCGGTGGTTTCCAGCGCGTCGAGTCCGGCCTCGACGGTCCCCAGGCTTTCGGCGGCTTCAGCGGCGCTGTCGACGCCGTCAACAGTCTGAGCGGTGTCCACAGTCTCAGCGGCCATGGCGGCTGATCTCCTTGCGCAGGTGGTCGGTGATCTCCACCGACAAGTCGGCGACCGCCTTGTCCTCGATCCGCCGTGGCTGCGGGATGTCGATACGCCACTGCCTGGCCACCCGCCCGGGCCGCGACGACAACAGCACCACCCGCTGGCCCAGCCGCACCGCCTCGCGCACGTTGTGGGTCACGAACAGCACCGCCAAGCCGGTCGCCTCCCACAACCGCACCAGCTCCTCGTGCAGGACGTCACGGGTGATGGCGTCCAGGGCCGCGAACGGCTCGTCCATGAGCAGCACCTTCGCATCCTGCGCGAGTGACCGGGCCAGGGCGACGCGCTGCCGCATCCCGCCGGAGAGCTGATGCGGCCGCTTGTCATACGCGCCACCCAGCCGCACGAGATCCAGCAGCCGCTCGGTCTCGGCCCGCCGCTCGCGGCGACCCGACAACCCGCGCAACCGCAACGCCAGATCGATGTTCTCCCCGGCCGTCAGCCACGGGAACAGCGCCGCCTCCTGGAACATCAACGCCGCCCGGCCGGACGGCACCTCGACAGAGCCCTGTGTTGGCGCGTCCAGCCCGGCCACCAGGTTCAACAGCGTCGACTTCCCACAGCCGGAGGCACCCAGCAGGCACACGAACTCCCCCGGCGCTACATCCAAATCGATGCCGTCCAACACCGCAGCGCCACCATCGCGGAACGTCTTACCGATCCCCGTAAGACGTACCGCGGGCTCGCGGTGGACAGTGGTGTTCCCGGGCTCCGTCTCGATGGTGGCGGTCATGGTCTCCTCCTCCTACTTCTTGCTCAGGCCCGCGTCCGAGACGGCCGGCTGGCCGCTCTTCGCGAGCTCGGCGTTGAGGAACGACAGGTCGAAGATGCCGTGCAGGTCGGTCTTCTTCAGCAGGCCGGTGGCCACCGCGTGGTCGAGCGAGGTCTGCAGGCTGGCGGCCAGCGGGTCGTTGGTCACGGCCTGCTCGCTGAAGGACCGCTTGACCTCGTCGTCGGTCAGGGCCTTGCCGGTGAGCTTCTTCAACTGGTCGTTGACGAGCTGCTGGGCGTCGGCGGCGTTGGCGGTGATCCACTGGTTGGCGGCGATCTGGCCGTCGATCAGGGCCTTGACGCTGTCCGGGTGCTTGCTCAGGAAGCTGCTCGCCACCACCAGCGTGGTGGTGGAGAACTGGCCGTTCGGCCACAGGTCCTTCTCGTCCACCAGCACCTTCGCCCCGGCCTCGGTGACCAGCCGCGACGCCCACGGCTCCGGCAGCCAGGCGCCGTTGATGTGCCCGGCCTTGAACTGGTCCAGCGTGGTGGCGTTGTCCTGCGGGTTCACCGAGACGTCGCCGGTGCCGTCCGGGTTCGCGGTGAGGCCCTGCTGCTTGAGCCAGAACCGCAGCGCGACGTCCTGGGTGTTGCCCTTCTGCGGCGTGGCGAGGGTCTTGCCCTTCAGGTCCGCCGGGGAGTTGATGTCGGGCTTCACCACGAGTTCCGCGCCACCGGACGTCGCTCCGGCGACGATCTTCAGCGCCTCGCCGTGCGACTGGACGAACGCTGACAGCGCTGACGACGGTCCGACGTAGGCGGCGTCCAGCTGCCCGCCGAGCAACGCGGTCATCTCGGCCGGACCGGCGTTGTAGACCTGGGTGGTCAGCTTCGTGGTGCCCAGCGCCTTCTCGAAGTCGCCGTGCGCGACCCCGACCACGGCGGTGGCGTGCGTGACGTTCGCGAAGTAGCCGAGGCGCAGCGCCGAGGCGACTGTTCCGCCGGAGGACGCGGCGGCCTTCGTGTCCGCCGCCGGGCTTGCCGAGCTCTGCGACTTCGACGAGCTGCACGCGGCGGCGGACACGGCGATCCCGACGACGGCGCCGACGGCCACGGCGGAGCGAAGAAGAGGCTTGATGCGTATCACAGGAAGGCTCCAGAAAGGATCGCCGGACACACCGGCGGACAGCGCGGACGGCGCTGTGCGGTTGGGGAAGGAACGGGGAAGTCAGTCAGCCGGCGGCTGTGGCGGCGCCGGGCTGGAACATGCGGGACACGCCGGGTGGAGCGGAGTGGATCACAGCGCCGGCGGACAGCAGGAGCTGGACAGCCGTCCGAAGTCGACGTGCCGCCGACTGACGAGAGCCACTCCATCGCGAGACATGGCTAGAGCGTCGCACGGACGGGATTCCACGTCTATTTCCTGTCCAATATTTGGGAACGACCGCAAGGCTCGGAAACAATCCTTTTCGGAGGCCTTTTATATCGGACCCCGAAACTTTTCCGGGCCGACATACCCGCATACGATCTAGGCGCCACGCTTGCGTAGCCGGACCAGCAGCAGGTACATCTCGCAGCCGAGACAGAACCCGAACGCCGCATTGAGGAACGCGGCCGCGAGGGCCAGCGCCGTCGCCACGATGCCCACGACCGGCGCACCGGCCAGGTAGCCCACGGCTCCGACCAGGGCGAACAGCACTCCCACGCCCTGCGCGAAGCGCGGCGGCACCTCGTCCTCGAAGGCCGGCGGCGGCCCGAGGCGCGGGCGGACCAGGCGGGAGAACAGCAGGCCGTAGGGCGCGTACCGCAAGCCGGCCCCGGCCCCGATGGCGAAGACCGCCGCTTGGGCGGCCAGCAACCAGCCGCTGCCGGTGGCGAGAACCACGACGAGCACGACGGTGGTCACCGCCGCACCGAACTTCGGGCCGCGAACGTCGACGCGCCGGGCGAGCGGCGTGACCTGGGATTCCGTCATGCGCTAAGGCTAGGGCCGGGAGTCAGTGGCGAAAGCCGCGTCTCATGTGCCGGACATGGTGAGGAATAACCCGTGAGACAGGCGCACTGTGTCGGCTATGGATCTCACCGGTTTGCTCGCCGCCGTCGGCGTATTGGCGGCGGCTTCGGCCTTCGGACTGTGGCGGAAGCGGACCGATGGCGCAGTGCGCGAAACCGGTGCGCTCACGCTTGGTTCCGATGCGGCCGCCGCCGACCGGCTTGCCGCCGCCGACCTGGGCATCGAGCTCGACACCAGGGCAACGCTGGTGCAGTTCTCCTCGAAGATCTGCCAGTACTGCGGGCCGACGCGCCGCGTGCTTTCGGAGATCGCGGACCGGTTCGCCGTCACCTATATCGACATCGATGCCGAGGAACGCCTCGATCTGGCCCGGCGACTGACGGTATTGCGAACGCCTACTGTGCTGCTTCTCGACGGCGATGGCCGTGTTACCCATCGAGTCACCGGCCCTCCGCGCCGGGCTGAACTCACAGCGGCGGTCGGCGCATTGGCCGGCATGGATTCCGGTTCGGCTCGCTAAAAGCCGGCGTTTCGCTAACCGCATATTTCCGCGTGCGATTCTTTCTGTGACCGAAGCAATCCGGGCCGGCGCCTGAGCACCTGATGCGCGATCACGGCGGATGGCGGAGTCGCCGGCTCTACAGGGTGGGGGCCGGGTTGATCTGGGAGGCGGGGATGGCGGTGTCGGGCACGCCCCATTTTGTGAAGATCTTGGTGTAGCTGCCGTCGGCGATCAGGGCGTTGACCGCATCGGAGATCGGTTTGGCCAGCGGGGAGCCCTTGGCCACCACCACTCCGACCGGGGTGGTGCTGATCTGGCCCAGGAACTTGGTGCCCGGCACGTGCGCGGCGTCATAGCGCAGGCTCAGGGTGGGACCGAACATGATGTCGATCTTGCCGTTGGCCAGGCCCAGGAAGATCGGGGCGCTGTCGGCGAAGTACTGCACCCGATACGCCGGCTTGCCCGCGGCCGCGCACTCGGCCGCGCCGTCGGTGAGGATCTGCTGGAAGGTCGAGCCCGGGCTGGTGGCCACGGTGTAGCCGCACAGATCGCTCAAGGTGCCGATCGCAGCGGTCTTGACGCCGGCGGCGCCCAGGAACGCCTGGCCGTCGGTGAGGTAGGTGGCGAAGTCCACCACCTGCTCCCGGGCCTTGGTCACCCCGAAGTTGCCCCAGCCCACGTCGAACCGGCCGTTCTGCGCCCCGGGGATGATGGTGGCGAACGTGCCGTACTGCGCCTGCCAGCTGATGCCGAGTTTGGCGGCGATGGCGTTGCGCAGGTCCACATCCAACCCCACCTCACGCCCGGCGGCGTCGACGCCGTCGTGGGGCAGCCCGGCCAGGCCGGTGGGCCGGGTGGTGCCCAACGACAGCGTGCCCCGTGCGGCGATCGCCGCCGGCAGCTCGGCCTTCAACGCCGGGTCCGGCCGCACCGCGGAGACCACATCCTGCACCGGGATCGAGGCGGAGGCCGACCCGGCAGCGGCAGCGGCGACCGGGGCGCCACCGGCCGAGGCGGCGGGCTTGGAGGCCGAACCGCACCCCGAGGCCAGAGTGAGGAGGGCGGCGGCCACGACCGCGAGAGTAGTGCGGCGGCCGGGGCGCCTGGAGATGGTCATGGACGACGGTCCTTTCACAAAGAACATCAGAGAACGGCGGACAGGAAGGCACGGGCGCGCTCGTGGCGAGGGTGGTCCAGCACCTGCGCGGGCGGACCGGACTCCACGATCCGGCCGGCGTCCAGGAACACCGCGGCATCGGCGACCTCCCGGGCGAACCCGATCTCATGCGTCACCACGATCATCGTCATCCCCGTGGCGGCCAGATCGCGGATCACCGCCAGCACCTCCCCCACCAACTCCGGATCCAGCGCCGAGGTCGGCTCGTCGAACAGCAGCAGCGCCGGCTCCATCGCCAGCGCCCGGGCGATCGCCACCCGCTGCTGCTGACCCCCGGACAACTCCCGCGGATAAGCGTCCTCCCGCCCCGACAACCCGACCCGGGCCAGCAGCGCGCGGGCCTGCTCGACCGCCGACGCGCGCGACCGGCCGCGCACCGCCACCGGCGCCTCGATCAGGTTCTCCAGCACCGTCAGATGGCCGAACAGGTGGAACTGCTGGAACACCATGCCCACCCGGGACCGCTGCCGCGCGACCTGCCGGGCGGGCAGCTCGTGCAGCCGGCCGGTGGCGTACCGGTAGCCGATCAGCTCCCCGGCCACCTGCACGAACCCCGCATCGGGGCGCTCCAGATGGTTGACGCACCGCAACAGCGTCGATTTCCCCGACCCGGAGGCCCCCAGCAGCACCGTCACCGAACCGGCGGCCACGTCCAGGTCCACCCGGTCCAGCACCCGTCGCGGCCCGAAGCTCTTACTCAGGCCTCTGATCCGCACCAGCGGCAGAGCGCTGCCGGCGGCGGTCATGACAGCGGCCCGGCGGCCGGACCGGTACCGAACAGCGGCAGATTCCCCCGGAACAGCGCTCCGAACCCGGCGCCGCGCCGGGCCGACCCCCGCGCGAACCGCCGCTCCAGAAAGTACTGCCCGATCGACAGCAGCGTGGTCAGCACGATGTACCACAGCGTGGCCACCAGCAGCAGCGGAACGATCTGAAAGTCCTGATTGTAGATCAACTGCGCCGAGTACAGCAGATCCGGCACCGCGATCACACTCACGATCGACGTCGCCTTCAACATCCCGATCAGCAGATTCCCCGAAGCCGGCACGATCGCCGGCATCGCCTGGGGCACCACGATCCGCCGGAAGGTCCGCCACCGCCCCAATCCCAACGCCTGCGCCGCCGCCACCTGCCCGGCCGGCACCGACAGGATCCCGCCCCGGATGATCTCGGCGGAGAACGCCGCCACATCCAAACTCAGCGCCACATACGCCGCCAGCACCCCGCCGAACAGATGCGCCGTGGAGAACGAGGCGAACGCCGGCCCGAACGGCAGCCCCACCGACAGGTGCGGATACAACGAGGCCAACTCGTACCAGAACAACAACTGCACCAGCATCGGCACCGACCGCACCAACCACACGAAGAAGAAACTCACCGACCTCAGAATCGGGTTCGACGACAACCGCGCCGCCGCCAACCCGGTGCCGAGCACGTAGCCGGTGGCCACCACCGCCGCCGTGAGCCAGATGGTCAGCTCCAGACCCCGCACTATCGAGTCCTCGAAGAAGAAGCTGCGCACCACCGGCCACTGAAACCGCCGATTCGTGAACAGCGTGTGCACCACCATCGCCGCCACCACCAGCAGCACGCCCGCCGAGACCCACCGCCCCGGGCGCCGCGAACCCACCAACCGTGCCCCCAACAACACCTCGTCACCCGGCGCACCGGATACCGCAGGAAAGTCAGGGGACGGCGATACCCGATCCGAAACGTCAGAGGTCATAGTGTGAACGCCTTCGCGGCAATGCCTATCGGCTAGGTGGAGTTGGCAACGTCCTGAGCATGCCGTCAACCACCGTCGATCCGTCAGCCCCGTCTCACCGCCGACTCCCACCTCCGTCCACTATCCGACCATTCCCCATCCACAACCCGAGACGCCACCGAGCGATCTTCTTGACGGCCGCCGACCCTGCTCTACTATCCCCAGTAAATCGATAGAGAATAGGAAGTCGATGCCGCATGTCGCCTGACCACCCGCTGCACCTGGCCGTGGCCCTCGAAGGCGCTGGCTGGCACCCGGCCGCCTGGCGCGAACCGGAAGCCCGCCCCGACGAGCTCTTCCGCGCCCGCTACTGGGCCGATCTGGTCGCCGAAGCCGAAGAGGGGCTGCTCGACTTCGTCACCATCGAGGACTCGCTCGGCATTCAGAGCACGGACTTCAACGACGTCGACGACCGCGTCGACCAGGTCCGCGGCCGGTTGGACGCGGTACTCGTCGCGGCCCGCGTGGCGCCGCTGACCGAGCGCATCGGCATCGTGCCGACCGTCGTGGCCACGCACACCGAGCCGTTCCACCTCTCCAAAGCGATAGCAACCCTCGACTACGCGGCCACCGGCCGGGCCGGACTGCGCGTGCAGATCTCCGCCAAGCCGTACGAGTTCGCGCTGTTCGGCCGTCGCTCGGCGCAGCCGATCCGAGTGCAGGACTTTGAGACCCCCGACGTCCAGGCGCAGATCGCCGATCGGTTCCGCGAGGCGGCCGACTACATCGAGGTCGTGCGGCGGCTGTGGGACAGCTGGGAGGACGACGCGGAGATCCGCGACGCGGCCACCGGCCGGTTCATCGACCGGGACAAGCTGCACCACATCGACTTCGAGGGCGAATGGTTCGACGTGCGCGGGCCGTCGATCACGCCGCGGCCGCCGCAGGGCCAGCCGATCGTCGCAGCGCTCGGACACGCCACGATCCCCTACCGGCTCATCGCCCGCGCGGCCGACATCGGCTTCGTCACCCCGCACGACCGGGATCAGGCCCGTGCGATCGTCGAGGAGATCCGCGCCGAGCAGGAGAGCGCCTGCCGCGTCGGCGAGAAGCTGCACGTCTTCGGTGATCTCGTCGTGTTCCTCGACGAGGAACCGCGAGCCGCGGCCGAGCGCCGCGCCCGCCTCGACGAACGCGCCGGCGAGCCGTTCACCAGCGATGCGCACCTCTTCACCGGCACGCCTTCAGAGCTGGCCGACCTGCTCGCCGACTGGCGGCACGCGGGCCTGACCGGCTACCGGCTGCGGCCCGGGACGATCCCGCACGACCTGGAGCAGATCACCCGGCGGCTCGTCCCCGAGCTCCAGGCCCGCGGCCTGTTCCGCATCGCTTATCAGGCCACTACCTTGCGCGGCCATCTGGGCCTGCCCCGGCCCGCCAACCGCTATGCCGCAGCCGCAGCCGACCGCGACGCCCTATCCGCGGTGTGAGAAAGGCCGACGACCATGACCAAGCCCGCCAAGCAGATCCACCTGGCCGCGCACTTCCCCGGCGTCAACAACACCACCGTCTGGAGCGACCCGGCGGCCGGGAGCCACATCGACTTCGAGTCCTTCAAGCACTTCGCGCAGACCGCCGAGCGCGCCAAGTTCGACTTCGTCTTCCTGGCCGAGGGCCTGCGGCTGCGCGAGCAGGGCGGGCACATCTACGACCTGGACGTCGTCGGCCGCCCCGACACCTTCACCGTGCTGGCCGCGCTGGCCGCCGTCACCGAGCGGATCGGCCTGACCGGCACCATCAACTCCACCTTCAACGAGCCCTACGAGGTGGCCCGGCAGTTCGCGTCGCTGGACCACCTGTCCGACGGCCGTGCCGCCTGGAACGTCGTCACATCCTGGGACGCCTTCACCGGCGAGAACTTCCGGCGCGGCGGATTCCTCGCCGAGCAGGACCGGTACGGCCGCGCCGAGACGTTCCTGCGCACCGCATGGGAGCTGTTCGACTCCTGGGACGGCCACGAGATCCTCGCCGACAAGGAATCAGGAGTCTTCCTCACCGACCCGAAGGCCGGCAGCTTCGAGCACCGGGACCGGCACTTCGACATCGCCGGCCGGTTCAACGTCCCGACCCCGCCGCAGGGCCGGCCGGTGATCTTCCAGGCCGGGGACTCCGACGCCGGGCGGGAGTTCGCGGCCTCGGCCGCCGACGCCGTCTTCGGCCGGCACAGCGCCCTGGAGCGGGGCCGGGCCTTCTACTCCGACGTCAAGGGCCGGCTGGCCAAGTACGGTCGGGCCCGCGAGGACCTGCTGATCCTGCCCGCGGCGACGTTCGTGCTCGGCGACACCGACGCCGAGGCCCGGGAACTGGCCCACGACGTGCGGCGGGCCCAGGTGAGCGGGCAGAGCGCGATCAAGCTCCTGGAGCAGCTGTGGAACCGCGACCTCAGCGCCTACGACCCGGACGGCCCGCTGCCGGATTCGGACCCTGACGTCTCCGGCGACTCGATCTCCAAGGGCCGCGCGGCCGACCGGCTCCACCGCGACCGGATCGCCGTCGCGAACGAATGGCGCGAGCAGGCCCGGGCCGAGAACCTGTCCATTCGAGAGCTGATGATCGACAAGGCGGCGCGGCAGTCGTTCATCGGCTCCCCCGAGAGCGTGGCGGCGCAGATCGACGAACTCGTGCAGGCAGATGCCGCCGACGGCTTCATCCTGGTCCCGCACATCACGCCCGGGGGCCTGGACGGGTTCGCCGACAAGGTCGTGCCGATCCTGCAGGAGCGCGGCCGGTTCCGCGCCGACTATCAGGGCACGACCTTGCGCCACCACCTCGGCTTGGCCGCCCCGCGCAAGCACCGGTACCCAGACCGGTCCGAGGTCGAGGTCGAGGTCGAGCCCGTCGCCGTCGCCGGAGCCGCCTCGTGAAGTTCCTCACCACCTCCGGTGATCGTCCACGCCCCGGCGAACGAGCGGTTCCGGCAGGTCGTCGACGCCGCCGTGCCGGCCGAGGAACCGGGCTTCGACGGCTTCGGCATCGGCGAGCGCCACGAGCGGCCGTCCCTCTCCTGCTCGCCGACGGCGCGCTCGCGCACTCCGCGCGGCCCCTGGTCCCGTCCCAGCAAAGGAGCCTGATCCCATGGCCAACACGCCGCTCGCCGTCCTCGACCTGATCCCGATCAGCTCCGGCTCCACCGCTTCGCAGGCGCTGCGCAACAGCATCGATTTGGCCCAGCAGACCGAGCGTTTCGGCTATGGGCGCTACTGGTTCGCCGAGCACCACCTCAATCCCGGCGTCGCCGGCACCAGTCCGGCAGTGGTGCTGGCCCTGACCGCCGCCGCGACGTCCACCATCCGCCTGGGATCCGGCGCGGTGCTGCTCGGCCATCGCACGGCCCTGTCGACGGTGGAGGAGTTCGGCCTGCTCGACGCCTTGCACCCGGGCCGGTTCGACCTCGGGCTCGGCCGCTCGGGCGGTGGCCGCACGCCCGGCGGTTCTCGCGAGCCGGCGCTGGTCGGCGCCGCTGAGGCCGTCGTGGACGGCTACACGGCCAACGGACTGCGCATCCCACCGCGTTTCGACTTCACGCCGCTGCTGAAGTCCCCGCGGTTCGTCCTTCACAAGAGCCTGCTTCAGCAGCCGAACGCCGAGACCCCGGACTACGCCGATCAGATCGCTGACATCCTCGCCCTGCTCGCCGGCACGTATGTCGACGCCAACGGTCAGGAGGCCCACGTCGTCCCCGGCGAGGGCGCCGACGTGCAGGTGTGGATCCTCGGCAGCAGCGGCGGGACCAGTGCCGAGGTGGCCGGCGCCAACGGGCTGCGGTTCGCGACGAACTACCACGTCAGTCCGGCGACGGTGCTCGAAGCGGCCGACGGCTACCGCGCCGCGTTCAAGCCCTCGGCCGAGCTCGGCGCGCCGTACGTGAGCGTCTCGGCCGACGTGGTGGTCGCCGAGAGCGAGGCCCGGGCCCGGGAACTCGCCTCCGGCTACGGCGCGTGGGTGCGCAGCATCCGCACCGCCGAGGGCGCGATCCCGTTCCCGACCCCGGAGCAGGCCCGCCGCTTCGTGTGGACCGAGCAGGACCGCGCGCTGGTGGCCGACCGGGTCCAGACCCAGTTCGTCGGCACCGCGGCGCAGGTCGCCGACCAGTTGGAGATCCTGCGCGACGCGGTGGACGCCGACGAGCTGATCATCACCACCATCACCCACGACCACGCCGACCGCGTCGACTCCTACCGGCTGCTGGCCGAGGAGTGGAACCGCCGCGCCTGACCTTCGATACCTGTCACCGCGCGGCAGGCCGATCGCCGCGCAGGAACACGGCGCTGGTGAGGACGCCGAGAAGCACGATGGCGGCGTTCACGCCGATCGCGGCGCGCAGACCGCCGAGGACGGCCGACGCTCCGGTGCCGGCCATGGCGGCGGTGGCGACGGCGCTCATGATCGGCGTGCCCATCGTGATGCCGACCTGTTGGGTCATGGTGGCCAGGCCGGTGGCCAGGCCCTGTTCGCGGTCGGCGAGCCCTGAGGTGGCGGTGACCATGAAGCCCACGATCACCAGCATGTTCCCGACGCCGCCGAGGAAGCCGGCGACCAGCATCAGCCCCAGCCAGGAGCGGTCGGGGCCCAGGCCGATCAGGGCCGCGGTGAACACGGTCTGCAGGATGCCGCCGACGATCAGCGTCCGCTTGGTGCCGAGCTTGGCGATGACCCTCGGGGCCGTGGTGCCGCCGGTGACCGTGCCCAGGCCCAGGACGCCGAAGGACAGGCCGGCGGCGAGCGGGGAGAAGCCGAGCACGTTCTGCAGGTAGAGGGTCAGCGGGAAGACCAGGGAGGTCTCGGTGAGGAACGCGATGAGCCCGGCGACGTTGCCCCAGGCCACCGACCGCTTGCCGAGTACGCCGAGCGGCACCAGCGGCGCGGGCACTTTGCGCTCGACGGCGTAGAAGACCAGCAGCAACACCGCGCCGGCCGCCAGCGCCGACAGGGCGCCCGGCGAGCCCCAGCCGTTCTCGCCGGCCTGGGTGAGCCCGAAGATGACGGCCAGCAGGCCGAGTGTGACGCTGACGGCGCCGGGCACGTCCAGCTTGGGGCGCTCGTCGGGCCGGGACTCCTTGATCACCCTCGGGGCGATGAGCACCACGGCGAGCGCGACGGGCACGTTGAGGAAGAACGCCCAGCGCCACGACAGCAGGTCGGTCAGCACGCCGCCGAGGACGGCGCCGGTGGTGAAGCCGGTGGACATCAGCGCGCCGTTGAGGCCCAGCGCCTTCTCGCGCAGCGGGCCCTCCGGGAACGAGGTCGTCATCAGCGACAGCCCGGCGGGGGTCACGGCGGCGGTGGCGAGACCCTGGAGGACGCGGGCCGTGATCAACATCGCAGGGTTCTGCGCCAGCCCGCCGGCGAGTGAGGCCAGGCCCAGGACCACCAGGCCGCCGAGGAACAGCCGGCGCCGGCCGAACAGGTCCGCGACCCGGCCGAAGAACAGGGTGAAGCCCGCCGCGCACAGGGCGAACGAGGTGGCGATCCACTGCAGGCGCGCCAGCGGGAAGCCCAAGCCCTCGCCGATCGCCGGGAGCGCCACGTTCAGGATGGCGAAGTCCACGGCCAGCATGAACTGCGTGGCCAGCAGCAGCACCAGGATCAGCCGGAGTCGGGGGGTGAGGACGGCCGGTGCCGCGCCGCGCGTGCTGTCGGCTACTTCGGTATCAATGGCAGACATGACGTCAAGGCTGGTCGGCGGCCGGACTCCCAGCCAGAACCCCGCTTTGCGCAGCCAGCGCGAGGGTAGTCATCGCAGCACCACCCTTACGGCTTCTCGCTGTCGCGGCCGGCCGGGCATCATGGGAAGCCGGTGGCAAACCACTTCCTCGCCGTCCGCTGACCTGGAGACGTGTATGGACGCCTCGTCCGAGCTGGGAGAGTTCCTCAAGTCGCGGCGTGCCGCGCTGCGTCCCGAGGAGGTCGGCATCACGCCGCACCCGACCCGCCGCCGCGTCACCGGGCTGCGCCGCGAGGAGTTGGCGATGCTCGCCAACGTCAGCATCACCCACTACACCCGGCTGGAGCAGGGTCGCGCCGCCAATGTCTCCGACGGACTGCTGACGGCGATCGCGCGGACGCTGCGTCTCACCGAGGATGAGACGGCTCACCTGAAGGACCTCGCGCGTCCTGTTGCCGGGTCGTCTCGGCTCGCACCGTCGCAGACGGTGTACGCGAGCGCCTCGGCTCGGCAGCTGCTGGCGGCCATGACCGAGGTGCCGGCGCTGATCCTGGACCGGCGCAACGATGTGCTGGCGTGGAACCGGCTGGGCCACGCGCTGCTCGCCGGTCATCTCGCGGTGGAGAGCCCTGATACACCCGCCGCGCGGCCCAACATGACCCGGATGCTGTTCTTGGACGAGCGGTATCGAGCGCTGTACGCGGACTGGCGCGACCAGGCACAGCTCGCTGTGGCATCCCTGCGCCAGGCCGCCGGACGCCATCCTGACGATCGCGCGCTGGCCGAGCTCGTCGGCCAGCTCACCATGAACAGTGACGAGTTCGCCTCGCTGTGGGCGCGGCATCCGGTGCGCACTTGTACTTCCGGTGTGAAGCAGTTGCGGCACCCGATGGTCGGCACGATGGAGCTCAGCTTCGAGAACCTCGTCATCCCTGGGAGCTTAGGGCAGCATCTGATCGCCTATACCGCCGAGCCCGGTTCGCCGTCGGAGGCGGCGCTGCGGCTGTTGGGCAGCGCGACCGTTCCGGTGGTGCGGCGCAGCGGCGTCACCGCGTCGGCTGTGCGGTGACGCAAGCTCATTTCTGACGAGCGAGGCGCTAGGCCGTGAAGCAGAGCCCTTATAGGGTGAGGGCTTCGATGCCACTTCGGCGACCACGGGGGCGTTCGTGAACATCGCATCCACCGTCATGACCGCGCGCACTCGCGGCGGGCTCGCCGTCCTCGGTCTGGTAGTCGGCCTGGCCTGCGGCTGCGCCTCGCAGCATCCTTCGACACCCGCGACCAGTTCGAGCACTTCGCCATCGACGTCCGACGGCAGCGCGGCGACGGTGACGGATATATGGGGTACGTCACCGTCCAGACCGACGTCCAACGGCAGCGCGGCAACACTCACGGACATATGGGGAACCCCACCGTCCAGCCCAACCGGCACGTCCAGCCCGTCGGCCGCCCGGACCCCCGCCACCAGCGGCGGCCAGGTCTCGCCACCGCACATCATCTGCACCACGCCGTGCGGCCCGGTGGCAGACCTGATACCGCAGGCTGTCAGACTCCTGCCATGACGACATCGGGGCGTAAGATCCAGGCCGTGATCGGGGCTTTCCTGACCGCGATCGGGTTCGCGATCATCATCCACACCAGCATTCGTTCGACCGACGGGTCCGGCGCCATCGTTCCCGGCACCCTGGCGCTCGGCCTCGGTCTGGCGCTCATCGTGGTGGCGATGATCCGCGACGACGATCGCCGGTAACCGATCCGATCCGGCGCGAGCCTCTCAGCCCCTCGCTCACCGGTGGAGCGCATGCTCGACACCTGGTCGGACCGACCGGACGCATTCCGTTCACCGGCGTTTGCCCCGGCCGTGGCCGGTCATCAGGACGTCGGCTGACATTAGACCCCACACCAAGGGACCTGGCCGATGAAGCCCCTCACCGCCAAGATCGCGTACAAGCCGGTCGGCCTGGCGCTGAGCCTGGTCGCCGGCGCCCTGGCCAGCGTCGTCAGTCGCCGGCTGTGGCGGCTGTTCAGCAACGAGGACTCGCTGCCGGATGCCGACGACGTCGATGTGGACTGGTTCGAGCTGCTGAGCGGGGCCGCGTTGGAGGCGGCCGTGTTCGCCGTGGCCAAGGCCACAGCCGCCCGTCTGGAGTCCGCGGGAATCCGCAGAGCGATCCGCAACGAGGAAGAGCGAGGAGAACCAACATGAAACGGATCATCACCCTGGCCACCGGCTTCGCCGTGGGCTACGTGGTCGGCGCCAAGGCCGGCCGCGAGAGATACGAACAGATCCAGCAGAAAATGCACGACCTGAGCCAGCAGCCGGCGGTCACCGAGGCCCGGGAGAGCCTGCGGCACGGTGTCGACACCGCGTCCAAGACGGTCGCGGACAAGATCGCGCACGTCACATCAGGGCTCTCCCACAGCTCCTCCGAGGAGCACTCATCGAACGGAGCCTCGCCCGACGTCTACTCGGCCGGCGGTCGATCAACCTGACCGGCGGGTTCCGCAGCAGCTCACAGCGGCCAGGTGGCCGCTGTGAGCTCGCGTCGCGGGCTTCGATGGAGCGGGTCGACAGACTTCACCGCCGTCCGAGAGCCTTCAGCAACTCGCTCTTGTTCATCTTCGACCGACCGTGGATGTTCCGGTCCTTCGCTTCTTCATACAGCTGGTCGTAGGTGCGGCCGCCGGCGCCCTTGTGAGACCGCAAACCGCCCCGCCGCCCGGAGGACATGTCCTCCCGCGACAGTTTGCTGGACTCCTTCGCTTCACCGTGCCGGGCGCGTTCCTTGTTGACCGTCCGGGCGGCGATCTCCTCGGCGACGTCCTCGGACTCGCCGCGCTCCTTCGCCCCTTCCTTGATGTGCTCGTACTGACGTTCGCGCTTCTTACTCCATTGGCCGCGGGGCATGGCGGCCTCCTTCCTCTGGGACCTCGTCCGCGCCGTCGCTGTTCTCCGCGCGTTCGATCACCTCGTGGCCTTCGACGTTGCGGAGCCGCTCGTCCGGGCGGAGGTTGCTGTACTGCGGGAAGACGCGTTGGTCGTCCGGCGGTTCGCCCATCTCGGCGGGGTCGCGCTCTTCCAAGATCCAGAACTGGGGCGGGCCGGGAGGGCGGTTCGGCTCCGTGTCGATCGGCGGGGTGGAGTCCCCGTCCGTCGTCGCACGCGGTCCGTAGGTGTGCTCCGGGAACTCCTCAGTGAAGGAGAACGGGGCTTGGCCACGACGCGTCAGGACGACCGCGCAGACAGCCGCCGCGATGACCAGCACCACTCCGATGATGAGCAGTGCCACGCTCCCGGCCATGAGCGCGCCCCCGAGGATCATGGCCGCGGCTATCAGAGCGGCGACGACGATCCACGGCGCCGTCGGTGTCTGGCGGGCATGGGTGCTCACGGTGGCCTCCGATCATGAGGGGCTCCCTGTGCCCGAAGGCCCCGAAGCCAAACAGGCCACCGGTTGTCATCCCGCGTATCAATGAAAAGCAGTTTATGCAAAGACCTTGTTAAGAGCGGCGACGTTCGGGCATGCGTCGGCGATGAACCAGAGCGAAGCCCCCATCCTCGAAGCGCTGGCCGAATACCGGCGGCGCCACGAAGTGTCCTTCACGCCTCCGGGCCACAAGCAGGGCCGGGGCGTCGATCCGCGGGTCGCCGCGGTGTTGGGAGCCGAGACGTTCCGCGCCGACGTGGTGGCCACGGCTCTGGACGATCCGGAGCACCGCGGCACCGCGCTGAAGCGGGCGGAGGCGTTGATGGCCGAGGCGGTCGGCGCCGACCAGGCGTTCTTCTCCACGTGCGGCTCCTCGCTCTCCGTCAAGGCCGCCATGCTCGCGGTCGCCGGCCCCGGCGGCGAACTGCTGATCGGCCGCGACGCGCACAAGGCGGTCATCTCCGGATTGGTGCTCTCAGGCATCCACCCGGTGTGGGTGGAGCCGTCGTGGGACCCGCGCCTCCACCTGGCACACCCGCCGTCTGCCGACGCCTACTCCAAGGCCTTTCAAGAGCACCCGGACGCGCTCGGCGCGCTGGTCACCAGCCCGACGCCGTATGGGACGGCCGCGGACCTGCGCAGCTTGGCCGAGCTGTGCCACGACCGGGGCCGCCCGCTGATCGTCGACGAAGCCTGGGGTGCACACCTGCCGTTCCACGACGCCCTCCCGGCCTGGGCCATGGACGCCGGAGCGGACGTGTGCGTCACGTCGATCCACAAGATGGGCTCCGGCCTGGAACAGGGCTCGGTCTATCACCTGCAGGGCTACCTCGTGGACC
>JAEKKI010000009.1 GCA_019510485.1 Catenulisporales bacterium
AGATCACCAGGTGCACCAGGTCGCGCCAGGTCGCGGGCTCGGAGGCGTACGCGAGCAGGCGGGTCGGCAGCGTGCCGGAGGGGTCGGTGTTCCGATACGGCGCCGGGACGCGCTCGCCGGTCAGGTCGAGGATCCGCCGCCGCTCCCGCTGGCTGAACGCGCGCAGTGAGAGCATCGCCAGCAGCAGCAATGGCAGTCCCACGAACACCAGCAGCGTGGTGGTTCCGGCCGTCAACGCGGCGAAAATCCACAGTACCTGCGGGAACCCGCCGAGGAACGACGCGAGCAGGTACCACTGCTGCCGCAGCGCCCGCCCGGTGAACGGCCCCCGCAGCAGGACGCCGGCCCCCACCTCCGGCGCGCCGGCGACGCCGCGTTGCCGGCCCGCCGCCGCCGCCGTGCTCCCCATAGTCGTGATCATAGGTCCAGGATGCGCGATACCCGCCGGGATTCCCCGATGCCGCCGTCTCATTCTTCGACCCCGCTGATCCGGGCCCCGGCAGCGGTTCCGGATAGGCTCGTCCCGACACAACGAATCCGTGAAGGAGAGATGCGACGTGGCGTCCATCGAAGCCATCAACGCCCGGGAGATCCTGGACTCGCGCGGCAATCCGACCGTCGAGGTGGAGGTCCTGCTGGAGGACGGCAGCTTCGCCCGCGCGGCCGTGCCCTCCGGCGCCTCCACCGGTGCCTTCGAGGCCGTGGAACTGCGGGACGGCGACGCCGCCCGGTACGGCGGCAAGGGCGTGGAGCGCGCCGTGCAGGGCGTGCTGGACGAGATCTACCCGGCCGTGGTCGGCGAGGACGCCTCGGACCAGCGGCTGATCGACCAGGCGATGATCGACCTGGACGCCACGCCGAACAAGGCGCGGCTGGGCGCGAACGCGATCCTCGGCGTGTCGCTGGCCGTGGCCAAGGCCGCCGCGGAGTCCGCCGAGCTGCCGCTGTTCCGCTACCTCGGCGGCCCGAACGCGCACACGCTGCCGGTGCCGATGATGAACATCCTCAACGGCGGCGCGCACGCCGACTCCAACGTGGACGTCCAGGAGTTCATGATCGCGCCGATCGGCGCCGGGAGCTTCCGGGAGGCGCTGCGCTGGGGCGCGGAGGTCTACCACACGCTGAAGTCGGTGCTCAAGCAGCGCGGGCTGAACACCGGGCTCGGCGACGAGGGCGGCTTCGCCCCGGACCTGCCGTCCAACCGGGACGCGCTGGAGCTGATCGTCGAGGCCATCTCCAAGGCCGGCTACGTGCCGGGCCGGGACATCGCGCTGGCGCTGGACGTGGCCGCCACCGAGTTCCACAAGGACGGCGCCTACGAGTTCGAGGGCAAGTCGCGCAGCTCCGCGGAGATGATCGACTACTACGCCGAGCTGGTCGCCGCCTACCCGCTGGTGTCCATCGAGGACCCGCTGGACGAGCAGGACTGGGACGGCTGGAAGGCCATCACCGAGCGGCTGGGCGACCAGGTCCAGATCGTCGGCGACGACCTGTTCGTCACCAACCCCGAGCGCATCTCCCGCGGCGTCGCCGGCGGCCAGGCCAACGCGCTGCTGGTGAAGGTGAACCAGATCGGCACGCTGACCGAGACCTTCGACGCCGTGCAGCTGGCGCACCGCAACGGCTACCGCTGCATGATGTCGCACCGCTCCGGCGAGACCGAGGACACCACGATCGCCGACCTGGCCGTCGCGGTGGACTGCGGCCAGATCAAGACCGGCGCCCCGGCGCGCTCGGACCGGGTCGCCAAGTACAACCAGCTGCTGCGCATCGAGGAGGAGCTGGACGACGCCGCGCGTTACGCCGGCCGCTCGGCGTTCCCGCGGTTCCAGCACGAGGGCTGATCGGCGCGCTCGGCGTGGTTCAGTACGAAGGCTGACGGGGCCGGGAGGCCCGGAGCGGTATCGTCGTCAGTCATGAGATCGGAAAGCCAGGGCTCCCCGCCCCGGCGGCTGAGCGCGGTCCCGACGCAGCGGCAGGACGCCGCGTCGGGACCTTCGCGCTCTTCCGATGACGGGGACGGCGGCTCCGGCCCTCGCCCGCCGCTGAAGCGCCGCACCCGCTACACCGCCCGGGCGGCCGTCCTGCTGTTGGTGCTGTGCGCGCTGGTGTTGGCCCTGGCTTATCCGCTCCAGCAGTACTTTTCCCAGGGCTCGCAGATCGACAAGCTGAAGAAGCAGAACGCGCAGAAGCGGGCCCAGGTGGACCAGCTCCGTCAGGAGCTGGAGCACTGGCAGGACCCGGATTATGTCCGCATCCAGGCTCGCAGCCGCCTGCACTATGTCCTGCCCGGCGAGACCGGACTGCGGCTGCTCGGCTCCAGCGACGCGGCGGCGGGTCTCCCGAATCCGACGACCACCCCGAGCGGTGGTCCGTCGGCCTGGTACTCGCAGCTGTGGAGTTCGGTGACCGCGGCGGCGAGCCCCGTTCCGTCAACGAGCCCGAGCCCGAGTCCTTCACCGGGCCCGACTCCCTCAACGAGTCCGGGCGAGTCGACCCCGACGACGACGTCGACTCCCAAGCACTGACCGGCTCAGACCCCCAGGTACTTCAGCACCGCCAGCACCCTCCGATGGTCCTCGTCGGTCGGCGGCAGCCCCAGCTTCGTGAAGATGTTGCTGATGTGCTTCTCCACCGAGCTGTCGGCGAGCACCAGCTGCTTGCCGATCGCGGCGTTCGAGCGGCCCTCGGCCATCAGCGCCAGCACCTCCCGTTCGCGGGCGGTGAGCACGTCCGTGGGCTGCGAGCCGAGCAGCTGCACCACGACCTCGGGGTCCAGCACCGTGCCGCCGTTGGCGATCGTCACCAGGGCCTGGACGAAGTCGCTGACGTCGGCGACCCGCTCCTTGAGCAGGTAGCCGACGCCCGAGGCGTTGCCGGAGAACAGGTCCCGGGCATAGCGCGTCTCCACATACTGCGAGAACAGCAGTACGCCGACCTTCGGGTGGCTCTTGCGCAGCTCCAGCGCCGCCCGCAGCCCTTCGTCGGTGTGCGTGGGCGGCATGCGGATGTCCAGGACGACGGCGTCCGGCGGGCCGGCCGCGACCGCGGCCAGCAGCGCGTCCGCGTCGGGCACCGCCGTCGGCACTTCGTGCCCCCGCTTGGTGAGGATCTGGACGAGTCCGTCCCGCAGGATGGCCGAGTCTTCGGCGATCATGATGCGCACGGGCTCCATTGTCTCGCATCACACCCGCATGGGGAGCGTCACCACCACCCGGGTCGGACCGCCCTCCGGACTGTCCACGCTCAGCGAGCCGTCCACCGTCCGTACCCGGTCGTGCAGCCCGGCCAGCCCGCCGGCGAAACCGATGCGCGCACCGCCCTGGCCGTCGTCCTCGACCATCAGCACCAGCTTCTCCGCCTCCTGCGCCACCGACAGCGCCACGCGCGTCGGGGCGGCGTGCTTGGCCGCGTTGGTCAACAGCTCCGCGGCGCAGAAGTACGCGATGGTCTCGATCGCCCGGGACGGCCGCTCGCCGAGTGACACGTTCACCGTCACCGGGATCGCCGAGCGGGCCGCCAGCGTGCCCAGCGCGTCGCCGAGGCCGTTGTCCAGGGCCGGCGGGTGGATGCCGCGGGCCAGATCGCGCAGCTCGTTGATGGCCTGCTTGGCGTTGCGGTGCGCGTTGTCGATCAGGGCTCTGGTCTCGGCCAGGTCCAGGGCCGCGCCCCGCTGTTCGGACACGTCCAGGTTCTCCTTCGCCTCGCCGAGCTGCATGGCCAGCGCCACCAGCTGCGCCTGCGCACCGTCGTGCAGGTCGCGTTCGATGCGGCGCAGCGCCGCGGCGGAGTCGTCGACGGCGTGCGCGCGGCTCACCGTCAGCTCCTCGACCCGGCGCTCGGAGCGCGTCGGGCCCAGCAGCGCCCTCATCAGCACCGTGTCGAACCAGAGCAGCGCCTTCAGGAACCAGACTCCTGCGAAGACCCACACCACGCCGACCGCGGTGAGGATCAGGGCGCGCGGCCAGGTGTCGAAGTAGAAGCCGTCGCCGAGCTGCAGGCCGGAGTGGTGCGTGACGCCGTGGCTGT
This sequence comes from Catenulisporales bacterium, assembly GCA_019510485.1. Taxonomy (GTDB): domain Bacteria; phylum Actinomycetota; class Actinomycetes; order Streptomycetales; family Catenulisporaceae; genus Catenulispora. The sequence goes on from JAEKKI010000009.1 coordinate 4,030, forward strand.
CCACGTTCTCCGGATCGAAGATCGACCACCAGATCGGATAGGTGACCACCATCAGACCCTCGAGGACGCCGACGGCCAGCGTCACCATGTACGCCACCGCCAGCGGGAAGTGCACCAGCAGGTACGCCTGCGAGCGCCAGGCCGGCTGGTCGGAGAGCGCCGCGCCGAGCTTGCCGAACACGCCGCGCGAGGCCGCCCAGCGCTGGTTCGGCCCCGGCGCGTCGATCTCGGCGTCCAGCAAGGCGTTCGCCAGCTTGCGGTGGAAGCGGGCGTACCGGCGGGCCACGAAGATCGCCAACGCGATCAGCGGCAGCCCGATGAAGGTGAAACTCAGAGCGCCGCCCACGGCCAGCGTCGTGACGGCGTAGACGAAACCCGCGAGGCCGAGCGGCGCGGAGACGAGAGCGTAGAGGTACTGGCGGGCGGTCCGCGCGGACACCGGACTCAACAGGAACTGCTTCATGACAGACAGCTTCGCTGATCAGCTCCGGTCCGTCCTACGGTGCGGCCCTGGATCTTCTACCCCCGGTTATCCCTACCCTGGCGCCGTGCCCGACCGATCCGAGGGGCGGGTGAGGCGGGCCGGGTCGGGAGGGGAGAGAGGTGTTGGCCGTGGACGCCGTCCAGGTCAGGTTCTCCACCTTGGTCTCGCCCCCGGCGGCGTCGAGCGCGCCGAGAGCCTACGACGCAGGTTCGGCAACGTGGCGCCGGTTGGACGCATGGCAGCGCGACGCCCGCGGGTAGCCGATCCTGCAGCCGTTGCCACGTCGCGCTCTCACGTTGTCATCAGCGATGGCCGACAGATCCGCGTACCGATCCGATCTCGGTCTCGTCGTGCAGTATCAGACGTCTTGTTTGAGCTCGCAGGCCCGGCTACTGTTGCGCCGCCCACAGTGTCGTTCTTTATGGAGTCAACAAGATGGCAGAACAAGCCACCATCCGAGTCAATGGACGACACAGTCCGATGGCGTGGCTACTCTACGCAACCAAGCTCACCATCGAAATAGATGGAACTCCGCAAAAAGGCTCTTGGGGCGATCGCACCATTTCGGTCACGCCCGGCCGGCATGAGGTGAAGGTCTACTTCAAGTACCTCACCAAGGCGCGCTGCTGCGAAGCGGCGGCAACGGTGGACACCGTCGACGCTCAGACCGTC
>JAEKKI010000010.1 GCA_019510485.1 Catenulisporales bacterium
GCCGAATCGGTGGCGCGGGGGCCGGATTCGTCGTCGTCGGGGGTGACGGCTGCGGCGGTCATCGGTCCACTGCCTTCGGGCGCTTCTGCGCCAAGCGGGCGAACTCCTCGACCGTCAGTGTCTCCCCGCGCGCGCTCGGCTCGATCCCGGCGGCGACCAGTGCCTCCTCGGCCGCCGCCGGCGATCCGGCCCAGCCGCTCAGCGCCGAACGCAGGGTCTTGCGCCGCTGGGCGAACGCCGCGTCCACGGCCGCGAACGCCTCGCGGCGCTCCCCGGGCGGGGTCGGGCGGCGGTCCAGGCGCACCAGGCCGGAGTCGACGTTCGGGGCGGGCCAGAACACATTGCGGCCGATCGATCCGGCGCGCTTCACGTCCGCGTACCAGCGCGCCTTGACCGACGGCACGCCGTAGACGCGCGAGCCGGGCTCGGCGGCCAGCCGGTCGGCGACCTCGGCCTGGACCATGATCAGCGTGCGCTCGATGCTGGGGAAGCGCTCCAGCATGTGCAGCAGGACCGGCACCGCCACGTTGTAGGGCAGGTTCGCGACCAGCGCGGTCGGCGGCGGGCCCGGCAGCTCGGTGACGCGCAGCGCGTCGGCGTGCACGAGCTCGAACTCGACCTCGCCCGCGGCGATCCCCGGCGCGTACTCGGCGAGCGTCTCCGGCAGCGCGGCGGCCAGCGTCGGATCGATCTCGACCGCCACCACGCGCCGCGCCACGTCGAGCAGCCCCAGGGTCAGCGACCCCAGGCCGGGGCCCACCTCGACCACCACGTCGTCCGCGGTGACGGCGCCGGCCCGCACGATGCGCCGGATGGTGTTCGGATCGATGACGAAGTTCTGGCCGAGCTTCTTCGTCGGCGACACGCCGAGCCGCTCGGCGAGCCGGCGCACCTCGGCCGGGCCGAGGAGGCGGGCCCGGTGGCGGTCGGAAGCGCCGGGCTCACTGGCCGGCGGCGGTGCGGAGCGTGGCGTGTCTGACATCGCCAGACATCGTATGCCGCCGCGACCCGCGCGGCGGCACGCGCCGACCCGGCTCAGGTGAACAAGTTGTGCCCGCACACCGGCCATTGCCCGGCGCCTGAGCGCACATACAGCAGCTTGGCGCGATACGTCTGCTCCTCGGGCGTGGCGTTCGACGGCAGCCCGGAGCCGCCCATCGAAGCCCACGTCGAGGGCGAGAACTGATACAGCCCGAAGTACAGCCCGCCGCCGCCGACCGACTTGGGGTTGCCGCCGGACTCGCAGCGCGCCAGCCCCGCCCAGTTCAGGCCGTCGGCGCCGGCCACGGTGTTCGGCACCGGCTTGGTGCCGACCAGCACCTTGGCGCTCACCGGCTGCTTGGTGACCGTCTTGCTGACCACCTTCGGCGCCTGCTTCACGCCGTTGACGGTCAGGTACGCGTACACGACCTGCTGCACGCCCGGCACGCCCTGGGTGACGGTCTTGCGCGACCCGACGTAGGCGGTGGGGTCGTCCTGCTGGGTCGTGCTGAACGGAATCGCTTCCTGCTTGGTCTCCCGCGTCCCGGTGATGCGCTCGACGGTGATGTTCTGCCCGTCGGCGGGGAAGGCGGCCGGGTCCGGGTTCGCGGTGTCCTGCCCGGCCAGCGTCACGCCGGCCTCGGACAGCGCCTGTCCGACCGTGGGGGCGGTGGTGTCCATCGGGATCGACTTGCCGTCGACGAGCACGTTCACGTGCCGCCGGGTCCGGATCTCGAAGGCCAGGCCCTGGCGGCCGATCGGCTGGTCGCGGTTCACCGACACGTACGGGTTCTGACCGCGCAGGCCGAGCCCGTCCATGGCCTCGGCCACGGTGTTCGCGGTGGTCCAGATCTTCGAGTCGTGGCCGTCGACCGTGACGTCGAGCTGGCGGCCGTAGTTGACCGCGATGTGCTCGCCGTCGACCAGGCTCTCGTCCGGCGCCGGCGCCACGGAGTCGTGGTCGCCGGTGGCGATGCCCTGGGCCTTCAGGACGTCGGCCACCTTGCCGTCGAAGGTGTGGATGGTGCGTTCCTGGCCGTCCACGGTGATGTGGACCGTCTTCTCGAAGCCGACGTAGGCCCCCACGCCTCCGACGAGTCCCAGCAGGACCGTGCCCTGAACGGCGCGGACCTTCGCTTTGGAACCCTCGCTGTGCCGACTAGCGGAACGTCTACTGCTCACGCTGATCCAGACTTCGTGGTGTCCGGTCACGACGCTGGGTCCTCACGGGCCCATAGCGGGTGCGTCGATCCGGCTGCCGAGCAGACCCTAGCGGGCCGGGCGCGAAGCTCGCTAGCGCGCGTCCGGTAGATGTCCTGTGACGTCCCTTGAGTCCGAGTCGCGTGTCGGTCGACTGATATGACCAGGTTATTCCTGGACGCCGAAGGCATTGCGCAGGTTGGCGTCGAGGGCGTGGCAGAGTTCGGCCAAACCGGCCTCGCTGTCCACCTCGCGCAGTGCGGCCATCGCGCGGACCGTATAGGGAACCAGGTAGGGAGCGTTGGGCCGTCCCCTATATGGAAGCGGGGTGAGGAACGGGGCGTCGGTCTCGACGAGGACGCGGTCCAACGGGGCGACGCGGAATGCTTCCTGCAAGGCCTGGTTCGCCTTGTAGGTGACGTTGCCTGCGAAGGACATGTAGTAGCCGCGTTCGGCGCACACTTCGGCCATCGCCGCATCACCCGAATAGCAGTGGAAGACCACTGTTTCGGGCGAACCCTCCTCAAGAAGGATGCGCAGGACGTCCTCGTGCGCGTCGCGGTCGTGGATCACCAGGGCCTTGCCGTGGCGCTTGGCGATGGCGATGTGCGCGCGGAAGGAGTCCTGCTGCGCCGCGACGCCGTCCGGGCCGGTGCGGAAGTAGTCCAGGCCGGTTTCGCCGATGCCGCGTACGTGTTCTTCGGCCGCCAGCTTGTCGATCTCGGCGAGGGCGGCTTCCAGGGTCTCGCGGCCGCCGGGGGCGCGGCGCCGGCCGGACCAGCCGTCGGGGTCACCGAGGACGAGGCGCGGGGCCTCGTTGGGGTGCAGGGCGACGGTGGCGTGGACGCGTTCGTATTCGGCGGCCAGGGCGGCGGCGGTGTGCGAGGAGGGGACGTCGATGCCGACCTGGACCAGGGTGCGGACGTTCACCTGGTCGGCGGCCGCGATGATGTCCTCGGCCGCCGGCTCTTGCAGGTCCATGTGCGTGTGGCTGTCGCCGACCGGCGCCGGCAGGGGTTCCGGCGCCGGGGGCGGGGTCTCGTCGCGCTCCTTGGACTTGCGCTTGCGCTTGCGCTTCTGCTCGCTTTCGGCGTTGCTTTCGGACACCCGCTTACGCCGCCTCGCCGCCGAGCCGGGCCAGTTCCTCGTCGACGATCTTCGGGTCGAGCTTCTTGAAGATCGGCGTCGGCGGCTCCAGCTTGCGGCCGACCTCGATCGGCGTGGACTCCCAGCGGGCCAGCGCGGTTTCGTAGTCGCCGGTGAGCACCGGGTACGCCGGACCGCCGTCCAGATCCTCGACCTCGCGCAGCTCCGGCATCGCCGACCAGGTGCCCTCGCCGCCGAGCAGGTGGAAGACCTTCTCGGAGGAGAACGGCAGGAAGGGCGTCAGCAGGGTCTTGGCGTCGTCCACGACTTGCAGGGTGACGTGCAGGACCGTGGCCATGCGCTTCGGGTCGGTCTTGGCCAGCTTCCACGGCTCGTGGTCGGACACGTACTTGTTGGCCTCGGCCACCAGGCGCATCGCCTCGGCCAGCGCGGCCTTGAAGCGGCAGCGGTCGAGCAGGTCGCCGACGGTGGCGAAGGCGGCGCGAGACGCTCCGAGCAGCGCTTCGTCCTCTGGCGTGAGGTCGATCGCGGCCGGGATCTCGCCGAGGTTCTTCGCGGCCATCGAGATGGCGCGGTTCACCAGGTTGCCCCAGCCGGCGACCAGCTCGTCGTTGTTGCGGCGCAGGAACTCGGCCCAGGTGAAGTCGGTGTCCTGGGTCTCCGGGCCGGCGGCGGTGATGTAGTAGCGCAGGGCGTCGGCGTCGTAGCGGGACAGGAAGTCGCGGACGTAGATGACCACGGCGCGCGAGGAGGAGAACTTGCGGCCCTCCATGGTGAGGAACTCCGAGCTGACGACCTCGTGCGGCAGGCTCAGCTCGCCGAGGGAGCCGGGGTTTCCGCCCTTGTCGCCGCGGCCGTCGTAGCCCAGGAGCATCGCCGGCCAGATCTCGGCGTGGAAGACGATGTTGTCCTTGCCCATGAAGTAGTAGGCGTCGGGCGCCTCGCCGTTCGGGCCGGCCTGCCAGAACGCCCGCCAGGCGTCGGGGTCGCCGGTGCGCCGGGCCCACTCGACGCTCGCGCTGAGGTAGCCGACGACGGCGTCGAACCAGACGTAGAGCTTCTTGTCGGGGCGGTCGACCCAGCCTTCGAGCGGGACCGGGACACCCCAGTCCAGGTCGCGGGAGATGGCGCGGGGCTGGAGGTCGTCCAGCAGGTTCAGCGAGAACTTCAGGACGTTGGGACGCCAAGACTTCTGCTCCTGCAGCCAGCTGCCCAGCACCTGGGCGAAGGCCGGCAGGTCCAGGAAGAACTGCTCGGTCTCGATGAACTTCGGCGTCTCGCCGTTGATGCGCGACCGCGGGTTGATCAGCCGCTCCGGGTCGAGCTGGTTGCCGCAGTTGTCGCACTGGTCGCCGCGCGCGCTGTCGTAGCCGCAGATGTAACAGGTGCCCTCGATATAGCGGTCGGGCAGCGTGCGGCCGGTGGACGGCGAGATGGCGCCGAGCGTGGTCTTGGCGAAGATGTAGCCGTTGTCGTGCAGGCCCTTGAACATCTCCTGCACGACCGCGTAGTGGTTCCGCGTGGTGGTGCGGGTGAACAGGTCGTAGGCCAGCCCGAGGGATTGCAGGTCCTCGGCGATCACCCGGTTGTACCGGTCGGCGAGCT
>JAEKKI010000055.1 GCA_019510485.1 Catenulisporales bacterium
CCGATCGTCATCCCGATCGACGCCCGCCGCGCGCCGGCACCAGGCGCCGTCGACAACTCCTTCACCCACGCGCTCCCCGCGCTGAACGCCGAGCCGCTCGCGATCCCCATCAGCACGCGTCCAACCGACAACCAAGCCAACCCGTGCGAACCGAGCATCAGCACCCCGCCCGAAACCATCGACAGCAGCACCGCGAACAGCACCACCGGCCGGCGGCCGACCCGATCCGACAGCGGTCCGGCGATCAGCAGCCCGGGCACCAGCCCGGCGGCGTACAGGCCGAACACCGCCTCGGCGGCAGAGGCCGATATGCCCAGGCGCTCCCGGTACAGCACCACCATCGGTGCGAACTGGTTCGCGCCCCAGCCCACCGTGGTCAGGGCGAACGCTGCTCGCGACCAGCTCTGCTCACGGTCGTGGGCCGCCGTCCGCGCTTCGGGGATCTTCGTGTCTGTAAGGCTCATACCATCGATGCTTCCTTTACCCCTGGCCCTTGCCCAGTGGCAGAAATGACATGTAGCGCTAGGATATTGCCATGGGTTCCGCCACCGACCACCACCGCCGCCACCTACTGGCCGTGGCGGTCACCGAAGGCGCGCCGATCTTCGAGATCGGCATCCCGATCGAGGTCTTCGGCCGGGAGCGCCAGGGCATGCCAGACCTCGGATACGACGTCCGCGTCTGCAACCCGGTGTCAGGACCCGTGCACTCCAGCGCCGCGTTCAAGGCGCACACCGACGACACGTATGACCTGCTCGCCGATGCCGACACCGTGGTCGTCCCGGCGATCGCGGACGTCACCGCCGACCCGCCCGATGACCTCGTCGCAGCCGTACGGCGCGCGCACGGGCGCGGCGCGCGCGTCGCCTCCCTGTGCTCCGGCGCCTTCGTGCTCGCCGCCGCCGGACTGCTGGACGGCCGCCGCGCCACCACGCACTGGTTGTACGCCGAGGAGTTCGGCCGCCGCTTCCCGCGCGTGGACTTCGACCCCGCGGTGCTGTACATCGACCACGGCGACGTGCTCACCAGCGCGGGCGCCACGGCCGGTATCGACCTGTGCCTGGCCATGGTCGCCGCCGACCACGGCGCGCACGTGGCCAACATCCTGGCCCGCCGCCTCGTCGCCCCCGCGCATCGGGCCGGTGGCCAGGCCCAGTACGTCGACACGCCGGTGCGCCAGGTCCCTGAGACAGCCCGCGACGGCCTCGGCCCGCTCCTGGACTGGATACGCCTGAACCTCGCCGAGCCGCTCACCGTCACCGACCTGGCCCGCCAGGCGAACGTCGCCGAGCGCACCCTGATCCGCCGCTTCCACACCGCGGTCGGCACCACCCCGGGCCGATGGCTGATCGAGCAGCGGGTCCTGCACGCGCGCCGGCTGCTGGAGACCACCGACCTGCCGGTGGAACGCGTCGCGCACGACTGCGGGCTCGGCGGTGCCGCCAACCTGCGCCATCACTTCACCGAGGCGGTCGGCGTCGCACCGAGTGACTACCGTCGCGCGTTCCGTTCCCCAGAACGCTGATTCACCCGGGCCGGAACCCCTATCGTGGTCGGGCAGCCGTATTCGACCAGGAGGCATAGTGACCACGACCGGTGATCCGCCCTGCGGATACGCCTGGGCTGAAGGTACGGCCGACCGATACGGCTACCCGGCCCCGCCCCGCGGGTCCTCGCCGCTCGCACCGCCGCCACCGCCCCCGGCCCACGGCGTCCGGCCGACGATGGCCGACTACCACCGCGCGATCAGCCACTTCCAGAACCACCCCGGCCGCGCCGGCGGCCTTACCCATCTTCGAACTCTGACGATCCGCGGCGTGCGGGCCGGGACCATCAGCCCGCATGAGGTGTTGTTCCGCGTGCGCCCGGCAGCCGTGGCGGTGTCCATACTCGCCGAGCGGGAGCGGCAGGTGGCGGACGTCGGCAAGCTGATAGCCGCCCGCATCACCGCCGCGGCCGGCACCGATCCCGAGCGCTGGTCGACGCTGATCGACCGCGTCGAATCCTGGACCGGATCGCTGCTGTCGATGCTCACCGACGACGCTGACGCACGCCCCAGCCTGCCGCCGTCGCGGCCGAACGCCTGGACCGGCCATCTGTGGCGGCCGGCGAACATCCTGCTGGCGCTGGCGCCGGCCGAATGCGCGCGGCACTTCCTCACCGCCGGCGCCGTCGGCACCGCGGTCCGGCGCGCCGGGTTGGCGCAGCGCATGGCCGCCTTCGTGCCGCTGTCGCGCGCGCTGGTCGAGCACACGCTGAGCTCGCGCGGCAGCGGCCGGGCCCGGCTGAGCCTGGCGGCCAACGCCTTCACCCCGGACGCGGTGCTGGCCGAGCTGTTGCGCTGGGTCGGCGAACCGGCGATCGCCACGGCGGTGCGCGAGCACGATTTCGCCGGCGGCGCCGTGCGCTACGAGGCGTTCCAGGCGGTGCGCGAGCGTCCCGAGGCCATACGCAGATCGCTGGCAGTCCTGCTGGAGTACGGCCAGCAGCAGTTCCTCGATCTGCTGGCCGCCGTTCCCGAGGACGACGCCGTCGGTATCCATATGCTGATAAAGCTGGCCGGCGACGCCCTGGACCCGGACACGCGCCGCGCCGCGTACGCGCGCCTGGCAGAGGTCTGCGAAGCCGAGGCGGTGTGGACGCTGGACTTGGCGTACGCCGGTTCACTCGAGGCGATGGAGCCCCGGGTGCGTGCGTCGATGGCCGCCGGGTCCGCGGGCTCGCTCGCCGAGTCGCTGCGAACCGAACCGTTCCGGGATCCGTATCAGGGGGTGAACGTCGCGGCGGCGGCGATGCGGCGCGCGGATCTCTTGGGCCGGCCGCTGCCCTGGCTCCGCTGAGGCGGACCGGCCGGCACGCTGATCAACGGCCACTCACTAAGATCGGCTTCACATCCAACGGGAGGCTTGATGCTGGAGCTTGAGGGACTGCGCAAGCGCTACGGGGACCGCGTCGCGCTCGACGGCGTGACGTTCACCGTGCGTCCGGGGGAGCTCTACGGCTTCGTCGGGACCAACGGCGCGGGCAAGACCACGACGATGCGCATCACGCTCGGCGTGCTGGAGCCGGACGCTGGGACGGTCCGCTACCAGGGCAAGCCGGTCGACAGCGCTACCCGGCGGACGTTCGGCTACATGCCGGAGGAGCGCGGGCTCTACCCGAAGATGCGGGTCGGCGACCAGCTGCGGTATCTGGCCGAGCTGCACGGGCTGTCCCGGGGAGACGCCGACAAGGCCGCGACGTACTGGATGGAGCGGCTGTCGGTGATCGAGCGGGCCGGCGACCGGGTCGAGGCGCTGTCGCTGGGCAACCAGCAGCGGGTGCAGCTGGCCGCGGCGCTGGTGCACCACCCGGCGGTGCTGGTGCTGGACGAGCCGTTCTCCGGGCTGGACCCGGTCGGGGTCGACAACCTCGCCGAGGTGCTGCGCGAGCGGGCGGCCGAGGGGGTGCCGGTGGTGTTCTCCAGCCACCAGCTGGAGTTGGTCGAGCGGTTGTGCGACTCCATCGGGATCATCTACCGGGGCCGGATGGTCGCCACCGGGACCGTGGACGAGCTGCGGGCCTCGCGCGCCGAGCGGGTGCTGCGGGTCGGGACGGACGTCGCGGCCGGGTGGGCTGATCGGGTGCCCGGTGTGGTGTCGGCCGACTATGGGAAGTCCACGACGCTGGTCCTCGCCGCCGACGCCGACGATCAGGCGGTGCTGGACGCCGCGCGGGCTCTGGGGCCGGTGCGGGAGTTCACGCCGCTGCGGGCGAGTTTGGCGGAGCTGTTCCGGGAGGCCGTCGCGGATCATGACGGCGACGAGGACGGCTCGAATCAGGATGCTGCCGATCCGAGGGGAGCGGACGCATGAACCGCAACGCCGTCCGCCTGGTGACGCGCCGCGAGTTCGTCGAGCGCGGCCGGGACCGCGGCTTCGCCATCGGGGTCGGCATCTCGCTGGCCATCGTGCTGGTCTCCGTGCTCATCGCCTCGCTGGTGTCGAACAAGAACAAGACGCCGTCGTTCACCGTCGGCTTCGCCGGCACCCGGGCCGTGGCCGAGCAGCAGATCGCCGACCGCGGCGCCCCGGTCGCCAAGATCAAGCTGACTTCCAGCCTGGTCACCGACGCGGTCGGCGGCCAACAGCTGGTTAAGGACGGCAAGCTGGACGCCCTGGTCGACGACGGCCAGGTCTTCGTGAAGGACGCCGTCGACCCCAAGCTGGCGCCGCTGCTGGCCGAGGCGAACCTGGCCTCGCAGGTGCCGAACCTGGACCAGCTCCAGGGGCAGGCCACCGTCCAGCTGGCGCCGAAGGACCCGGATTCCGGGCAGCGCAAGACCATCGCGCTGATCGCCGAGATCATGCTGTTCAGCCAGATGATCGCCTACTGCCTGGCGGTCGCCACCGGCGTGGTGGAGGAGAAGACCAGCCGGGTCATCGAAGTGCTGCTGTCCTCGGTCTCGCCGCGTTCGCTGCTCACCGGGAAGATCATCGGCATAGGCGCCCTGGGCCTGCTCCAGCTGGCGGCCACGGTTCTGGTCGGGCTCGGCGCCGGCTCGGCGACCGGCGCGCTGCACATGACCGTCCAGGTGTGGCAGGCCGTGGGCATCGTCGCGCTCTGGTTCGTGGTCGGGTACATCTTCTACGCCTCCGCCTACGCCGCCGTGGCCGCGCGGGTGTCGCGGCAGGAGGAGATGCAGAGCGCCGTGCAGCCGCTGAACCTGCTGATCATGGTGCCGTACTTCGCGGCGTTCGCGGCGATCGGCAATCCGGACGCCACCTGGGTCCGGGCGCTGTCGCTGATCCCGCCGTTCTCGGTCCTGATCCAGCCGGTCCGCATCGCCGGCGGCGACGCCTCGTGGTGGGAGCCGGTGGCGGCGATCGGGTTGATGGCCGTGGCGACGGTCGGCATCGTGCTGGCCGGCGCCCGGGTGTATGAGAACTCTGTGTTGCGGTTCGGGTCCAAGGTCCCGCTGCGGGTCGCCTGGACCGCGGGGAGGAAGGCGTAACGTGCCCGTGGTGCGGATCCTGTCGTTCAACACGCTCTACAACAAGGAACCCAGGGTGCGATTGCGCGCCCTGGCCGAGGTGCTGGCGGCCTCGGACTACGACGTCGTCTGCCTGCAGGAGCTGTTGGCCCCGCAGAACTTCCAGCTCCTTCGTACTCTGACTAAGAACTCGTATCCGTACGCGGCCCACGGCGCGCGCCTGCCGCTGGTCGCCGGCGGCCTGTTGACGCTGTCCCGGATCCCGATCATCGGGCACCGGTACCGGATGCTGGCGGGCCGCCACCCGTGGCGGCGCGAGATGGTGATCCGCAAGGGCGTGCTGGTGACGCGGTTCGCCGCCGACGGGGAGTTCTTCACCGTCGCCAACACCCACTTGTCGGCGAACCGGCACGCGGACTGGTCCCAGGCGGCGCCGTTCACGCGGGTGCAGCGCGGGGAGCTGGCACGCCTGGCCGCGGAACTGCGGCGGATCGACTCCGGGGAGCCGGTGGTCGCCGTCGGGGACTTCAACGTGCCGCGCGACTCGTGGCTGTTCGAGGGCTTCGTGGCCGACTCCGGCCTGCACGACGCGTTCGACGGCGACGCGGCCACGACGTACCGGCCGGTGCCCGGCTGGGACGGCGCGGCGCTGGACCAGGTGCTGGTGACGCCGGGGACGCCGGTGCGGGCGGAAGTGGTGTTGAAGGACAAGGTGAAGATGGCTGACGGGCAGGAGCGGTATCTGTCGGATCACTACGGTGTGGCCGCGTCCGTCGGCCGGCCCTTCGGCGGGCACCGCGGCTGACGTGACCAGCGGGGAATAAGGACTCGTCGATCGCGCGCTGCCGCCGGCATGCCTACTCAAGAAGAGCGTCGCGCCTGGAACCGGGAGATCGTCGAGGAGTTCCGCGCCAACGCCGGCATCGTGAAGATGTTCCCTGATACCACGATCGTGTTGCTGCACCACGTGGGAGCCAAGACCGATACCGCGTATATCTCCCCGCTGGAGGTGATCCCGCAGCCGGACGGTGGCTGGGTGGTCCACGGCGCCAACGGCGGCCGGGACACGCATCCGAGCTGGTACCACAACCTGCGGGCGAACCCGCGGACCGTGATCGAGCTGGCGGATGACGGCGCCGTGCGCACCGTGAAGGTTGTCGCGCGCGTCGCGCTCGGTGCCGAGCGCGACCGGCTGGCCGACGCGGTGGCCGCGGTGTCGCCGCCCTTCAGGGCGTTCCGGGAAGCGACTTCGCGGCAGATTCCGGTGGTCGTGCTGGAGCCGGTCGGCGAGTCTCAGTCCTAGTGTGCCCAACCCTCATGCCACGAGTAATGGTCATGAGTCCCCTTCCGCCGCACGACGATCTTCCCGAAGCGCGACCTGCCGGTGATGCGGATCAGCGGTCCGTCCTCGCCGGCGTCGGCGTGCCCGCTGGTCACCGAGCGCTTTCCGAACAGCGCTCCGCCCTCGTCGATGATGCGGGCGTTCGGCGGGACGGTGATGATCGCCTTGCCGCAGAAGGTGTTGACGTCCAGCGTGATCTCCCGGCCGGGCAGCACGGCCTCGGACAGGTTCACGATCAGGGCGCCGAAGCGCGCCGTGGCCGAGGTGTGGCGGCCGGCCACCCAGCGGCCGGTGCGGATCACCTTGCTGAAGGTCGCCGACAGCTGCTGGTGTTCCACCGCCGCGAGCGCCGGGGCGCCGGGCTTGCGCAGATCGTCCGGGAGGTCGGCGGTCAGCGGTGCCAGCTCGGCCCGGGTTTTGGCGCTGTAGGCGGCGTCGATGCGCTCGGCCAATTCCGCGCTGGTCAGCCGGCCCTGGGCCAGGGCCTCGGACAGGATCGCGGCGACCTCGTCGCGCTCGGCGTCGGAGGCGCGGACGGCCGGCGCGGTATCGGGCGAGACCGGGGCGACGTCTTTGTCTTCGGGCACGGAGGTCATGGCCGCAGTGTAGCGAGAAACGTCGCAGGACGCGATATGTCGCGTCCTGCGACGCGGCGGGCGGCGCCGGGCCGGGTCACCGCCTCGCAGCTTTCGCGACCGCATCGCCGGCCCGAAAGCGTGTGCCGTCGTCTATCGGCTCTGAGGACCGTCTTACCAAGCCGTTACCAGTAGGTAATCCAGCCCTCGTGTGGCAGGCCTGAAATCAAGGGCATGGGCATCTATGAGGCTATCGGCGGCGCACCCGCTCTGGCCGCGGCCGTCGAGATCTTCTACGCAAGGGTCTTGGCGGACCCGGAACTCGAAGGCTACTTCGAGGGCGTGGATCTCGAGCGGCTCAAGGCACATCAGCGCTCCTTCCTGGCCGCCGCGATCGGCGGATCCGAGATCTACGCCGGCCGTCAGATGAAAGAGGCACACGCGCCACTGGGCATCAGGCAGAAGCACTTCGACCGCGTGGTCGGCCACCTGGTCGACACGCTCACCGAGCTGTCCGTCCCGGCCGACATCATCGGCGAGATCGGCAGCAAGCTGATCCCGCTCCAGGTGCAGATCGTCACCTCGGCCGCGTAGCGGCGCTTCCGATGCCTCCGACGGGGTTCGACAACCCGGACCGGCCGGTCAGGTGCGGTCGAACCATGCGGCGAACCGCGCGGTGAACAGGTCGGCGCCCTTGCGCTGGTTGACCGTTTCCACTGTGGCCGCTGCCATGCCGTCGGGTGTCGGCAGCTGACCGACTCCTGCGTGTCTTCCCAGCGGAAGCAGGATTCTTCGCTCGGGTGTCGGCGTGTGGATTGTGGCAGGTCGGTTGCCGGCAAGCTGTGCCCTGATGTTCGTGGCCACGACCTCGGCATGCGTCATGGCATAGGAGGCCATCTTGGGATCGGTGAGGGCGGCGATGTCTCCGATCGCATAGACGTGTTCGTAGCCTTGGACGTTCAGGCGCTCGGTGACCGGAACCGTTGCTTGCCCCGCCAGTGGTAAGAGGCGTCCGTCTGCCAGATATTCGGTGTTGATCCGGACTCCGAATGCACGGAACCAGATGTCGGCCACGATCTCGTCGCCTCTATCGGTGGTGACCGCGAAGCGTCCGGCCAGGCCGGGCGCGACTGGCGGTTCCGCGGTCAAGGCGGTATCCAGCCGCAGGTCGACACCCAGTTCGTCGAGCTGGCGGTGCAGGGCGTCCTGCACCTCGGGAAGGAAGCCGGGGAGCACTCGGCCGGCCCTGTCGACGATGGTCACGTGCTTGTCCGGCCACACCTCTTTGATCTCCCCTGCCAGCTCCAAGCCCACCGGTCCCGCGCCGAGGATCAGCACGCGATTGGTGTCGGCCAGTTCCTTGTGGGTCCGGCGTAGATCCTCGAGTTGTTCGGCGATGCTGGTTGACGCGGGGGCCGGCTTGGCTGGATACGGATAGCTGGAACCGGTGGCCAGGACCAGATAGTCAGCCTCGACCCGATCACCTGAATCAAGTGTTACGCCCCCGCTGTCCACCGAGACCGCCCTGCCGCGTATCACTCGTCCCGATTCGAGCAGGGTGTCATACGGGAAGAACGCGTTGGGCGCCCAGTCCGGCTGAGTCAGCGCCCGCAGCGACGCAGCCGCATTGACGAATCCCTCCCGAGGATCGATGAGAGTGACGTCCGCTTCGGCATCCAGCTTCTTGGCTACCAGAGCCCCGCCGTATCCTCCGCCGACGACTACGACCTTGCGATTCACAGGAGCCCTCCCCGGCTAAGTTGACGTGACAACTCTAGGGCCGGACAAGTTGTCGCGTCAACTCCAATCGCCGGTATGCTTCCGCCATGGCGACGCCGCACACGCTGGAACCCGAGGAGTGGGAGCGCTGGAACACCTGGATGCGGGCGCAGCAGCTACTCCTCCGCGAGTTGGACCGCGATCTGCAGCGCGACTACGGCATCTCCAAGGCCGAGTTCAGCGTGCTCGTGACACTGCACCGAACGCCTGGCGGCCGGATGCGCGTCGGCGAGCTCGCCGAATCGCTTGACTGGGACAAGAGCCGCGTCGCGCACCAGCTGACCCGGATGGAGAACCGCGGACTCGTGGGCCGGACCGGCAACGAATCCAGCGGCCGCCGACTCGGCATCGAACTGACGGCGAAGGGCCGCAACGCCGCGCAGAGCGCCATCCTGGGTCACGCGGACAACATCCGCCGATACTTCTTCGACTCCCTCAGCCCCGAGCAGGCCGCAGCTATCGACGCGTGGAGCCGGCAGATGGTCGACCGCGCCGAAGCACGCTCTGGAGCAACCGCCGACAGCGTCGATTCAGAGGACGTCTCGCGCCGGTGAGTGAGAGTTCATAGAAGCGAATAGCTATAGATCCTGCGACCGAATCAGGACCGAAATGCCGGACGAGGGCATGTCACAGAGCCCAGACGCCAAGACCGGGTGATCCGAACACGCTGGTCGGATCAGAACCCCGCGCCAGGCGCCGGCACAATCGCATCGATCTCCGCCAGCTCCCCAGCACTCGGCTCCCAATCCCCGGCGGCGGCGTTGGCCCGCACCTGCTCGGCATCCATCGCGCCGGCGATCACCGAGGCGCAGCCGGGCTGTGCTGCCAGGCCGGCGATGCCGACCTCCAGCAGCGTCCGGCCGTGCTTCTCCGCCCACGCCGTCAGCGCCTCGACCTTGTCCAGGCGGTCCTCGGTGACCCATTCGGCGCGCTGCGCCAGCCGCGCGTTGTCCGGGATGCCCCGGCCGCGGCGCACCTTGCCGGTCAGCAGTCCGTTGGCCAGCGGGAAGTAGGGCAGCACGCCCAGGCCGAAGCGGCGGGCGGCCGGGACCACCTCGGATTCGGCGTCGCGGACCAGGAGCGACCAGTGGTTCTGCGCGGAGACGAACGGCGTCGCGGCCAGTTGCTCGGCGACGTAGTGCGCCTCGGCGATCTGCCAGCCGCTGAAGTTGGAGTTGCCCAGGTAGCGGACCTTGCCTTCGCGGACCAGGTCGTCGAGGGCTGACAAGGTCTCGGCGATCGGGGTGTGCGGGTCCGGCGTGTGCAGCTGGTACAGATCGATGTAGTCGGTGTCCAGGCGCTTCAGCGACGCCTCGACGGCGCGCCGGATGTAGCCCCGGCCGCCCTTCGCCCCGGCCGCCGCGCCGTACTTCATGTCAAATCCCTGATGACCGAACTTGGTCGCCAGCACCACCCGGTCGCGGCGGCCGGCCAGCACCTCGCCGAGGAACTCCTCGGACCGCGACTCGCCGTACATGTCGGCGGTGTCCAGCAGCGTGATGCCGGCGTCGAGCGCGGCGTCCACCACGCGCCGGGTGCCGGCCACGTCCAGGCGGCGGCCGAAGTTGTTGCAGCCCAGGCCGACGACGGACACCAGCAGACCGGAATTCCCCAGGGGGCGATAGCGCATGGAGTCGATCTTACGCGCGGTGAAGCAGGCGGCCGCTCAGCTGTTCAGGAACTCCACCGGCACCTCGACCAGCCGCGAGCGCACGAACTCCCCGAGCCCCTTGGCCTGCGGATCGGCCCGGGACGACGACGCGACGCCGGCGCCGAGCAGCCCGTGCACGACGAAGTTCAGCGCGCGCAGGTTCGGCAGCTCGAAGCGTTCCACGCGCAGGTCGCTGGACTCCGGGACGAGCTTGCAGAACAGATCCACGTCCAGCGTCTCGCGCAGCCACGCGTACGCGCGGTCGGTGCGGGTCCACAGCCCCACGTTCGCGTTCCCGCCCTTGTCGCCGGAGCGCGCCCCGCACACCAGGCCGAGCGGCGCCAGCCGCTTCATGCCGTCGGAGACGAACGGCTGCGGCGCGGGTTCGGCGAGCTGGTGCAGGGGCCGGCCCATCGGCCGGCGGCAGGGCTTGATCGGCACGCGCTCGCCGTCCGGGAGCACCGCGACGTGGTCGACGTACCGGTCCTGGATCAGGGTCGGCCAGTACACGCCGTACTCGACCTCGCGGGTGGGCGGCGCGGTGGCGTGCAGGCCCGGGTAACCGGACAGCGCCAGACCCGTGACGGCGCCGGTGAAGGCCTGCCCGACCTTGTCAGGGTCCTTGTCCATGACCGTGATGTGCAGGTAGGCGGTGGCTTCCTCGCTGGTGTGCGCCTGCTCGGCCGGCTTGTCGCTGCGCTGGAGCCGCACGTCCACGGACGCGAAGCGCTGCCGCCCGCCGAGGGTGTCGAAGATCTGCGCCTCGGCCAGGCCCGCCTTGGCCTCCACGTCCAGGCCGGTGATGCCCAGCGTGACCGAGTTGCGGTAGCCGCCGCGGTAGTTCAGCGCCACCTTCAGCTTGTGCGGTCCGGTCATGCCCCGCACGCCGCTGATCCGCACCCGGTCCGGCGCCTGCTGGGCCAGCCGGACGGTATCGAAGTGTGCTGTGACGTCAGGGTTCGTGTAGGCCGGGCCGGCGATCTCGTACAGCAGCTGCGCGGTGACCGTGCCGACCGACACCACGCCGCCGGTGCCCGGATGCTTGGTGATCACCGAGGAGCCGTCGTGCGCGACCTCGGCGATCGGGAAGCCGGGGACCCGGGTGTCGGGCAGCTCGTCCAGGAAGCAGTAGTTGCCGCCGGTGCACTGCGGGCCGCACTCGATGACGTGCCCGGCGACCAGGGCGCCGGCCAGGGCGTCCCAGTCGTCGCCGGCCCAGCCGTGCCACCACGCGGCCGGGCCCATGACGAGCGAGGCGTCGGTGACCCGGCCGCAGACGACGACGTCCGCACCGCCGGCCAACGCCGCCGTGATGCCCCAGGCGCCCAGGTAGGCGTTGGCCGAGACCGGTTCCATGGCATCGGAGAACGGCTCGCCGGTGTCGATGTTCTTCAAGTCGACGCCCTTGGCGCGCAGTTCGGCCAGGCGCGGCAGCAGGTCGTCGCCCTCGACGTGCGCCACCCGCAGCCGCAGGCCCAGGTGCGCCACCAGGGCCCGGACGTCCTCGGCCAGCCGGGCCGGCTCCAGGCCGCCGGCGTTGGCCACCACCTTGATCCCGCGCTCCTGGCAGGCGCCGAGCACCTGGTTCATCTGCGCCAGGAAGGTGCGGGCGTACCCGGGGCCGCCGCGCTCGCGCGCCTTGTGCAGGATCAGCATGGTCAGTTCGGCGAGGTAGTCGCCGGTGAGCACATCGATCGGACCGCCGTCCACCATCTCCCTGGCCGCGGACAGACGGTCGCCGTAGAAGCCGGACGCGTTGGCGATGCGGACCGGGCGGCGGGGCGGGACCTGCGTGTTCACGTCACGAACTCCTCGAGTGTGAACTGCGTTCTCCCGGTGACTTTACTCGCGGGACGCCCCCTGGCGGGCCCGTAGCGCACAGGATTTCCGATAAAGACGGAGGGTGAATGTGCGGTGCCGGGTCGGCTGGGAGCGCCCGAGAAGTCAATCCGTGGGCTGATTCCCCCATCGGGCCACGCGATATATCGTGGAGCCATGACCGTCGAGGACCTGACCCCGCAGGAGATCGCCGCAGCTCTGGCGGCCCGCCGCGAGCTGGGGCCGGACTACGAGCACGAGATCGCGGCGGCGCTGGCCGACCGCATGGAGCGCCGGATCGATCGCGAGGTCGCGGCGCGCACCGGAGGAGTGGAGAAGTCCGCTCCCAGTCCGGAGGACAGACTGGCGATCGCCGATTCGGTGACCGCCCGGTGGACGGCCCTGGGGTCGCTGGCCGCCGGGACCGTCGTCACCGTCACCAGCTCGCCGGCCGACCACGGGGCGGTCGCGGGAACCTGGGTCGGGATCATGATGATCAACCTGGCCGTGAACCTGGGACGGCGCCGGCGGCGCAACCGTTCCTAGCCCGCCGGGTCGTGGGTCACCTCCGCCGATCCAAAACCCGGCGCGGACGGGTATCAGGCGTCAGCCACCCACCGACAAGCATCAGGGTCCGGATCGTCATGGATCCGAACCCTGATGGCAAGCCGGCTCAGGCGCCTCAGCCGCCCGGCAACGGCTGCGGAGCCGGGATCCCCGAATAGTGCGCGGCAGGACGGATGATCTTCGAGTCGCGCGCCTGTTCCAGGATGTTGGCACACCAGCCGATGACCCGGGAGGTCGCGAACGTCGGCGTGAACATGTCGCGCGGGACTCCGGAGAGCTCCATCACCACGCCGGCGTAGAACTCGACGTTGGTGTAGAGCTGGCGCCCGGGCTTGAGCTCGGCCAGGGCCTCGAGCACGTGCGACTCGACCGCCACCGCGAAGTCGACCAGGTCGCCGCCCAGGCGCTGGGCCACGCCGCGCAGCATCACCGAGCGTGGATCGTCGGTGCGGTAGACCGGATGGCCGAAGCCCATGATCCGGGCACCGGCCTCGACCTGTTCGCGGACCCACTCCTCGGCCTTGTCCGGGGTGCCGATCTCGTCCAGGGTGTCCAGGGCCCGCGACGGCGCGCCGCCGTGCAGCGGACCGGACAGCGACCCGAGCGCGCCGGTGACCGCGGCGGCCAGGTCCGCGCCGGTGGAGGCGATGACCCGGGCGGTGAACGTGGAGTTGTTGAAGCCGTGGTCCACGGTCGAGATCAGGTACTGCTCGATCGCGCGGGCCTGCTCCGGGGTCGGCTCGGTGCCGGTGAGCATGTAGAGGTAGTTCGCCGCGTAGGACAGGTCGTCGCGCGGTTCGACCGGGTCCAGGCCCCGGCCCAGGCGGTGGATCGCGGTCAGCACCGTGGGTGCCAGGGCACTGACGTAAAGCGCGTCGCCCCGGCGGGTCTGCTCGTCGATGTCGTACAGCGGCCGCATCCCGCGCTGCCCGGCCAGCAGCGGCAGCGCCGCGCGCAGCCCGTTCATCGGGTCGCCGTGCACCGCCTCGGCGATCGCCGGAAGCAGGGTTTTGACTTTGTCGGGAAGGTGTCGCAGCGGCACGGTCTCGGCGGTGAACGCCTCGCGCTGCGCGGCGTCGGGCAGGTAGCCGTCGATCATCAGGACCCAGACGTCCTCCAGGGTCCGCTTCTCGGCCAGCTCCACCGCGTTGTACTGGCGGTAGTGGTAGAAGCCTTCCTCGCCGCGTACGTCGCCGACCTCCGTGTCGGTGACGATGACGCCGGCCAGGCCGCGCGGGACTTCCACGGTGGTGACGCTCCGCGTGGGGCGAGGCTGCTCGGATCCGAGCATCGTCGTGCCTCCTTGTGTGATTGTGTCGTCACCCCGATCTTGGGCACCCGCCGTGCCGGGCGTCAATCGGGGCACCGGGTGATATGTGGTGATCATGGGGTGTACGCTGGCGCGGTGACGGATGTGATCTCCCTCACCGGCCTGGCCAAGACCTTCGGCCGCGGGGCCGGCGCGACGCGCGCCCTGGACGGTCTGGACCTGGCCGTGGCCGCCGGGGAGGTGCACGGCCTGCTCGGTCCGAACGGGGCCGGGAAGTCCACGACTCTCAGGATCCTGCTGAGCCTGCTGCGCCCCGACGCCGGCGAAGTGCGGCTGTTCGGCCAGGACGCGTGGCGCGACGCCGTGGCCCTGCACCGCCGGCTGGCCTACGTTCCCGGCGATGTGGCTTTGTGGCCGGATCTGTCGGGCGGCCAGGTGCTGAGGATGCTGGCGAAGCTGCGCGGACGCAAAGGTGACGACAAGCGGCTCGCTGAGTTGCTGGAGCGGTTCGACCTGGACCCGGGCAAGAAGGGCCGCGCCTACAGCAAGGGCAACCGGCAGAAGGTGATGCTGGTCGCGGCGTTCGCCTCCGAGGTCGAGCTGCTGGTCCTGGACGAGCCGACCAGCGGGCTGGATCCGTTGATGGAGGCGGAGTTCCGCGCCTGTCTGACCGAGGAGAAGGCGCGCGGCCGCACGATCCTGCTGTCCAGCCACATCCTGTCGGAGGTGGAGGAGGTGTGCGACCGGGTCACCATCGTGCGCCGCGGCCGGGTCGCCGAATCCGGGACGCTGGCCGAGTTGCGGCACCTGACGCGGACGCTGGTCAGTGCCGAGGTGGAGCGGCTGCCGTCGGGATTCGATCGGTTCCAGGGGCTGCACGAGGTGCGGATCACGGAGCTCGGCGGCGGCGGTGGTCTCGGCGGCCCTGACGGCCTCGACGGCGCGCAGGCGAACGGGGGAGTGCGGTTGGAGTGCACCGTCGACACCGATCACTTGTCGGAGCTGATGGTGGCACTCGGCACCGAGGGAGTCAGGTCCCTGACGAGCCGGCCGCCGACGCTGGAGGAGTTGTTCCTGCGCCACTACGCGGCGTGAGGTCCCGGCCGGCAAGGTAATACGAGCTCGAACACAGTCCGCCCGAGAACCGATTCCACGGTGACTTCCCCGCCGTGTGCCTCGGCGACGGCGCGTGTGATCGCCAGGCCCAAGCCGGTGCTGCCGGACGCGCGCGAACGAGTGGGATCGCCGCGGCTGAAGCGGTCGAAGACCCGCGCGGCCAGCTCCGGCGGCAACCCCGGACCGGTGTCCTCGACGGTGAGCCGCACAGAACCATCGTGCGCTGCGATACCGACGGTGACCTCCGTGCCCGGCGGCGTGTGCACCCGCGCGTTGGTGACCAGATTGGCGACGGCTTGCGCCAGCCGATGCGGGTCGCCGCGGACCGTGACCGGGTCGCCGGGCAGGTCCAGGCGCCACTTGTGGCCGGCGGCCCCGTCGCCGGCGTGATCGGCCGCCTGCGCGTCGTCCACCGCGTTCAACACCAGCAGCGTCAGGTCGACGTCGACCGACTCCAGCGGCCGTCCGGCGTCCAGGCGCGCCAGCAACAGCAGGTCGTCGACGATGGCGCCCATCCGGCGCGCCTCGGCCTCGATGCGGGTCAAGGCGTGGCGGGTGTCGGCGGGGAGCGGGCTGGACGACCCGCCGCGGCGCAGGGCCAACTCGGCGTGACCGCGCACGGCCGCCAGCGGCGTACGCAGCTCGTGCCCGGCATCGGCCGCGAAGTCGCGCAGCCGGCGCTCCACGGCCTGGCGCCGGGTCAAGGCGTCGTCGACGTGGCCGAGCATGCGGTTCAGGGAGGCGCCGACGCGACCCACCTCGTCCTGGCGGTCGGCGTCCGGGACCCGGACGTCCAGCGCCACCTCGCCGCTGGCCAAGGACAGGGTGCTGACGCGCTCGGCGGTGCGGGCCACCCGCTCCAGCGGCCGCAGCGCCAGCCGTACCCACGCCGCGCCGCCGAGTGCCGCCAGCACCACCGCGCCGGCGAACACCGCCAGCTCGGCCATCGCCAGTTCGCTCAAGGTGTCCTCGACGTGCTCCAGCGATAGGCCGGTGATCAGGATGTCGCCGTCGGCACCGGGCTGGGCGCGCAGCCGGTACTCGTCCAGCGCCGACAGCCGCACAGTATGTGCCGAGCCGTCCAGCGGCAGGGCCAGCAGTGCCCGGGTGTCGGCGGCGGACAGTGTGACCCCGCCGGTGCTGCTCCCGTTCACGCTCGTGCTGTCGATCACGCCGACCTGGGTCACCACGCCGGCGGCGGCCCGGGCGCCGAACGTGCCCACCGCCTGTCCGCGGGTGTCGCCGTCCACGGCGTGGGTCAGGCCGTGCTCCAGGCTCTGCGCGTAGCGCGGCCCGGCCGCCGCCAACTGCTGGTCGAGCCGGTCGATCAGGTACCCGTGCAGCAGCTCGACTGTGGTGACGCCGACCCCGGCGAAGATCACGGTCATCAAGACGACCAGGCCGAGCGTCAGGCGGCCGCGCAGGGTGCGGGGCCGGAAGCGCCGGAACAGCCGGAACTTCCCGAACGAAGTCACGGTGCGCCGAGCCCGACCGGAGCCGCGGCCTTGATCACATACCCCGCGCCCCGCACCGTGTGGATCATCGCCGGCCGCCCGGCGTCGACCTTCTTGCGCAGATAGCTGATGTAGAGCTCCACGACGTGCGCTTGCACCTGCCGCGGATGCCGCATCAGGAACCACAGCAGTGCGAACTCCTTCGGGCTCAGCTCGATCGGCTCCCCGCCGCGCGTCACCTCCCGCGCCGCCTCGTCCAGCACCAGGTCGCCCAGCACCAGGCAGTCCTCCCCGGGCGCCCGGCCGGCCCGGCCGCGCGGGGTGCGCCGCACCAGGCTGCGCAGCCGTACCACCACCTCGTCCAGGCTGAACGGCTTGGCCACGTAATCGTCGCCGCCGGCGGCGATCCCGGCGATCCGGTCCTCGACGGCGTCGCGTGCGGTCAGGAACAGCACTCGCACCTCCGGCCGCGCGGCGTGGATCCGCCGCATCACTTCCATGCCGTCCAGGTCCGGCAGCATCATGTCGAGCACCACGGCGTCCGGCCGCCAGATCGCCGCCGCCGACACCGCCTCCCGGCCGTTGTGCGCGCCGACGGCCTCCCAGCCCTCGTGGCGCAGCGCGCCGCACACCACCTCGACCAGGTCCGGCTCGTCGTCGACGACCAGGAAGCGCCAGGGTTCGGTCGAGTTCAAGGAGCTCACAGACATGGCGGCCATGGTGGTCGCTCCGCGTGAAGATTGTCTAAGGATTCCCCGGGAACGGTCCGAGTTCTGAGCAAACTCAAAGGTAGGGCTGTTTACCTCGGGGCCATGAGCACGACTGCACTGCGCCGTGAGGCTGCGCGGCCCGGCCCTGCCCGACCAGGCGGCTCCGGACGCGCGAAGACGTCGCCGGAACTCGTCCCGCGCCTGGCCCTGGTCCTGCTAGCGTTCGGCGCCGCCATGGTGCTGGCCGCCTGGTGGCACAGCACCAGCGCCGTGACCGGGGCCGCCGGCTGGCTGACCGGCGCCGGGCGCCTCACCGGCCTGCTCGCCGGCTACGTCGCGCCGGTCCTGTTGCTGCTCATGGCCCGGATCCCGGTCCTGGAACGGCGCGTGGGCAGCGACCGGTCGGCCCGCTGGCACGCCTTCGGCGGGCGGTATCTGGTCTATCTGGTCACCGCGCACATTCTGACGATCACCTGGGGCTACGCCCTCACCGACGGCAGGAATCCGCTGGCCGAGGGCGTCGACATCGTCTTCCACTACCCGGAGATGATCAAGGGGGCGCTGGCCACGATCCTCATGCTCGGCACCGGTGCGGTGTCGGCGCGCGCCGCTCGGCGCCGGATGAGCTATGAGACGTGGTACTACCTGCACCTGGCGACGTATCTGGCGATCGCGCTGTCGTTCAGCCACCAGATCGTCAACGGCGCGGAGTTGTCGGTGCAGCCGGAGCAGACGCTGTGGAGCGCGTACTACGCGCTGGCGGCCGTGATTCTCGGCTGGTACCGGCTGCTGGTGCCGTATCTGCGGGATCGTCGGCACCGGTTGCAGGTTCATTCGGTGGCGCCGGAAGGGCCGGGTGTGTACTCGGTGGTCCTGCGTGGCGAGCATCTTGAGGAGCTGAAGGCGCGGCCCGGGCAGTTCTTCCGGTTGCAGTTCCAGACTCGCGGTCTGCGCTGGGTGGCGAGTCCGTACTCGCTGTCGGCCGCGCCGCTTCCGAACTTCTTGCGGTTCACGGTCAAGAACCTCGGCGAGCACAGTGCGGCCGTGGCCGGGTTGCGGCCGGGGACGAAGGTCCGGGCCGAGGGTCCGTATGGAGCGTTCACCGAGGACAAGGCCCGCTCGGCGCGGGTGCTGCTGATCGCGGCCGGGGTCGGGATCACGCCGATCCGGGCGTTGTTCGAGACGCTGCCCGGGCAGCTGACGCTGTTGTACCGGGCCGGTAGTGACGAGGAGATTCTGTTCCGTTCGGAGCTGGAGCAGATCGCGAACCGGCGCGGGGCCCGGCTGGTGTATCTGGTCGGCAGCAGACGTCGGCATGGCGGGACGCTGACGGCGAAGGGATTGTCGCAGTTGGTGCCGGCTCTGACCGAACACGATGTGTATCTGTGCGGGCCCGAACCGATGCGGCGGTCTGTCATCGACGCGTTGCGCCGGGCCGGGGTGCGGGGCAGCCGGATCCATCACGAATCGTTCGAGTTCTAGAAAGTCATTAGAAAGGCATGTCATGCGACGCGCGATAGTCACTGGAACCGCGACCGTCTCGGGTGTCGTGTTGCTGCTCGGGATGAAGCCGCACAGTCAGACGCCGAGCGCTGCGAGTGGTTCGTTCACGATCAGTTCCTCGGATGCGCAGTCTCCGAGTCAGAGTTCTGCGGCTCCGAGTACGAGTTCGACCCCGAGTTCCGGTTCGACGCCGAGTTCCGGTCCTTCATCGAGCCCTGGTTCGTCGTCGAGCCCTGGTCCGTCCTCGAGCCCTGGTCCGTCGGCGAAGTCCGCGACGAAGACCGTCACCGGCGACGCGGCGGACACCAGGTACGGGCCGGTGCAGGTCGCCGTCACCTTCAACGGCAAGAAGATCACCAAGATCCAGGTCGTGGAGTATCCGACCGAGAGCGGCCGGGACCGTGAGATCAATTCCTACGCGATACCGACCCTGAATCAGGAGGCGATGAGCGCTCAGAGCGCGAACATCGACGGCATCTCGGGCGCCACCTACACCACCGAGGGATACCAGCAGTCGCTGCAGAGCGCGATCGACAAGGCGAACGCGTGACTGTGCGGCATGTCGAGTCGGTGATGGGGACGGTGTTCTCGATCGCCGCCGACCTCGGCGACGGGATCGAGGCCGCCGTGGCACGACTGCACGCGATCGACGCGACGTACTCGACGTACCGGCCGGACAGCGTGATCAGCCGCATGGCGCGCGGTGAGCGGGTCGACTACGACGCGGAGGTCGCCGAGGTCCTGGAACGCTGTGCGGAGATCGAGGCGGATACCGAGGGCGCTTTCAGCGCACGCCCGGACGGCCGCCTGGATCCCAGCGGCTGGGTGAAGGGTTGGGCGATCGAGGAGGTGAGCCGGCTGCTGAGCGCGGCCGGCTCCCGGAACCACCTGGTCGTCGGCGGTGGCGACGTCCAGGCCCGGGGCGGATCCGAGGCCGGCCGCTCCTGGACCGTCGGCATCACCGACCCGCGGCACCCGGGCCGGTACGCCGCATTTGTATCAGGACGCGACTTCGCCGTCGCCACCTCCGGCACCGCCGAGCGCGCCGACCACATCATCGACCCCGCCACCGGCCGGCCGGCCGCCGGCTTCGCGTCCGTGACGCTGATCGGCGAGCGGATCGCGTACACCGATGCTTACGCGACCGCAGTGTTCGCGATGGGGCCGGAGCGCGGTCTGGCGTGGGTCGAGAAGCGCGATGGATATGAGGCTTACGCGGTGCTGCCGGATGGGCGGACTGTGGAGACCGCCGGCTTCGCGCGGCATCTGACTGGCTGAGGCGACAGCTTTCGGCGATATCAGGCTGCTGTGGCCGTATGCGCGTCGAGGAATGGCCCGAAGTGCTCAGCGACCTCATCAGCGATCGCATCCGCATCTCGTGAGCCGTCAACCTCGATCACGCGGATCCTGAGCTCGCCGGCCTTGCGAGCCGCGTCCGCGCCGACCAGCCGATCGCGCTCGACACGGTTCGCCTGAGCCCGCGCCGGATCGCTGAACTGCCTGCTCATCGCCCCGGCGCGCGGCAGGACCGCGAGCTGGTGGCGTCGGAACTCCTCGGTCGGGACCAGAAGCACCATCCGCCGCGGATCGTCCAGCAGCGGCGCGACCAACTCCGGCCGCAACCCCCAGCCTTCCGCGATGATCGGACGCTCCGTATACAACCCGCGCAGATCGTCCAGCGCCCATTCGAAGCGGATCGGGAAGCCGGCGATGGTCTCCGCGGCCATCGCCTCGGCGGTCGTGTGCACCCACGCCGTCTCAGGGTCCGGATCGGTTGTCGGCTCGCCGAGCGCCACCCGCCGTGCGATGCGCCGGTCCTGGTGGCCACGGGCGTCGTGGTAGTCGTAGTGGTACGCGGTCAGGCCGTGGCGCCGGGCCAGGATGCGCGCCACCGTCGACTTGCCGGCCCACTGCGCGCCGCCGATCCACAGCGTGCGGCGCAGGGTGCCGAGGGGATCCCAGGTCTCAGACATAGAGCGCCTCTGACGTGTGTGTGGGTGGTTGGTCGGTTGTTCGGTGCGGCTGGTTCGGTTCGGTGCGGTTGTTGTGTTGTTTCACAGGCATTTTCCTACGGCTTCGCGCAGGGTGTTGATTGCCTGTGGCGTCCCGGGCTCGGGTGGGGTTGCTGCGGCCTGGCCGGTGGTCTTGTCCAGGTCAAGGTCAACAGCGACAGGCCTTCGCGCCCAAGGGCAGGCGCGATGTCTCCGGCGGCGCCTGCGCGGCGAGCGGCCT
>JAEKKI010000056.1 GCA_019510485.1 Catenulisporales bacterium
TTCAAGCCATAGCGGCGGGCAGCGGCGCCGGTCCGCACCGGTTCGGCCCGGTGGCCCGCACGTCACGGCCCTGCCAGGGCGGTGTCTTCTCTCTCGCGGCCAAACCCTACTCCAGCCCCATTTGCCCCGCGCGCGGAGGTCCCGGTTAACGGTGTGGCGCGGGGCGGCGCCTCACACATCCTGACGATCTCGCCGGACCTGCGCGCCAGGCGTCGAGCACTGTTTCGATAGTGGTCGTGCACCCCGCGTGACGGGCCGGGGTTCGCAAGAGGGCGTGCGGATTGGTGGCCGGTCTGACACAGGGGTGCGGCCAGGCTCGGAGCTCCGGCGATTCTCCGCCCGGCCACCGATCCGCACGCCGTCTAGGGTCAAAGGTGTGACACATTTCGACGCGGCCTCGGCCGAGCCCCCGCACCCGGCCGCGCGCGCCGCGCTGGCGGCGGCCCTGGACGAGGGTTGGGCGGATCCGGCGCGGCTGTAGCGGATGCTGCTGGATCAGGCGCGGGCTGCGGTGGCCGAGGTACTGGGCTGCCGGGCCCGGGAAGTGGTGTTCACCGCTTCGGGGACGGCTGCGGTGCACTACGGGATCGCCGGCGTGCTCGCCGGGCGGCGGCGCGTGGGACGGCGGCTGGTGGTGTCAGCCGTTGAGCATTCCTCGGTGCTGCACGCGGCGGAGGTGCATGTCGCGTCCGCTCAGGGCGACGGCGAAAACCGGAGCCCGCTGCCGAGCGGCGATCGCGAGGTGTCGGACTCCGCCACCGAGCCGACGATCGCCGAGATCCTGGCGGCGTCGGGCGTGGTGTCGGTGGTCGGCGTCGACGCGCTGGGCCGGGTCGACGTCGAGGCGTTCGAGCGGGAGCTGCGGATCGCCGGAACCGCCCTGGCGTGTCTGCAGGCGGCGAACCACGAGGTCGGCACCGTGCAGCCGCTGGCGCCGGTGTTCCAGGCCGCGCTCCAGGCCGGGGTGCCGTTGCTGGTGGACGCCGCACAAGTGGTCGGGCGGCTCCCGGTCCCGAGCCATTGGTCGGTGCTGTGTGCTTCGGCTCACAAGTGGGGCGGGCCGCCCGGCGTCGGCGTGCTGGCCGTGCGCAAGGGGACGCGGTTCGCGCCCGCGTGGGCGGTCGACGAGCACGAAGACGGCCGCGTGCCGGGCGCCGTGAACCTGCCGGGCGTGGTCGCGGCGGCGGCCGCGCTCGTCGCCCGGGAGAGCGAACGTGCGGCGGAGGCGGTCCGGCTGCGGGCGCTCACCGACCGGCTGCGCGCGGAGCTCCCGACCGTCGCCGACGACATCGAGGTCTTCGGCGATCCCGACGAGCGCCTGCCGAACCTCGTCGCGTTCTCCTGTCCGGCGGTCAACGCCGAGGCCCTGGTGCTCGACCTGGACGAGGCCGGGTTCGAGGTGTCGTCGGGCTCGGCGTGCACCTCCGACACCGTGACCCCGAGCCACGTCCTGGTCGCGATGGGCGCCGCGGACCGGGGCAACGTCCGCGTGTCGCTGCCGTTCGGCACGGCGGCGGCGGACGTCGACCGGTTCCTCGCCGTGCTGCCCCGGGTGCTCGAACGGCTGCGGTGAGGCCCGTTCGGGCTCAGGCGGTCAGGTGCCGTGAAACCTCCATCGCCGCGTCGTCGCCGTAAGCGATCGCGAACCGCTCCAGGAAGTGGCCGCGCCGCAGGTCGTACTCCTGCGTGCCGACCGTCTCGATCACCAGCGTGGCGAGCATGCACCCGACCTGCGCGGCCCGTTCCTCGCCGGCGCCCCAGGACAGGCCCGCGATGAAGCCGGCGCGGAAGGCGTCGCCGACGCCGGTCGGGTCGGCCTTCGTCTCCTCCTTGGGCGTCGGGACCTTGAGCACCTGCACGCCGCCGTCGGCGTCGGGGTCCAGCCGTGTGATCCGCACGCCCTGCGAGCCGAGCGTCGTGACCCGGGTGCCGACGTGCCGCAGGATCTCGGCGGCGTCCCAGCCGGTCTTCTGCTCGATCAGCGCGGACTCGTACTCGTTGGTGAACAGGTAGCGCGCGCCGTCGATCAGGCGCTTGATGTCCTCGCCGGGCATCCGGGCCAGCTGCTGCGAGGGGTCGGCGGCGAACGGGATGCCGCGCTCACGGCACTCCTCGGTGTGCCGGAGCATCGCCTCGGGGTCGTCGGCGCCGATCAGGAGCAGGTCCAGGCCGCCCACCCGCTCGGCGACCGGCCCGATCTCGATCAGCCGGGCCTCGGCCATCGCGCCGGTGTAGAAGGAGGCGATCTGGTTGTGGTCGGCGTCGGTGGTGCACACGAAGCGCGCGGTGTGCAGCAGTTCGCTGATCCGCACCGACTCGCAGTCGACGTTGTTCCGCTCCAGCCACGACCGGTACTCGCCGAAGTCCTCGCCGGCGCTGCCCACCAGGACCGGGCGCAGGCCGAGGGCGCCCATGCCGAAGCAGATGTTCGGCGCGACGCCGCCGCGGCGGATCTCCAGGGAGTCGACCAGGAACGACAGCGAGACGGTGTGGAGTTGCTCGGCCACCAGCTGTTCGGCGAAGCGGCCGGGGAAGCTCATCAGATGGTCGGTCGCGATGGAACCGGCGACGGCTACACGCACGGGGAACTCCGGATTCTGTCTGCAGGGGCGTTCACGGGCACACCAAAGGGTGGGCCCGGTGGGCCCACCCAAAAGTACTGCTCTCCGCTTCCGGCATACGCGCAGAGCATCGGCCGGAGGCGGGATTCGTTCTTAGCTGAAGCTGTCGCCGCAAGCGCAGGACGAACCCGCGTTCGGGTTGTCGATCGTGAAGCCCTGCTTCTCGATGGTGTCCACGAAGTCCACCGTCGCGCCGGTCAGGTAGGGCGCCGACATGCGGTCGGTGACCACGTTCACACCGTCGAACTCGGCGACGACGTCACCGTCGAGCGACCGGTCGTCGAAGTAGAGCTGGTAGCGCAGACCCGAGCAGCCGCCGGGCTGCACGGCGACGCGCAGCGACAGGTCGTCGCGACCTTCCTGCTCCAGCAGCGACTTAACCTTGGCCGCCGCCTCGGCGGTCAAGACGATGCCCTGCGCGACAGTCGACTCCTGGGGGTCTGCCGTCTGCACGGTCATATGCGTACTCCTTTTTTCCTGGACACCGGCGCCCCGTGGAGCGCGCCTGCACAACCAGACGAACCACGCGCTGCCGGAAGCTATTCCATCCCCATCGTCGCACAGGTCGGGCGGGAGCGAGAGCGGCTGTCGTGCTGTCTCAAGGGGACCCGCCTACGGCAGCGCCAGCATCTGCTCCAGCGCGACCCGCGCGTAGTGCGCCGTGTCGGCGTCGACCTCGATCACGTTCGGCACCCGGCCCTCGGCCAGCGCCTCCAGGGCCCACACCAGGTGCGGGAGGTCGATGCGGTTCATCGTGGAGCAGTAGCAGATGCTCTTGTCCAGGAACGCGATCTGCTTGTCCGGGTGCTCCGCGGCCAGGCGCTTGACAAGGTTCAGCTCGGTGCCGATGGCCCAGGCGCTGCCCGGCTCGGCCTCGTTCAGGAGGGTGATGATGCGCTCCGTGGAGCCGACGTAGTCGGCCTTCTCCACCACTTCGTGGCGGCACTCGGGGTGCACCAGCACGTTCACGCCCGGGATGCGCTCGCGGACCTCGTCGACACACTCCGGCGTGAAGCGGCCGTGGACCGAGCAGTGGCCGCGCCACAGGATCATCTTGGCGTTGCGCAGCTCGTCGTCGGTGAGGCCGCCGTTCGGGCGGTGCGGGTTGTAGACGACGCAGTCCGCCAGCGAGTAGCCCATGTCGCGCACGGCGGTGTTGCGGCCGAGGTGCTGGTCCGGCAAGAACAGGACCGCCTCGCCCTTACCGAAGGCCCATTCCAGCGCGCGCTTGGCGTTGGAGGAGGTGCAGATCGTGCCGCCGTGCCGGCCGGTGAAGGCCTTGATGTCGGCCGAGGAGTTCATATAGGACACCGGTACCACGCGCTCGGCGATGCCAAGATCCTCCAGCCGCTCCCAGCAGCGCTCGACCTGCTCGGCGGTGGCCATGTCGGCCATCGAGCAGCCGGCGGCCAGATCCGGCAGGATCACCCGCTGGGCGTCGGAGGTGAGGATGTCGGCGGACTCGGCCATGAAGTGCACGCCGCAGAAGACGATGAACTCCGCCTCGGGCCGGGCCGCGGCCTGCTGCGCCAGCTTGAAGGAGTCGCCGGTGACGTCCGCGAACCGGATGACCTCGTCGCGCTGGTAGTGGTGGCCGAGCACGAACAGCCGGTCGCCCAGCTCGGCCTTGGCCGCCTCGGCACGGGCCACCAGGTCGGGGTCGGAAGCCGGGGGCAGGTCGCCCGGACACTCCACGCCGCGTTCGCTGCGCGGGTCGGCGCCGCGGCCGAGCAGGAGCAGGCTGACCGGCGTGGGAGCCGGCTCCTGGAAGGCCGGCGCCGGAACCGTGGAAAGAGTGGACATGCTCCCTGACCCCTTTTCGTCTAACTGACGTTAATAGATCATACCCTGGCGTCAGTCTGACGAGAAGCCCGGCCGGTCCCCCGTGGCGGACGTCACAACAGCCGGGGACGGCGGCCCGGGACGGAAAACGGTTACCATCCGTGGCGTGCGCATCGTGATCGCCATGGACAAGTTCGCCGGAACGCTCAGCGCCCCCGAGGCCGTCGCCGCCGTCAGGCAGGGGTGGCTGCGCACCTCGCCGGACGACGATTTGATCGGGGTGCCGATGTCGGACGGCGGCCCCGGCTTCCTCGACACCATCGCCGGGACCCGCGGCGAGGGCGGCGAGCGGCTGGTGACGGTGACCGGCCCGCTGGGCGCGGAGGTGACCGCGCGCTTCCTGCTCGTGCGGCGCGAGGGCTCCGCGGTGCCCGCCGACGAGGCCGGCGTCACCGCCTACATCGAGGTCGCGGAGGCCTGTGGTCTGCATCTGGTGCCGGCCGGGGAGCGCGACGCCAAGGCGGCCACGTCGTTCGGCGTCGGCGAGCTGATCGCCGCGGCGCTAGACGAGGGCGCCACCCGCTTGGTGATCGGCCTTGGCGGCACCTGCACCACCGACGGCGGCGCCGGCCTGCTGGCCGCGCTCGGCGCCGAGCCGGCCGAGGTGCTGCGCGCCGGGGGCGGGGCGCTGAAGAGCCTTGAGTCGCTGGATCTGAGCGCGGCTCGGCGCCGGCTGGAAGGCGTCGAGATCGTCATCGCCAGCGACGTCGACAACCCGCTGCTGGGCCTGCGCGGCGCGGCGGCCGTCTTCGGCCCGCAGAAGGGCGCCACCCCGGACGACGTCCAGCGCCTGGACGCCGCCCTGACCCACTTCGCCGAACTCGCCGGCCGCATCGGCCAGGCCGACGGCGCGGTCCGCCGCACCCTGGACGCCCCCGGCGCCGGCGCGGCCGGCGGCCTCGGCTACGGCCTGCTCCTGCTCGGCGGCCGTCGCGTGCCCGGCATCGGCACGGTCATCGCCGAGACCGGTCTGGCCGAGCTGATCGCCGACGCCGATCTGGTGATCACCGGCGAGGGCCGCTTCGACCACAGCTCGCTGGGCGGCAAGGTGCCCACCGGCGTGGCCGAGGCCGCGCTGAAGTCGGGGCGCCCCTGCGTCGTGCTGGCCGGCCTGGTCGAGGTCGGCAAGCGCGAACTGGCCAACGCCGGCTTCGCCGCCGCGTATGAAGTGGCCGAGCAGGCGGGGTCGGCGCAGGAGGCGATGGCACGGGCCGGGTTCCATCTGGCGGCGTTGGCCGAGCGGGTGGCGAGGAGCTGGTCGCGCGGGTAGCCGGTGAGCTGAAAAGGCCGCGCCCCGCCGCGTCGGAGCGGTGGGGCGCGGCCTTTGCCGCGGAAGGTCGAACGGCCTACTTGACCGTGATCCACCCCGCATAGAACACACCCAGCCCCAACCCGCAGAACAGCCCGCAAATAATCCAGAACCGCACCACCACAGTGACCTCGGGCCACCCCACCAGCTCGAAGTGATGATGCAGCGGCGCCATCTTGAACACCCGCTTACCGCCGCTGATCTTGAAGTACGTCACCTGGATCACCACCGACAACGTGACGATCACGAACAGGCCGCCGAGCACGGCCAGCAGCAGCTCCGTCTGCGAGCAGATCGCCAGGCCCGCCAAGGCGCCGCCGAGCGCCAGCGCGCCGGTGTCGCCCATGTAGATCTTCGCCGGGGCGGTGTTCCACCACAGGAACCCGAAACAGGCGCCCATGATCGCCGCCGCCACGATCGCCAGGTCCAGCGGATCCCGGACCGGGTAGCAGCCGTTCGCGCCGGCCAGCACGGCGCAGGACTCGCCGTGCTGCCACACCCCGATCAGCACGTACGAGGCGAAGACCATGACGCAGGAGCCGGTCGCCAGGCCGTCCAGGCCGTCGGTGAGGTTGACGCCGTTGGAGGCGCCGGCGATCAGCAGGCCGGCCCAGATCACGAACAGCAGCGCGCCGAGGTCGAGCGCCGAGATGTCGCGCACGAACGAGATGTGCGTGCTGCCCGGCTTCAGGCCCGCCGTGTTCGGGAAGTGCAGCGCCATCACCGCGAAGGCGATCGCCACGATCCACTGCCCGACCATCTTGGCCTTGGCCCGCAGGCCCAGGGAGCGCTGGCGGAAGACCTTGAGGAAGTCGTCGGTGAAGCCGACCACGCCCATGCCGGCCATCAGGAACAGCACCAGCAGGCCGGAGACGGTCGGGGTGTGCATGGTGGCCACTTTGGTGAAGCCGTAGCCGAGCAGGGTGGCCAGCACGATCACCACGCCGCCCATCGTCGGCGTGCCGCGCTTGGCCTGGTGAGTGGTGGGCCCGTCTTCGCGGATCGGCTGGCCGAAGCCGTAGCGCTCCAGGAACTTGATCGCCATCGGCGTGCCGATCAGCGAGAAGAACAGCGCGATCCCCGCCGCGTAGAGCACCCCGCGCATCTGCAGGCCGCTCTCCGAACCCGCGTGCGGCACCACCGTGCCCACCCCGGTCTGGATCGCCGCGATCGTGCTCACCGGCCGCCACCTCCCGCACCGCGCGCCTGCGGCGCGTCGCCGTCCCTGTGATCCCCGTGGACTCCCCCCGCTGTCGCTTGTTCCAGGAGCGCGGCGGCGAGCTTCTCCAGCCCGATCCCGCGCGACGCCTTCACCAGCACCACGTCCCCGGGGCGGGCCCCGGCGCGGACGAATTCCACGGCGGCCGCGGCGTCCGGCACCGCGACGGACTCCCCGTCGTAGGACCCCTCCATGGAGGCGCCGCTGTGGATCGCGGTCGCCCCGGGCCCGACCGCAACCGTCCGGTCGATGTTCAGCCGTACCGCCAGCCGCCCCACCCCGTCGTGCTCGACGGCGGAGGCCTCGCCGATCTCCAGCATCTCCCCCAGCACCGCCCAGGAACGGGCACCGGGCCGGGCCCGCGCCATCGTCGCCAGCGCCTTCAGCGCCGCGCGGGTCGAGTCCGGGTTGGCGTTGTAGGCGTCGTTCACGATCGTGACGCCGTCAGCCGATTCGCGGACCTCCATCCGCCACTTGCTGTCCGGTTCGGCCGCCGAGAGCACCGCGGCCACCCGCTCGCCGCTCAGGCCCAGTTCCAGACCGGCCGCGGCGGCGGCCAGCGCGTTCGCGACCTGGTGCTCGCCGACCAGGCGCAGCGCGACCGGCACCCGATGCGGGCCCTCGCCGTCGCGGTACAGCAGCGTGAAGGACGCGCGGCCGTCCGGGCCGACCCGTACGTCCTCGGCGCGCACATCGGCGTCCGCACCCTCGCCGAACAGCACCACGCGGCCCCTGGTCCGGGCGGCCATCGCCCGCACCCGCGGGTCGTCGGCGTTCAGGATCGCGACGCCGTCCAGGTCCGGGTTGCAGTTTCCGGCCGCCGGCAACGCCTCGACCAGCTCGCCCTTGGCCTCGGCGATCGCCTCCGGGCTGCCGAACTCGCCGAGGTGCGCGGTGCCGACGTTGAGCACCACGCCGATCCGCGGCGGTGCGATGCGGGTCAGCGACCTGATGTGGCCGCGCCCGCGCGCGCCCATCTCGGCGACCAGGTAGCGGGTGTCCTCATCGGTGCGCAGCACCGTGATCGGGAATCCGAGCTCGTTGTTGAAACTGCCCTTGGGCGCCACGGCCGGGCCGAGTTCGGCGGCCAGCCGGCCGATCAGGTCCTTGGTGGTGGTCTTGCCGGCCGAGCCGGTCAGCCCGATGACGGTGGTGCGGGGCAGCCCCGCCAGGTGGGCGGTGGCCAGCGCGGCCAGGGCGTGCAGCAGGTCGCCGGTGACCGTGACGGTCGGCACGCTCCCCCGGCCGGCCCACGGCTTGCGATAGGCGGTGTCGGGGGCCGCGAGGACCGCGACCGCCCCCTTGTCGACCGCCGCTTGGACGAAGTCCGTCCCGTCGGCCCGCTCGCCGGGGAACGCCGCGAACAGCGCGCCCGGGACGGCGTCCCGCGAGTCGAACACCACGGGGCCGGCGACTTCGAGCCCTGCGAGCTCCGCTTCGGTCGTGCCGGGCGGGCCGCTGAGGGAGCCGCCGACGGTGCGCGCGATCCAGCCGAGATTGTGGGGACTCACTGCTCGCCGCGGTCCTTCTGTGTCTTGGCCCCAGCCGACACGGCCTCAGCCGGACCGGCCCCCGCCGATGCCTCCAGCGCGGCGCGCAGCACCACCCGGTCGTCGAACGGCTTCTTCACTCCTGCGATCTCCTGCCCCTGCTCATGTCCTTTGCCGGCGACGATCAGCACGTCGCCGGGGCCGCTGGCGGCCACCGCGTAGGCGATCGCCTCGGCCCGGTCGGCGACCACGCGGTAATTCTGCGCGGCCCCGGCCAGTTCGGCGTCGGCACCGGCGGTGACGGCCGCGAGAATGTCGGCTGAACTCTCCGAACGCGGGTTGTCGTCGGTGAACACCGCCTCGTCGGCGAGCCGCACCGCGGCGGCGCCCATCAGCGGCCGTTTGCTCTTGT
Organism: Catenulisporales bacterium; assembly: GCA_019510485.1. Lineage (GTDB taxonomy): Bacteria > Actinomycetota > Actinomycetes > Streptomycetales > Catenulisporaceae > Catenulispora. Next base: position 8,894 of record JAEKKI010000056.1, read on the forward strand.
CGCGGTCCCCGCCGCAGCCCACCACCACGCGCAGCCGCCCGCGGCCGCGCTCGGCGACCGGCCGCAGCGCGGCGAGCGCCGTCTCGACCGCGTCGGGGGTGTGGGCGTAGTCCACGAGCGCCAGGAACTCCTGGCCCGGCACCTGCACCCGTTCCATACGGCCCGGGACGCCGTGCACGTCGGCCACCCCGGCGATCGCGGTCTCGACGTCGATCCCGGAGACCGCGAGCATCACGATCGCGCCCAGCGCGTTCGCGACGTTGAAGGCGCCCGGCAGGCCGGCCGAGGCCTTGTACCGGCGGCCGTCGGGAGCGAGCACGGTGAAGGTCGAGGCGTCGGCGCCGAGCTCGATGTCCTCGGCGCGCCAGTCGGCCGGTCCGCCCTTGATGGCGAAGGTGTGCACCTCGACGCCGTCGGCGTGGCAGCGCTCGACGATGCGCCGGCCGTGGGCGTCGTCGACGTCGACGACCGCGCGCCGGGTGTAGTCCGGGGTGAACAGCTTCGCCTTGGCCTGGAAGTAGTCTTCGAAGTCGGCGTGGAAGTCCAGGTGGTCCTGGGTCAGGTTGAGGAACGCCGCGGTGTCGAAGCGGATCCCGGCGGTGCGGCCGTAGGCCAGCGCGTGGCTGGACACCTCCATCGCGATGGCGTCGACGCCCTTCTCGACGGCGGTGGCGAGGATCGCCTGCAGATCCGGCGCTTCGGGCGTGGTGCGCACCGAGGGCACCACCTCGTCGCCGATGATGATCTGGACGGTGCCGATGACGCCGGTGGTGCGGCCCGCGCGGCGCAGCCCGCCGTCGATCAGGTAGCTGGTGGTGGTCTTGCCGTTGGTGCCGGTGACGCCGAACATCGCCAGCCGGGTCGCCGGGTCGCCGTAGACGAAAGCCGACAGGCGGCCGGCGGTGCCGCGGACGTCCGCGGTGACCAGGACCGGGACCGGGAGGCCGGCGAGCAGCACGCTGCCGGCGGCGTCCGTGACCACCGCGACCGCCCCGGCCTCGACGGCGCCGGGGGCGAACTCGGCGCCGTGCCGCGCGGCACCGGGCCAGGCCACGTAGACGTCGCCCGGCCGGATCGCCTGCGAGTCGTGCGAGATGCCCGTGACCACGGCGTCCGGATCGGCCGCGCCGGCGATGGCCGCCCCAATGAGCTCGGCGCAGGCGCGGACGGTGTGCTGCGGGACGTTCTGCGGGCGCGGCGTGGAGGTCATGGGATCCCGATACGTCGTCGGATCGGCGGGGACGGTCAGTTGGGGCACGTGCCGAAGGCTACCGGTTCACGGTACGCAGTCGTGCGCTCAGTGCTCCCGGAGATGTTCGCGCCCCCGCGTGACCACCGACCATACCGGCAGGTCCTTGCCCGGAGCGTCCAGCGGCCGCGGTGCCGGGTACCAGGTTTGCTCGTCCCGCTTCCTAGCCGCGCCTAGTACCGAGGTCCTAGTGGTTCTAGTCCCGGTTCCTAGTGCGGCGCCGCGTTAATCCTTGAGGGCTTACGCGGCCTCAAGGAACAAGGCAGCATGATCCGCCGCTACATCGCCTGGCGGAACCGGCATGCAGACAACGTCCGCCTATGTCAGATCGTCACCAGGGCGAACGTTGCCTGATGATGCGGCACTGGCACTAGCCCGCCATGTCGGCCAGTTGGAAGTGCCAGATTACGACACAGGGCACGTCCATCACGACATGGAGCGCCTCGGGCACCCAGCCGAGCAGTTCCCAGTCGAGTTGCGGGTTGTCCGAGCCGGGGATGACGGTGGGAACGCTGGCCGTGGTGGAATTCTTGGTGCGGATGTGCGGCTCGGCGCAGTGGCGCACCTGGAAGCCCACGGGGAGCGCCGCAGCGAGGTAGTCACTGAGCTGCCGGTGGTATTCGGTGAAGGTCGTGGGCCGTCCATCCGCACCCGGCGTGCGGGGGACCGTTGGACACAGGTAGGCGAGCAGCACATGAGGGTCCGAGAGGACCAGGTGCCCGCCGGGCCGCAGGACGCGCGCAAACTCGGCGAACACCGGGGCGAGGTCCGGCACGTGGCATAGCGCCAGCGCGCACACGATCAAGTCGACCGACCGATCCGGCAGCGGGATCGACGTCAGCTCGGCGCGGTGGAAGGCAGCGTCCGGCACCTTGCCGGCGGCGATGGTGAGCATGTCGGGCGAGGCGTCGATGCCGATGACCCGATGGCCGAGCTCGGCCAGGTGCGCTGCGTACCGGCCGGTGCCGCAAGCCGCGTCGAGGGCCGTGCCGACCGGCAGATCGTCCACAATGGCGCGGATGAACGGCTCCTCGAACTGGATCATCGAGTTGGGCTCGTCATAGGTGTGCGCCCACTCCCGGTATACCTCGTCAGTGGAGATGCCGCCTGGGACGGCCTCGACGCCCGGGGACGCGGCCAGCGCCGGGTCGGCCAGCAGTGTCCGGATCTCGGCGATGCGGGCTTCGACGAAGGCTTGGTCGCCGCTGCCCTCCTTCAGACCTCGCAGGAGGGCCACTCCTTCGAGGCCGAGCAGGTAAGCCAGGGGGCTCAGATAGGTCACCCGCGGGACGTTAGAGGGCCGTATGGCAGCGGACAAGCCGTTTTCAGCCGCGGCACAGGGCGGCGCCACATCCCGCCGTCCTGCCTATCGAAGTCACGCGGCTGACTGCCGATCCGAAAGGACAACCCGACCGGGCAAACGTTCGCTGATACGGCACTAGTAGTTCTTGGTGCCATACGTGGTCGGCAGGTCCGCCGGCGGCGTCCCGGTCGGCGCCACGCCGCGGCTCTGCAGCGCGAACGACATCACCTTCGTGAACACCGGCGCGGCGACCTCGCTGCCGAAGTGCGCGCCGACCGGCTTCTGCAGCGACACCGCGACCACGATCTGCGGCTTGTCGGTCGGGGCGAAGCCGATGAACGAGGCGGTGTAGCCGTTGTAGGCGCCGAGCTTGTCGTCATAGCGGTCCGCGGTGCCGGTTTTGCCGGCGACGCGGTAGCCGGGGATCTTCGCGGTGGAGCCGGTGCCGTGCTCATCGGTGGTGACCGCCTCCAGCATCTGCGACACCTTGGTCGCGGTCTCGGCGCTGACCACCGGGGTCTGCTGCGGCGCCGGGGCCGGGATGAACTTGCCCGAGGCGTCGGGCCAGCCGGCCACCAGAGATGGCGCGATCCGCACGCCGCCGTTGGCGATGGTCTGATACACCGAGGCGTCCTGCACGGCGGTGGCCGACAGGCCCTGGCCGTACAGCACGGTGTAGCGCTCGCTGTCGCTCCACTTCTCGGGCGGGTCCAGCAGGCCGCCGGTCTCGCCGGGGAAGCCGATGCCGGTCTTCTTCCCGAAGCCGAACAGCCGCTGGTACTTGGCGACGGTCTGGTTGCGGTCCAGGCCGTGCGGCGCGAACAGGTCGGCGACCTCGATGGTGCCGATGTTGGAGGACTTGGCCAGCACGCCGGTCATGGTCAGGCTCCACGGGCCGTGCGACACGTCGTCGTTGGCCACCCAGGGCGGGTATATCCCGACCCGCTGCGGCGAGGTGAACGGCGGCAGCTGGGTCCCGGGCTCGGCCACGCCCTCCTGGATGGCGGCGGACATGGTGATGACCTTGGCCACCGAGCCGGGCTCGAAGGGCTCGGTGAAGGCGCGGTTGCCCAGGTTCGGGCCGTCGGCGGAGGTGATGTGCCGGGGGTCGAAGGTCGGGTAGTTGGACAGCGCGAGGATCTGGCCGGTCTTCACGTCCTGCACCACGACGGTGCCGGACAGCGAGCCGGACTTCTTCACCTCCTCGGCCAGCGCCTGGTCCGCCGCCCACTGGATGTCCGGGTCGATCGTGGTCCGCACCGACTCGCCGTCCACCGCGGGCTTGAGGTTCACACCGGTGGTCGGGATCTCCACCCCGGCGGCGGCCTGGTACGACTCCTGCCCGTCCTTGCCGGCCAGGCGGGCGTTCAGCATCTGCTCGATCCCGGCCTTGCCGACGCCGTCGCCGTCGGTGAAGCCGATCAGGTTCGCCCCGAGCGTCCCGCCGGGATAAGTGCGGCGGTCGTCGCGGGAGTTGGTGTAGACCCCGACGATGCTCTTCGGGTTGCTGGTGTTGGACACGGCAAGCTGCCGCACCTTCGCACAGGTCGCCGGCGAGACCTTCTTGGCCAGGATCACGTAGCGGGTGTCCGGCTTGGTCAGCGCGGCCCTCAGCGTCGCGGCGCTGGGCGCGCCGCCCTCGGCGTACTCGGGCGCGGCGGAGAACAGCCCGGCCAGCTTGGCGGAGAGCTCGTCGACGTCCTCGTGGTACTTCGCGACCAGCGTGGGGTCGGCGGTGACGTCGTAGGCCTCGACGGAGACCGCCAGCGGCCTGCCGTCGGCGGCCAGTATGGCGCCGCGCGAGGCGTGGATGACGGCGGTCGCCTCGCGCCCGGCGTCGGCGGCTTTGGCGTAGCCCTTCTCGTCGACGGCCTGGAGCTGGAACAGCCGGCCGGCGAACAGGGAGAAGGCGAAGAGCAGGGCGAACATGGTGATGCGCAGGCGGCGGCGCGGCGAGCCCATGCGGAGGGTGGGGGTGCGGGGGGCCGGGGGGCGCGGCGGGGACGGCGCGGGCGCCGGGCGGCGGGGCGCGAGCTGGCGGACCGGTGCTTTGCGGGGGCGCTGGCCGGGCCGGGCCGGCTGACCGGTGCGGTTCGGCTGCTCCGTGCGGCCCGGTTGCCCGCTCTGGCGCGGCGGCTGACCCTTCGAAGGCTGACGCGGACGGCCGGTGCGCGGGTCGATCGGGCGGTCGCGGTCACTCATCGGCGTGCTCCCCGTGGCAGATGCGTGGTGGCTGAGGGGCTGTTCATCGGCCGGTACCGGCCGGCGGCGCGGGCGGGGTCGGCTGCGGCTGGGTGGGGCCGGGCGTCGGTGTCGTCGTCGGAGCGGCCGGCAGGACTTGGGCGCCGGCCGGCGCCCCGGCGGGAGTCGGCGCGGCCGGTGAGGAGGTGGGCGCGGCCGACGGCGATCCCAGGACCGAGCCGTTCGGCGCCAGGAACGCCGGATTCCCGTTTGGCACCATGCCGAGCTCCGACGCCTTGGCGGCCAGCGCTCCCGGGCCGTCCAGGCTGGCGAGCGACTGCTGGATCCGCTCGGCTTCCTGGGTGAGCTTTGTCGCGGTGGCCTTCTGCTGCTTTATGGTGAACGCGCCCTCGTTCAGCTCGGTGTTCAGCAGCAGCAGCGCCAGCATCCCGAGCAGCCCCAGCACCAGCAACACCGCGACGAACGGCAGCAGCGACGGCTTGCCTTTGCGTCCGGCCAGCACGACCAGCCGCGGCGACAGCGCACCGCCGCGCACCGGACCGGCCGCGCCGCCGGTCTTGTCGGCGCCGCCGTCGCCGGTCGAGCCCGACCCGCCGTCACCGTCCCAAGCCATCGCTATCCCTCCCGCACCCGCTCAACGGCCCGCAGCTTCGCGCTCGCCGCGCGCGGGTTCTCCTCGATCTCCGTCGCGGTCGGCGGCTCGGCGCCGCGGGTCAGCAGCCGGAACCTCGGCTGGTACTGCTCCGGCACCACCGGCAGTCCCGGCGGTGCGGCCGACTCCGAGGCCGCCGCGAACACCCGCTTGACCAGCCGGTCCTCCAGCGAGTGGTACGACAGCACCGCGATCCGTCCGGCCCGGCCGGTCGCCGCGACCGCCGCCGGCAGAGCCCGCTCCAGCACCGCCAGTTCGTCGTTCACCGCGATCCGCAGCGCCTGGAACGCACGCTTGGCCGGATGGCCGCCGGTGCGGCGGGTGGCCGCCGGGATCGCATCCCGTACCAACTCCGCAAGACGCGCGGTGGTGGTGAACGGTTCCCGCTCCCGCTCGGCCACGATCCTGTCGGCGATGCGCCGCGCGAAGCGTTCCTCGCCGTAGTCGCGCAGGATGCGGGCGATCTCCGTGGCCGGATACGTGTTCACCACATCCGCCGCCGTGATCCCCCGCGACGAATCCATCCGCATGTCCAGCGGCGCGTCGTAGCTGTAGGCGAATCCGCGCTCGCGCATATCGAGCTGGAGCGAGGAGACTCCGAGGTCGAAAAGCGTCCCGGACAGCGTTGCCACGCCGAGCCGCTCCAGTACTTCGGGGATCTCGTCGTACACCGCGTGCACCAGCGTCGCGCGCTCGCCGAACGGCGCCAGCCGCTTGCCCGCCGCGTCCAGCGCCTGCGGATCGCGGTCCAGGCCGATCAGCCGCGCCTCGGGGAACCGTTGCAGGAACGCCTCGCTGTGGCCGCCGAGCCCCAGCGTCGCGTCCAGCACGACCGCGCCCGGGCGCCCGAGTGCCGGGCCGAGGATCTCGACGCAGCGTTCGAGCATGACCGGGATGTGCGTCGCGCTTGTCATGAGCCGCCTTCACCAATCCGTACCGCGCCGTACCGCGCCTTGCAGGCTCACCGTATCGAGCCGGACCGGCTCCGGCTCGCAAGCCCGGCACGCCGCGCGCCTTCTGGTCCCCGCCCGTTCAAGGCCGGCCGCCGGGGGCTGGCACCGGGGAAGGTGTGCCAGCTCCGGCGATGCCGGTCGAGCGGGAGGAGGCCACAGGGTGCGCGGCGTGCCGCGGCGGAGCCGTCGTCTGGGGAAACCCGCTAAGAGACCGCCCCCGATCCGGTCGCGGAGTACGCCGACTCCGCTTCCGACAAGTAGCCGGCCCACGCCGCGGCGTCCCAGATCTCCAGCCGGGTGTCGGCGCCGATCACCACGCACTCCCGGGTCAGGTCCGCGTACTGGCGCAGCGGCGCCGGGATGACTATCCGCCCCTGCGAGTCCGGTACGCAGTCGTAGGCGCTGGCGAAGAACACCCGGTAGTAGTCCCGGGACGAGCGCCCTATGGCGGCCTCGGGCGAGCCGGGCCGCGCGGCGCTGCGCATCTGCTCGGTCAGCTCGGCGAAGCCGGCCACGGTCCACACCGCCAGGCAGCGCTCCTGCCCTTTGGTGACCACGAGCCCGGCGGCCAGCTCCTCGCGGAAGCGGGCCGGCAGGATCAGCCGTCCCTTGTCATCCAAGGAGGGCGTGTAGGTCCCGAGGAACACTCGCGCCTCCTCTCGCGGCGACCGGCCGTCACGACCGGTCGGCGTCCACTTCCAGCTCGCGGGGTCCGTAAAAAATCTGCGCCGAGCGCGGTAGTCCGTGGGCGACCCCGCCTCGCTCCACTTCCCCCCACTGTACTCCACCAAACCGCTCGGGCAACCCCTGAAAAGCGAGTATTGGCAGGTCACAGTGACCGCAAGGGAGTCGGCCGGGATTGCCCCGAACGGGGGTCGAACCATTCGGGGGCCCCGCGCGTCCTTCTGTCGCGGGCCGCGAAACCGGCGTGGTCCAGACCAGCGCGCGACGAATTCGCCGGACCCGTTGCCCATTGCGGCCCGGCGTGAGCGAAGATCTGAGGAATACTGTGTTTTCCCACGAGCGCATACCTCGCGAACCGGGGGAGAACAGAGCAGCCGTACGTGAAGACGCGCACGGCGGGGGCCGGACGACCGCGGGGTCCTATCCCGCCGATCCGCGGCCGAGGCGGGGCGGCCGCGCGAACACCGCGCGGCCGATCGAACCATGGGAGGATCCTGTGACGGTCGGCAGCAACAGCGAGGTGGGATACACCGGGGACCCCGGCGCCCTGAACGCCGGCGCGGTCCCCGCGGCGCGCGCCGCGGCGGCGGCGGTCGGCGGCGGCGCCGGGGCCGGGGCCGCGGACCTGCAGCGCCTGGCCGAGACCACCGGCCGCATCCGGGCCGCTGTGGAGACGGTCATCGAGGGCAAGCCCGAGGTGGTGAAGCTGGCCGTCACGGTGCTGCTGGCCGAGGGCCACCTGCTGCTGGAGGACGTGCCGGGGGTCGGCAAGACCATGCTGGCCAAGGCGCTGGCCAGGTCGATCGACTGCACGGTGCGCCGCATCCAGTTCACCCCGGACCTGCTGCCCTCGGACATCACCGGCGTGTCGATCTTCGACCAGCAGCGCAAGGACTTCGAGTTCAAGCCGGGCGCGATCTTCGCCAACTTCGTGGTCGGCGACGAGATCAACCGGGCCTCCCCCAAGACCCAGTCGGCGCTGCTGGAGTCGATGGAGGAGCGGCAGGTGACGGTCGACGGCACCACGTTCCACCTGGAGTCGCCGTTCATGGTGGTGGCCACCCAGAACCCGATCGAGATGGAGGGGACCTACCCGCTGCCGGAGGCGCAGCGCGACCGGTTCATGGCCCGCATCTCGGTGGGCTACCCCTCGCCGGCGGCCGAGCTGCGGATGCTGGACACGCACGGCCAGGTCTCGCCGCTGGAGGCGCTGCGCCCGGTGGCCGACGCCGCCGAGGTGGCCCGGCTGATCGAGACCGTGCGCGCCGTCCACGTCTCCGACGAGGTCCGGCGGTACGCGATCGACCTGGTGAACGCCTCGCGCACCTCGCCGGAGCTGCGCCTGGGCGCCTCGCCGCGGGCCACGCTGCAGCTGGTCCGGGCCGCGCGCGCGGCCGCGGCGATGGACGGCCGCGACTTCGTGCTCCCGGACGACGTGCAGAAGCTGGCGGCCTCGGTGCTGGCGCACCGGCTGCTGCCCACCGCCGAGACCCAGATCAGCCGCCGGACCACCGAGCAGGTGGTGGCCGGCCTGGTGGCCGCGGTGCCGGTGCCCGCCCTGGGCGGCGCCGCGCACCTGCGCCGCTGACCGCCGCGGCCGCCAGGCCGCCGCACCCGAGCAAGGCCCGATCATCCCCTGCGGCAGGAGGGCACCGGTGTCCGCCCAACAGAATCAGAACGCGGAGAACAGCGACGGCCGGGGCGGCCGGCTGTCCGGGCTGACCACCCGCGGCCGGTCCTTCCTGGCCGCCGGGCTGGCCGCGATGGCCTCCGGCATGCTGTTCGACTACAAGGTGCTGCTGCGGGTCGGCGCGCTGCTGGCCGTGCTGCCGCTGATCGCGATCATGGTGCTGGCCCGCACCCGCTACCGGGTGTCGTGCCGGCGGGCGCTGGAGCCGGCCCGGGTCGGCGTCGGCCAGGAGGCGCGGGTGCACCTGCGGCTGGAGAACGTCTCCCGGCTGCCCTCGGGCACGCTGCTGGTGGAGGACCGGGTGCCGTACGTGCTCGGCTCCCGGCCGCGGTTCGTGCTGAACAAGGTGGAGCCGCACGGCCGGCGGCGGGTGGTGTACCGGGTGCGCTCGGACGTGCGCGGCCGCTACCTGCTCGGGCCGCTGGCGCTGCGGCTGGCCGACCCGTTCGGGCTGGTGGAGCTGTCCCGCTCGTTCTCGGCGCAGCACGCGCTGACGGTCACCCCGCAGGTGCACGTGCTGCCGAACGCCCCGGTGGGCCAGGCCTGGAGCGGCCGCGGCGAGGGGCACGCGACCTCGGTGGCCGCCGCCGGCGAGGACGACATCGGCACCCGGGAGTACCGGCACGGCGACGACCTGCGCCGCGTGCACTGGCGCTCGACCGCGCGCACCGGCGAGCTGATGGTGCGCCGCGAGGAGCAGGTGTGGCAGAGCCGCGCGACGATCCTGCTGGACACCCGGGCCATCGCGCACCGCGGCGACGGCCCGGCCTCGTCCTTCGAGTGGGCGGTCTCGGCGGCGGCGTCGATCGCGATCCACATGGCCCGGCGCGGCTACGCGGTGCGGCTGCTGACCGAGACCGGCCAGGCGGTGACCGCCGCGGCGCACGACTCCTCAGCGGCCGTCGGCCTGGACTTCGAGGGCATGCTGCTGGACGCGCTGGCGGTGGTGGAGATGAGCAACGCCGCGACGCTGTCCGGCGCCAACGCGATGCTGCGCCAGGGCGGCGGCGACAGCCTGGTGCTCGCCGTGCTCGGCGACCTGAGCGGTGACGACGCCTCGGAACTGGCCCGGGTGCGGCACTCCACGACCTCGGGCGTCGCGTTCGCCATGGACACCGCGTCCTGGCTCGGCGGCAGCCCGCAGGAGTACGCGCGGGCCCGGTTCCAGGGCTCGGCGCAGGTGCTGCGGGTCGGCGGCTGGCGCGTGGTGGAGGTGGAGCCCGGGGACCGGGTGCCGGACCTGTGGGAGCAGGCGGCCAGGCGCGGCACCGGAAGCACCGGGAGCACGGGGATCGCGGGAATCAGCGGCGACAGCAGCAGCGGAATGGAAATGGGGGCGGCGCGATGAGGCACGGGGCTCGCATCGAGGCTCGGACAGCCGGCGGTGTCCGATGACCGGCCGGGCGCGCATAGGCATCGCGGCGGCGGTCGCACTGTTGCTCACCTCCTCGGGACTGCTGCGGCTGCTGCACAGCGGGTCCTGGGTGTGGCCGATCGTCCTGGCGGTCATCGTCTCCACCGCCGCCGGCGAGCTGTTCCGCCGGCTGATCCGGTCCCGGCCGCTGGCGGTGGCCGCGCAGACGCTCGCCGTGTTCTGGTACGACATGGTGCTGCTGGCGCACGACCAGGCGTTCGCCGGGGTGCTGCCCACCTGGGCGGTGTTCCACCGGCTCGGCGACCTGTACTCGACCGGCGCGCACGACATCCGCGACACCTTCGTCGGCGGCGACCCCACTCCCGGCATCGCCGCGATCCTGGTGCTCTCCCTGAGCGCACTGGCGGTCCTGGTGGACGCGCTGGCCGCGACCTACGCCGCGGCGCCCTTGGCCGGCCTGCCGCTGCTGGCGCTGTACCTGGTCCCGGCCACCCGCAGCGGCGGCGGCTACGACTGGCTGGCGTTCGCGCTGGCCGCCGGCGGCTTCACCGCGCTGCTGTCGGCCGAGGGCCGGGACCGGCTGGGCCGCTGGGGGCGGCCGCTGGTGCACGCCGGCGCGCGCCGCACCGGCTCGGACGGCAAGCCCGATCCGGCGGCCCGGGCCAAGGTCGACACCGGTCCGATCGCCGCCACCGGCCATCAGATCACGACGTTGGCGCTGGCCGCCGCGGTGCTCGCGCCGGTGCTGCTGCCCACGGTCTCCGGCGGCCTGTTCGGCATCGGGCCGAACAGCGGCGACGGGCCGGGGTCGGGCGGCGGCAAGAAGCACTCGTTCAGCCTGAAGGTGGACCTGCGCGGAAACCTGTCCTCGTCCTCCGACGACGTGGTTCTGACCTACACCGCCCCCAAGCCGCTGTACCTGCGGTTCCAGACCGCCGACGTGTTCAGCCCCACCGCGAAGGACGGGGCGTTCGTCCCGGACCCGAAGGCCCGGATGGAGCCGTTCGGGGACGACGGGCTGATCACCAAGGAGGTGCCGGGATACCCGCCGCCCCAGCCCAAGACCTTCAAGGTCACCATCAACTACCTCACCGACGCCGGCACCCAGGACCAGGACAGCGCCTCCTCCGACAACACCTTGCCGGTGCCGTATCCGGCTTACAAGATCCCGAGCCCGACGCCGAACGGGTTCAGCGTCGACACCGACAACCTGGCGGTGCTGGGCCCCGGCCAGGTCTACAAGGGCATGAAGTACAGCGCCCTGGTCTACGACACCTCCCCGGACCAGCTGTCCGCGACGGCGCTGAACCTCGCCGACCTGCCCACCCAGGGCGACAGGGCACAGTTCCATCTGGACGACGACATGGACACCGACGGGATCCCCCGTGAGGTGTCCGATCTCGCCCATCGGATCACTCAGGCCAAGACCAACCCGATCGACAAGGCGACCCTGATCCAGAACTACTTCAAGACGAACGGCTACAGCTACACGTTGAAGACGCCCCCGGCGGCCGGGGCGGACAGCATGAAGTGGTTCCTGCAGAACAAGAAGGGCTTCTGCCAGTACTACGCCGAGACCATGGTCGCCATGGCGCGCTCGCTCGGCATCCCGGCCCGCGTGGCGCTGGGCTTCACGCCCGGCTCCTCGCCGAAGGCGGACGGCACCTACGTGGTCCGGAATCACGACTACCACGCCTGGCCGGAGCTGTTCTTCCACGGCGTGGGCTGGCTGCGGTTCGAACCGACGGTCGGCATCGACAATCCCGGCCTCAGCGGCGGCAACGGCGTGGTGCCGAAGTACAACACCGTTCCGACGACCGTCTCCTCCACGGCGCCGACATCGACGCCGAGCACGTCCGCGGCGCCGAACGGGGCGTCCTCGGTCGACGCCAACTGCCCGGTGAACGTGCGCAAGTCCGGCGGCTGCGGCGACGACTCGCAGAACGCGGCGGCGGCGCCGAAGCATAAGTTCAGCTGGCTGGGCTGGTTCGGGGCGGTGCCTCGGTTCCTGCAGTACTGGCTGTTCGGCGGTTCCGGCTATGCGATCGCGCTGCGCGTCATCACGCTGGTGTTGTTGCTGCTGGCCTGTGTGCCGATGGCGCTGCGGATCGCGCGGCGCCGGGCCCGCGCCAAGCTGGCGTCCGGACGGCGGTCCGACAAGCCGGCCAAGCGCGGCGAACCCGATACCGAGGCCGACGTGGCCCTGCGATGGGAGTCGGCGGACCTGCCCGCGGCCGGCCGGCCGGAGGCCGACCCGGAGCGGCTGCGGATCCTGGCGGCCTGGGCCGAGGTCCGGGACAGCGCCACCGACCTGGGCTACTCCTGGCCGGTGTCGGAGACGCCGCGGCAGAGCGCGGCGCGGATCGTCAAGCAGGCGCACCTGTCGCGCGACGCGCAGGCGGCCATGGACCGGGTCACCGGGCTGGCCGAGCGCGCGAACTACGCGCGCACGCTGCGGCGCGGCACGCCGTCCGGGGCCGCGCCGATGCCGAACCTGCTGGCGGACGTCAAGGCGATCCGCGCGGGCCTGGCCGAGCCGGTGTCGCGGCGGGCGCGGGTGCGGGCCACGGTGCTGCCGCCGTCGGCGCTGGCCGCGCTGCGCGAGCGGCGGGAGGACCTCACCGGGCGGGTGTACGAGCGGATCCAAGGGACGGGGACGCAGTTGCGGAGCCGTACCCGGCCGCGGAAGTAGCTTGGCAGGACAAAGGCCGGGCCCTCTTGTTCAGAGGATCCGGCCTTTAGTTCTTGTCAGAGGTTTCCCTCATCTAATTCTTGTCAGAGGTTTCCCTCATCGCGCCGGCGCTGCCAGCGCTCCTCGAACCGGCGCATCGTCGGCGCCCGGCCGGCCTTGCCGGCCGCCGCGCGCACCTTGCGGCGCGCCACCGGCACGATCTCGCCGGGCGCGGGGATGCGGCGCCAGCTCGCATAGGCCAGCCAGGCACAGCCCAGCATCACCACGAAGCCGCCGACGCTCAACGCGATCAGGGCGATGACGACCCCGGCCACCAGCATGCCGAGCCCGATCACGAACCCGGCGACGGCCAGGAAGGCGCGACGGCGGAACAGTGCGCGCAGGTCCGCTCCCTGCAGCGCGGAGGCGAACTTCGGGTCCTCCGCGTGCAGCGCGCGCTCCATCTGCTCCAGCAGGCGCTGCTCGTGTTCAGACAGCGGCACTTGGCGAATCCTCCCAGCGTCCACAGCCACGCAAAGGTGGTGACTGTCTTAAGAATAGGCAGAGCCCGGGGTCTACGAAAGCTCTCACAGGCCAGATCCAAAGACCCCTTCATCCGAACGATGCCCGCGTATGCGCTGGGCTACGCATGAGGTGATCTTCACGAGGAAGACCACCTGTAAGGAGAACGCGTCCGGGGCCGGAAAGGTTCGCTCCGGCAGCGCCGTTCAAGGCCCGTACGGCGCCACTCAGTCGGCACCGCGGATTCCGCTCTTGCGGGCCACCAGGTGCAGGCGGCCGGCCACCGCGCGGAACTCGGGACGGTCGGCGACCGCCGCCTCCAGCGCGGCGAGGTCCGCCGGGCCGTGCGGCTCGGCCTCCACCAGGGCGCCGGGCACCAGATCGGCGAACACCCGTACGCCGTGCACCGTCTCCACCGTGAGCCCCACCTGGTTCAGCAGCTGCGTGAGCTCGTCCTCGGAGAACCGGGCGGCCAGCGGGTCCTGCGCGCCGAAGCGGCCGCGTGGATCGGTCAGCGCGCGGCGGGCCTCGGTGAAGTGCCCGCCCAGAGCCCGGGCCACCACGGCCGCGGTGCGGTTGGCGGCCAGCACGCTCACCACGCCGCCGGGCCGCAGCACCTCGGCGATCGCGGCCAGGCCCACCGCCGGGTCGTCGGCCATCTCCAGCACGCCGTGGCACAGGACCAGGTCCACGCTGCCCGCCTCGACCTGTTCCAGCAGTCCGGCCAGGTCGCCCTGGACGGCGCGCAGCGCCTCCTTCGGCACCCCGGCCTCGGCCGCGCGCCGCTCCAGGGCGGCCAGCGCGTCCGGGCTCGGGTCGACGACGGTGACCCGGTGCCCGAGTTCGGCGATCGGCACCGCGAACCCGCCGGTCCCGCCGCCGACGTCCAGCACGTCGCGGGGCCCTTCGGCGTCGAGCAGGGTGCGCAACGCCGCCCACAGGACCGCGGTCCGGGCCTGGGCGCGCCGGCCGGCGGGACTGGGGGCGGTGGCGCTGGCGGCGCTGTCGGCCATGGGCGATGCTCTCCCGCGGGTCGGCTGGGCTCGGGTGGCAAGCCGTGCTCTGGACAGGTTTCGGTGCCAGCGTAGTGGACCGGGCGGCGGCGGACCTGGTTGTCTCGCCGGGGCGGTCGTGGCGGCCGGTGGTGGCGCGGCTCGTTCGATCGCAGGTCGGCGGCCCCCGCCGCGGCGGCCGCCACATCCCTGCCAGCGGATGTCAGTGTCCCCGGGCACCATGGAGGTGTGCGCAGTCTGCCCTCGATCCTCCACGTCGACCTGGACGCCTTCTACGCGTCCGTGGAGCAGCTGCACAAGCCGAGCCTGCGCGGGAAGCCGGTGATCGTCGGCGGGGTCGGGGTGCGCGGCGTGGTGTCGACGGCGTCGTACGAGGCGCGGGCCTTCGGCGTGCATTCGGCGCTGGCCACCGGCATCGCCCGGCGCCGGGCGCCCAACGCGGCGTACCTGATCCCGCGCTTCGGCGCGTACCAGGCCTACAGCGAGACCGTCATGGCCCTGATGCACGAGCTGTCGCCGCTGGTCGAGCCGCTCAGCCTGGACGAGGCGTTCCTGGACATAGCGCACTTGTTCTCCTCGGCGCACGGGACCGGCCCGCGGGCCGGGGCGGCGCGGGCCCGCGAGATCGCCGGGGACCTCCGGGACCGGATCAGGGCGGCGACCGGGCTGACCGCCTCGGTCGGCGCCGCGTCCTCCAAGCTGGTCGCCAAGATCGCCTCCGACGCCGAGAAGCCCGGCGGGCTGGTGGTCGTCACGCCGGGCACCGAACAGGAGTGGCTGGACCCGCTCCCGGTGCGCGCGCTGTGGGGCGTCGGCCCGGCCACCGCCGAACGGCTGCGCAAGATCGGCGCCACCACCGTCGCCGAACTGCGCACCCTGAGCCGGGCCGAGCTGGTGGCCGAGCTCGGGACGTCCTCCGGCGGCGGCCTGTACGCGATCGCCCGCGGCCTGGACGACCGCGACGTCTCCCCGGACCGCGAGCTGAAGTCGGTCAGCGTCGAGGACACGTTCGCCGAGGACCTGCTGGACCCGGCCACCATCGGCGCCCAGATGGACCGGCTGGTGAGCCGGCTGGGCACCCGGCTGCGCAGTGCGGGCCGGTCCGGCCGGACGATCAGCATCAAGGTGCGCGGCCACGACTTCACCACCGTCTCCCGTTCGGAGACCGCCGTGGGGCCGACCGACGATCCGGCCGTGATCCGCGCCGCCGCGCACCGGATGCTGCCCGGCGCCGTGGCCGCCGCCACCGCCGCGGTGCCCGGCATCCGGCTGCTCGGGGTCGGGGTGAGCGCGCTCGCCGAGTGGGCGCAGCTCGACTTGTTCGCCGAGATCGAGGCCGAGGAGGAGCTCCTCGATGAGGACGACCTTGAACCCCGCCTCGACGATCCGACCGATCCCGCCGATATGACGACCCCGGTGGTGACCGTCGAAGGCGAGCGCTCACCCCGCCAGTTCGGCCCGCTGCCGCCGGGGACCCGGGGCGCGGTTTCGGCGGCGCGCGCCGAGCGCCGGTTCCTGCCGGGGCAGGACGTCACCCACGACGAGTTCGGCGGCGGCTGGGTGCAGGGCGCCGGGCTGGGGCGGGTCACCGTACGCTTCGAGACCCCGTGGTCGGAGCCGGGGCGCATCAAGACCCTGCGCGCCGACGACGAAGCCCTGCATCTGGTCGATTCCGCCGCTGTCGCCCGGGAAGCGCTGACGCGCCTGCCCGTGCTCGTCGGGCGGGGCCCGGAGCCGGGAGTTAGCATCGGCCCTATGACTGAAGAGCCCACCAAGACAGAGGTCGTCGACAACGAACTCGAAAACCGCTTCGAGATCTGGTACGGCGACAGCCTCGCGGGCTTCGCCGCCTACCGCCGCCGCGCCGGGGCGACGGTGTTCGTGCACACCGAGATAGGCGACGAGTTCGGCGGCAAGGGCCTGGGCTCGGTGCTGGCCCGGCGGGCGCTGGAGGCGACGGTCGAGCGCGGGGAGACGATCGTCCCGGTCTGCCCGTTCATCGCCGCTTACTTGCGCAAGCATCCGGAGTTCGAGGGACAGGTGCGCTGGCCGGAGTCCGAGGCCGCCTCCGACGTCGACTCCTCCAACCACTGAAGGGCCCGGCGAACGTGAGCAACCTCGACGCCCACCCCGCCGAGCAGGACTGCCTCGCCAAGGGCGACCCGGGCCCGGTCATCGAGTTCCACGAGGCCCGCGACGTCCCACTCGGCGGTGTCCGCGGCGTCCACGTCATGCGCACCCTGCCGCAGCGCGTGCTGCCGACCGTCGGCGCCTGGTGCTTCCTGGACCACTTCGGCCCGCAGACCACGCCGATGACCGTGAATCCGCACCCGCACATCGGCTTGCAGACCGTCACCTGGCCCTTCGAGGGCGAGATCCACCACCGGGACAGCGTCGGCTCCGACGCCGTGGTGCGCCCCGGCCAGCTGAACCTGATGACCGCCGGCCGCGGCATCGCCCACTCGGAGATCGGCGTCCCCGGCTCCCCGGTCGGCCACGGCCTCCAGCTGTGGACGGCGCTGCCGGCCGACCAACGCCAGATCACTCCGCACTTCGAGCAGCACCAGAAACTGCCGGTCTACGAACAGCCGGGGCTGCGCGCGATCGTCTTCCTGGGCACCCTCGACAACGTCACCTCCCCGGCGACCACGTACTCCCCCATCGTCGGCGCCGACCTCACCGTGAACCCCGGTGCCGAGGTGACGATCCCGCTTACGCACTACTACGAACACGCGGTGCTGGTCATCGACGGCGATCTCACAGCCGTCGACACTCCCGTCCCCGCCGGACCGCTGCTGTACCTCGGCACCGGCCGCAGCGAGCTGACGCTCTCCAGCCATGGCGGCGCCCACGTGATCCTCCTCGGCGGCGAACCGTTCCGGGAGGACATCGTGATGTGGTGGAACTTCGTGGGGCGTACACACGAGGAGATCGAGGAGGCGCGCGCGGACTGGGAGAAGCGGGATCTGGACCGTTTCCCGGACATCGCGGGGCACACGGTCGAGGAGCGCATCCCCGCTCCGCCGTTGCCGGGAATCCGGCTGAAGCCGCGGGGGAGAGGGCGCTGATCGACCAGTGGAGCCGCGGCGGTTGACGGCGGGGAGCGAGGACGAGACCAGGCTCCGCTTCCCCGCCGTCACCGGCACGCGCCGCTGACGGACCGGCCCGGGATCCGGCTCCGCCTGAGGACTGCTCTCAGCCTTCTTCGAGATCCTGGCGCAAGTTCGCGGCGATGCGGGTGAGCGCGGCGCCGAGTTGGCGGCGCTGAGCGGCGCTAAGCGGATCGAACACGAGCCGTTTCACCTGCGCGACGTGTTCCGGTGCGCTTTCGGCGAGCTTGCGCCGGCCGTTTTCGGTCAGGGCCGCGAGGGTGTATCGGCCGTCGTCGGGGTCGGGTCGGCGGACGACCCAGCCGCGGGCCTCGAAGCGGTCCATCGTCTTCGACAGGCGGGGCAGGGTGCTGTCGGTGAGCCGGGCCAGGGCGCTGAGCCGCATCGTGGCCTCGTCGGCCATGGACAGCCGGGCCAGCACCCCGTACTCGAAGTTGGATATGCCCGCGTCGCGCTGCAGTTGCCGGTCGAGGGCCGCCGGGAGGGCGATGACGACGGTCAGGAGCGTCTGCCACAGGTCCTGCTGCTCGGCGTCGAGCCAGGGAGCCGGGGTGTTCATGACCCCATCATATGGGCGCGACCCTTCGAATTGCTTGCCCAGGCAACCGGCGATCACTTGCCTGGGAAACTCATTCGAGGTACCGTTTCACTTGCCCAGGCAAGTGAAACCACGCACCCGCCCCTCGGCGGCGACAGACGCACTCCGGAGGAACACACCATGAAGGCAATGCGTTTCCACGAATTCGGCAGCAGCGCGGTCCTGCGCTATGAGGACGTCGACCGTCCGGTGCCGGGGCCGGGGCAGGTGCTGGTGCGGGTGGCGGCCACGTCGTTCAATCCGGTCGACGACCACATCCGTGCCGGCGCCCTGGCCGCGATGATCCCGATCTCCCTGCCGTACACCCCGGGGATCGACCTGGCGGGCACGATCGCGGAACTCGGCACCGACGTGACCGGCCTCGAGGTCGGCGACCGGGTCGTGGCGATGTTGCCGCTGGACTCCGCCGGCGCCGCCGCCGAGTACGTACTCGCCCCGGCCGACTCCCTGGCCCCGGCGCCGCGAACCATCGAGCTGGCCGACGCCGCGGCGCTGCCGCTGACCGGCCTGGCGGCCTGGCAGACGGCGTTCGAGCTCGCCGACCTCAAACCCGGGAACACGGTCCTGGTCAACGGGGCCGGGGGTGCGGTGGGCGGTGTCGTGGTGCAGCTCGCCGCCGACGCGGGAGCACACGTCGTCGCGGTCGACGGGCCGCAGCACGCCGACCGCCTCCGCGGCTACGGCGCCCACCGGGTCCTCGGCCCCCTCGACTTCGCCGCGGGCCCGACCGCCGTCGGCGGTCCGTTCCAGGCCGTGGTGAACCACGTACGCCTCTCCCCCGCCGAGCTCGCGCAGCTGACGGGCTACGTCTCCGACAGCGGGGTCGCCGCGAGCACGGCCGGCCCGATCCCCGACGACCCCGCCCGAGGCGTGCGCAGCGCGAACCTGTGGGTCCGCAGTGACCGAGCCCAGCTGACCGAGCTGGCCGCCAGGGTGGACGCCGGCACGCTCCGGCTCCATGTCGCCGCGCGACGGCCGGTGGCCGAACTGGCCTCCGTGCACGAGGACGCCGGCGCCGGGCGGCTGTCCGGCAAGACGGTCGTGCTCGCTCCCTGATCGCAGGTTCACCGTCTCGATCTCGGATTCGAAGATCGGCGACGTCACACAGCGACTGGCGACAACTCGATGACTGGAGCCGGAAACGGTGGGCGACCGGTCGCAAGGGGTTCGCGTAGAGAAGGCCAGATCTCTGGTCGACTGCATCTCTCGTGGCCGATCCGCCACGCCACGGCGCCGGGCTCGGGCGGCCTCGGCGTCTGGCCGGGCGGGGGCCGACCAGTTTGAGCGAGCGCTCGTTCGCGGATACGGTGCCGTCATGAGAATCCTGTTCAGCTCCGTTCCGGCGCCCGGGCATCTGCTCCCGATGCTCCCGCTGGCGGATGCCGCCGCCGACGCGGGGCACGAAGTGGCGTTCCTGACCGACGCCGGGATGGCCGGATACCTGGGAGAGCGGACCCTGCTGCCCGCGGGGCCGGATACGGTCGCCCTGCTCGCGGAAGTCGAACGGCGTACCGGCGGCGGGGATGCCAGGCACCCCGGCGCGGCGGCCGTGGAACTGTTCGCGGGGGCCCGGATCGACTCCACCTTCGACGAGGCGCTCGCTCAGGCGCGCAAGTTCGGGCCGGACGTCGTGGTCTGCGAAGCGGTCGACTTCGTCGGCCCGATGGTCGCGGCCGCCCTGGATGTGCCCTGGGCATCGCACGCGATCTCGGCCCCGCTGCCGGAACCGCTGTACGGCATGATGGTGGAGCGGGGCGCGGTGCAGCACGCCTCTCGCGGGCTGCGTCCCCGGAATCGCTTCGCCCTGGTCGACCCGGCGCCCGACGCGCTGCGCTCGCCGGACGATCCGGCGCGCCCCGAGGATCTCATCGTGCTGCGTCCCACGGCGCACCGGGGTTCCGGCGGGTCGGAGCCGCAACTGCCGGCCGGAAAGCCGCTCGTGCTGGTGACCGTGGGCACGTCCGTGCAGGAGCCCGAGTTGGTCGCGGACCTGGTCGGCTCGGTCACGCGGGCCGGCTACGAGGTGGTGGTGACCACCGAGCCGGGCACGCTGCCGCCGAATCCGCTGGCCCACGAGATCGGATTCGTACCGCTGGCCCGGCTGCTGCCCTCGGTCGACGCGGTCGTCGGCGCCGCGGGCTCGGGCACCGTGATGGCGACGCTGGCGAGCGGACTGCCCGCGGTGCTGCGCCCGGTGCTGGCCGACCAGCCGTGGAACGCGCAGCGGGTTGTCGCCGCGGGCGCTGGAATCGCCATCGAGGATCCCGCCGAGGCCGGGCCCGCCGTGCGCACCGTGCTCACGGAACCCGCGTACCGCGCGGCTGCCAGGGCGGCTGCCGACTCGATAAGATCGATGCCGTCCCCGGAGGAAGCATTGACCGAACTCCTGGCTCGCGCGGACGCGTCCGGGCAGCTGTAGTCCGCGGGCCGGACCATGAGGAGCAGCCCGCGATGACCAAAGTCAGCCCCGAGTACCGGGACGCCCGCCGCGCGCACATCATCGCCACGGCTCGCGAGCAGTTCTCCCGCAAGGGGCTGGCCTACACCTCGATGTCCGACCTGGTGGCGGCCGCCGGCATGTCGATGGGCGGGTTCTACCGCTACTTCGGCAGCAAGGACGAGCTGATCGCGGCGGTCGCCGAAGGGCGCGACGGCTCCGTGGACGGAGGGTTTCCCGAAACGGAGTCGCCGCGCGAGCTCGTCGCCCGGCTGCTGACCTACGTCACCGAGCCGGAGGGCACCCCGCACGCCCGGCTCGTCGCTCAGATCTGGGCCGATGCGGCCGTCCGGCCCGAGCTCGCCGAGATCGTGCGCGCCACACACAACACGTTGATCGAGTACTTCGCCGCCCGAGTGCGCGAGGCGCGCGGCGTCAACGCCCCGTCGGCCGACGACGTGCGGCCCAGCATCGAGCTCGCGCAGGTCGTACTCGCCGCGCTGATCGGCTACGCCCAGCTCACCGCGACCGGTTTCGAGGTCGCTCCGGAGGTGTTCGAACGCACGCTGAGCGAACTACTGCCCGCCGATTAGCCACAGACGGCGGCCAGGACGGCCCTGACGAGCCGCAGCCGCCGAGGTCCGCTCCGGCAGTTCGTTGGCTTCCTCTTCTCATCTCCGACATCGATGATCCTCTCCGGCCGCAGAAACCTACGACCGTCAGGCCACCGTCCGCCATCCACGAAGTTCAGTACAGACCCGCGACGAAGTCGGCTAGCGCGGCGGCGACGGCTTCGGGCTGCTCGTCGGGGATGAAGTGTCCGGCGTCGGGCACGACGATGCCGGTGGCGTTCTTGGCCCACGGGCTGATGGAGGCTGCCATGTCCGGAATGGAGCCGTGGCTGCTGGAGATTCCCAGGACGGGCAGGGTCAGGTGTCGGCGTCGGAGCGCTTGGTGGTTTTTGCGTGCCGACTCGGCGGCGTCTCGATAGTAGGCCAGGGAGGCGCGCAGCGCGCCGTCGGTGGCAAGGGCCGCGGCGTAGTGGTCGCGTTCGGCGTCGTCGAAGGTGCCGGGAGACAGAGTCTTCGCCGTCAGAAACCAGTCGACGTATTCCCGTTCGCGGCCGGCTAGCAGCGTCTCGGGCAGGTCGGGCACGAGGTGGAACGCGAAGTGCCACGTCTTCCACGCCAGGTTCGGGTCCGTGGGGATCGCTTCCGGGAGGGTGACGCCGGGAATTCCGGCGTCGAGCAGAGCGAGCCCGCGCAGTTGGCTCTCGTAATTGAGGGCGAGGGAGAAGGCGACCCAGGCGCCGACGTCGTGGCCGGCCAGCCAGTAGGTCGGCGCTCCGAGGGCGTTCACGGCGGCGTGGACGTGCGCGGCGACGGTGTGCGTGTCGTAGCTGCGCACCGGACGCTCGGAGTGGCCCTGACCCGGCAGGTCGATCGCGATGACGCGGAACCTGCCCGCGAGGCTGGGCATGACTTTGCGCCAGGCCCACCAGGTTTGCGGGAACCCGGCGAGCAGGACGAGCGCCGGGCCGGATGGCCGGCCGCCTTCGACGGCATGAAGGCGGATGCCGTCGGCGTCGACCCAGCGGTGCGTGAATCCGGCCAGGTCGTGTAGCGGCAGATCGCGCACGGGGTCGCTTTCGCCCGTAGGCCGGGCACTGGTCGCTGGGTCAGTCACAGGGAATCCTTCATCGGTGCTTCCATCCATCGGTGCTTCCATCATCGCGATCGAGGCTAACACATCTTGAACCAATCAGTTCAAGATACGATGGTGCGCAGCCCAACCCGAAAACCGACACACCGAACGCAAGAGGATGCCACGTGGCAGGCAAGAAGCAGTTCGATATGGACACGGCGCTCGACGCCGCGATGATCCAGTTCTGGCGCACGGGTTACGCCGACACCTCAATCGACGATCTGTCCCGCGCGACCGGCCTGAACCGCAGCTCCATCTACTCCTCGCTCGGCGACAAGGACACGCTCTTCCTACGCTGCCTAGACCGCTACGCCGCGCACTACGGCGAGAAGTACGATGCCGCCCTCTCGCATGCGGCCTCGGAACCCCTCGCCGCAGTTCGTGCGTTCTTCGACGTCACACTCGAACGCATCGCCGATCCCGAACTGCCCGACGGATGCCTGATCGCCCACTCGGCCATGGCGATCCCGGCACTGAGCCCGAGCATCGCAGCGCACGTCAAGGAGACGTTCAGCCTCCAGCGCCTGCGCCTGCGCGCCGCGCTGAAATCCGGCCGGATGACCGACCAGGATGCCGAAGCCTTCGCCGTACACGCCGCGGCCGTGAATCAGTCTCTTGCCGTCATGAGCAGAGCCGGGGCCAGTCCGACGCAACTCCTGGCCATCGTCAACGTGACCATTGACGCGCTATCCCACGCAGTGCACGCGAACACTCCCTATCCCGCGGCCACGGAAACCTCCGTGGCCGCGGGATAGGACCACCCGCCGGTGCGCCGCCGGCGAACCGGACAGGTTCACTCTCAATCCCTACGCCCACCCAGGCATCGGATACTGCGCCATCAACTCCCGCACCTCACCAGCAATCCGCGCATACTCCCCGGTCTCACCCTTCGCAGCAGCCTGCACGGTCTGCTCCATCCACTCCGCGATCTGTGCCATGTCCCCCGGCACCAGCCCACGAGTCGTGATCGCCGCGGCACC
>JAEKKI010000057.1 GCA_019510485.1 Catenulisporales bacterium
GGCAGCTGATGGCACGCCTCGCGGCGACCGTGCCGGTGGACCTGCTCGCGGCTCCCGCCATGCAACTCGCGGCGCTACGCCGACCGGAGTGGGAGCTGCCGAAGCAGTTGGACGGCCTGACGGCACTGGAGGCGATGCTGGCATGGGGCGAATGAGCACCCTGAAGATCCCGACCCCGGCGGCCATGGCCGGGAAGAGCCGCCTCACCGCGCGTCCGGTCGCCGTACCCGTCCCGAGCGCGGCTCGGCCCGCCTACGTCGAAGCCCGCGACCCGGCCGCCGTCGCCCTCGACACCCCCAAGCTCCTGGCCGCCCGCCACCTGGCGGTCACCGCCTGCCCCTACCTCGCCGTCGCACTGCACGCCCTGACCGTCGTCCCGACCTACGCCATCAAGACCATGGGCGTCGACCGCCACTGGCGCTGCTACGTCTCGCCGAGCTTCGTCGCCGCCACCCCGCTCCACCAACTCGCCGGCGTCTGGCTACACGAGGTGTCCCACCTGGTACGCGACCACCACGGCCGCGCCAAAAGGCTCATGGACGCTTCCGAGAGACACGACGCCGTAGGACGTCCCGGCACGGCCGCCCTGGATCCCGGACGTCCCGAGCTCGAACAGCTGCGGCTCAACATCGCCATGGACCTGGAGATCAACGACGACCTCCTCAAAGGCCTGTCGGGACCCGAGAAGACCACTCCATGCCTCCCACCCGATGCTGTGAAGCCGGAGGCCCTCCGCCTCCCCGCGCGCAACCTGTTCGAGGAGTACGTCCGCGACCTGACACCCACCTTGCTCTCCCGATTCAGCCATTCGATCGACTGCGGTTCAGGAGCTCACAACGGCACAGCCCCCTGGGAACTCGACGCCGACGGCGCCCATCCCCTCGGCGGCTACGAGGCCGAGGCCATCCGGATCAGCGTGCGGGACGCACTGAACGCCGGCCGCGGCAACGCCCCCTCGGGCTGGCGGCGCTGGGCTGAGGAGTACGGCAAGGCGCCGCAGAACTGGCGCGCGCTGCTCGGCGCTGCCTTCCGTACCAGCCTCGGGGCCGCGGGTGGCGCGGGGGACTACACCTATCGCCGGCCCAGCCGCCGTACCCAGAGTCTGGGCGGCAACCTGGTGCTGCCCAGACTGTGCCGTCCGGTTCCGCAGGTCGCCGTGGTGATCGACACCTCCGGCTCGGTCTCTGACGTGGACTTGGGCAGTGCGCTGGTGGAGTTGGCGGCTATCGCGCGCGCGGTCGGCGTCACCGGCCGCCAGGTCTCCGTCTACAGCTGCGACGCCGCCGTCCACACCGCTCAACAGGTCTGCCAGTCTGAGGACATCGCCCTAGTCGGCGGAGGCGGCACCGATCTGCGTCGGGGTATCGAGCTCGCCGCCACCCGATTGCCGCGGCCCGACGTCGTGGTGGTGCTGACCGACGGCGACACGCCGTGGCCGTCGGCCGAGCCCGGATGCCGGTTGATCGCCGGCCTCTTCGGTTCCTCGCGGGGGCCGTGGTATCGGTACGACGCCGACGACAACCTCATCGACCTGCGTCCGCCGGAGTGGGTGGAGACGGTGTATCTGGAATGAAGCTCGGGCCGGACGGTTCAGGGAGTCAGGATGATCTTCCCGGTAACCGTCCCCGACTCGGCCAGCCGCAGCGCCTCAGCAGCCTGAGCCAGCGGCAGCCGAGCCCCGATCGGCGCGCTGATGTCGCCGCGCCGCAGTGCTGCGAACACCTCGCCGAGATCCGCGCGCAGCCGGGCCCGGAAACGGGTTCGGTGGAGCTTCTTGCCGGCCCAGATGTTGAAGAAGGACGCGCCGCGTCCGTTCGGAAGAGCGTTCCACAGCATGGTGCGGGCAATGATCTTCAGCACCGGCAGCTGCTTGGACCCGGTGTCGTCGCGGGTCGACGCGCTGCCGTAGGCGACGAGGGTGCCGCCGGGCGCGAGCAGGTGCCAGGAGTCGACGACGCTGCGCCCGCCGACGTGGTCGAACACCGCGTCCACACCGCCGGGAGCCAGTTCCCTGACCTGGTCGGGCACGTCCGCGGCGCGGTAGTCGATCGGGATGACGCCCGCCGCCCGCAGGGCGTCGTGGTTCCGTGCGGAGGCGGTGCCGATCACGGTCGCCCCGGCGACGAGCGCGAGCTGGGCCAGGACCGAGCCGACCCCGCCGCTGGCGCCGTGCACCAGGATCGTCTGGCCGGCGCGCACGCGGGCCCGGCGGTGCAGCATCTGCCACGCGGTGATGCCGTTGACCACGACGGTCTCGGCCTGCTCCGCGGTCACGCCCTCGGGCACCTCGACCGCGTCCCGGGCGTCGGCGAGCACGTGGCTGGCCCAGCCGCCGACCTTGGTCAGCACGGCCACCCGCCGGCCGGTCAGGCCCGGGTCGACCCCGGCGCCGGTCGCGTCCACCCGGCCCACCACGTCGTAGCCGGGGACGAAGGGGAACGGGGGCTGGTCGTAGTACCGCCCGCGGCGCATCTGCTGCTCGGCGAAGGAGACCCCGGTCGCCTCCATGGCGATCAGGACCTGCCCCGGGCCGGGTAGCGGCACGGTCGCGTGCCGGACTTGCAGGCCTTCAGGTTCCACGACGCCCGGCAGGACCACCTGGACGAGAGTCTGATCGGTCATGGCCGCACTCCTTAACTAGAGCCTCTCTGGTTCGTTATACGTTGTAACACTGGAGGGATGTGAGTGTCAATCGCACCCGTGATAGCCTCTAACTCCAGTGAAGAGGGAGAAGCTCATGGCGGCATCGGCGGAGACCGAGACACCCAGGCAGCGCTATCGCACGCAGGTGCAGAACGAAATCAAGAAGCACGCGTGGGAGCAGATCGCGACCGAGGGCACCTCAGCGCTGTCGCTGAACGCCATCGCGAAGCGGATGGGGATGAGCGGGCCGGCGCTGTACCGGTATTTCGCCAACCGCGACGAGCTGATCACCGAACTCATCCGGGACGCCTATCAGAGCCTGGCCGACACGATCCACGCCGCGGCAGTGGACGCCGCCGATATCAGAAGCCTGGCACAGGCAATGCGCACGTGGGCACTCGACGATCCCCAGCGCTATCTGCTCATCTACGGCACGCCGGTGCCCGGCTACCGGGCACCCGAGGACACCACGCGCATCGCGATGGAGATCATGGCGGCTCTGCTCGATGCCGCCGGCGCCGAAGGACTCGGTGCCATGCCGCCGTCACCGCTACAGGGGCGGCTGCAGGCGCATCTGGCCGACCACCGCGGTTGGGCCGGGGCCCATCCGGCGAAGCCGGCGACGCTGCACCGGGCTCTCGTCTTCTGGACCCGATTGCACGGGGTGCTGTCTCTGGAAGTGGCAGGTCACTTCAGCGGCATGGGATTCGACCCGGCCGAGTTGTACGCGGCCGAGGTGGAAGCGGTCACAGGGCTTTGATCTGGTCAGCCGACCTTGAGCAAAGGGGACGCCGGCGGCGGAGTCCACCGCTGCCTGCGCGGACGGTTGACCCCGTATTCGTCCTTCAGATGGTCGGGAACGGCGTAGTGCATGACTCGGCCGCGCGTAAGAGAACTGAGTTCGAACATCGTGGTCAGCGCGCCGAGCCGGTCCAGAAGCATGGCAGCAAGGGGCGAACGTTCCTTGGCGTCCTCCAGCAGGCCGAGTAGGACTGGCGAGGCAGGCACGAGGCGGTCGAAGACGACGCTGCGGGGAACGGCAAGCCAGTCGGCGGCGGTGTCGCCGATCAGGTAGCGGATCAAGGCAGGCACAACCGGGTCCAGAAGGGTACCGGGGACGACCTCCTCGTAGAGGCCGATGAGCTGGCGGGTCAGGGCGCTGCCTTCCGGCGAGGGGCCCATGTACTTGCTCATGTAGAGGTCTGAGAAATCGCGGGCCTCGGTCAGGTCGGATGGGCACGCGTCCCGGTCGACCCCGAGCATCGCGCCGACCACCTGCCAGGCGTAGTAGTAGGCGTCGGCGCCTTCCTCGGTGATGTGGACGCCAAGGCGGTGCAGCGCGTCGAGGACCTGGAGGGAGAACATCATCTGGCCGCCGATCATGTCCTCCTGGCAGATCGGCACGCCCCAGGCGGCCTCGTCCCAGGCGCCTTCACGCCGCAGCAGATGACGGATCGAGGCGTGCAGCAGGCGGACCTTCTGCGCGGCCGGAACGAAGGCGCCGCCGGCTTCGAAGGCGTCGGGGCGCATCAGATAGACCGTGAACTGCCCGGTGGCCGCCATCCGGTTCGACGGGTGGTCCAGGGCGTGGGTCGCCGACAGCAGCTTGGCTACGTGCGGCACCACGTAGCACGCCGGCATGGAGGCGAACGAGAGCGCTGTCGAGATGTGCACGTTGTTGTCGATGAAGAACATGCGCGCGGTTTCCATCCGGTCCCAGTCCACCCAGTCCGGTGGTACCGAAGTCGCCTCCAGATAGTCGTGCGCGACCTGCGGCAGGCCGTCCGGCACCGGCTGACCGCCGCGGCCGAACCAGCGCATGAGGGTATTGAAACGGTGCATCTGGTTCTCGGCGAACAGCGTCTCGACGACGGCGTCCGCCAGCTCGTCGCCGCGCAGCCGCAGGGCGGTCATGGCTTCGGGGGTGACGGCCACAGCGGGCTCCTCTGCACCAGTGAGTCGGTCAGAACGTGCGAACGGTGACGGCGTGAGTCATTTCGTGCAACGCGTCGGCGCAGTGCCTCGGCAGCGGGGTGGAGGCGAGCGCGGCGCGGGCCGCCACGGCGCGATCAGCGATCATTACCTCGGTCCGGGCCCGGGCGCCGCTGTGGTCGAGGATGGTGCGGACGGTCGCGAGATCCTCGGCGTCGAGATCGACGCGGCCCAGCAGCGTGCGCAGCGTCGTCCGGTCGGCGTCGCAGGCCTCGTGCAAGGCGTGGGCCAGCAGTGCGGTGGGTCGGCGGCCGGCGATGTCATCGAGGTTTGATTTGCCGGTCACTGCGGGATCGCCATAGACGGCCAGGAGATCGTCACGCAGCTGGAACGCCTCGCCGAGCGGGACGCCGTAAGCGCTGAAGGCTCCCAGCAAGCGTTCGGAGGCGCCGCCGAGCAAACCGCCGATGTGCAACGGATGCTCAACCGTGTATTTGGCAGTCTTATAACGGGCGATCTGGATCGAGGAATCCGCGCCGGGTTCAGCGCCGGTGCGCAGAATCTCCAAGCACTCCCCGGCGATGAGTTCCCGCGCCAACGCCGCCCACATCGGCCGGGCCCGGGCCAGATAAGCGGACGGCAGGCCGCAGGTGGCGAACAGCTGCCCGGCCCAGGCCATCAGCAGGTCCCCGACCAGCATCGCCAACGATCGCGCGGCGTTCGCCGGGTCGGGTGCGCCGCTGGGAACGGTTTCGCGCAGCGCCATATGCGGTGTCGGCAGCCCACGTCTCAGTGCGCTGTCGTCGATCAGATCGTCGTGAACCAGCGCCGCGGCATGCACCAGCTCCATCGCCGCGGCGGCCCGGGTCGCGGCATCGTTGTCCGCCTGCCCGGCGGAACGCCAGCCCCAATAACAGAACGCCGCCCGGATCCGCTTGCCGTCGGCGATGGCGGCGCGCAGCTGGCTCCCGATCGGGACCAGCTGCGGATCGATCTGTTCCAGCAACGCGATCTCGCCCTCGACGAAGGCGACGAGTTCGGCATCGATCCGGGCGCGCAACTCGTGTGCGGCCCTCACCTCACGACTCGCCGCGTGCGTCGCGAGCCGCGTTCGTCCGGCGCGCCAACGTCTCCATGTGCGCCTCGGCCGGAGGCGCGAACCGGCCCAGCACGACGTCGCCCCGTGCCTTGAGGTCGGCGTGCACGTCGACGGCCAGATCGGGGAGGTCGGAGCGCCCCAGCAAACCGCGAGCCTTGCCGAGCAGACCTTCAGCGGTCTCCAACCCCAGATCGGCGATTCCCGCCAGCACGGTGATCACATCCCGCCCCACCTTGCCGGCACCGATACGGCCGCCGCCCCCTGTGTCGGTCACTGCCCCTCCGTCTGTCGATCTCCCCTGGCATCTCGTGCCTTCCCGGGTGGCCGGTGGTCATGCCGTGACTCGGTCACTCGTATGGGTGATGACGGGAGCTATCCCCGATCGGCGGGCTCGTCGCCAGGCAGCAAGAAATCCCGGATCAACTTGTCGGCCTCCCGGAACAGCGGCCGCACCATCTTGAACCGGCTGAGCCGGATGACCCGCGCCACCATCGGAGCCGTCCGATCGACCAGTTCCCTGGTTCGCCGGGCGTCAGGCGAGCGATCGTAGACCCAGAACAGAACGATGCCCATGTGGTGCATCCACAACAGGTCCGGCAGGCTCTCCGCGATCTCGGGATCGATCTTCGCGTTCGACCCCAGCACCACGCGCCGATGAACCTCGATCACCTTGTCCCGCGTCGGCTTCGATTCCGGCGAGAAGGGGCTCAACGGCGAGTTGGGATCCACCGCGTTCTTCACGAACTGCGTGGCGAACGCGCGGTAGGGCTCCGCCACATCGATCCAGGCGTGCAGATCCGCGGCGAGGCGGGCCCCCAAGTCGCGGTGCGGACGCATGCTGGTCAGCGCCCGCACGATGTGGTGGTCGGAGACCTCGTCGTAGAACGCCTGGATCAGATGGTCCTTGGAGTCGAAGTAGTAGTAGGCGTTGCCGACGGAGACGCCTGCCTCGCGTGCGATCGCACGCATGGTGGTCTTCTCGTAGCCGTCGCGTTCGAACAGCCGGAGAGCGGTGTCGAGGATCAGGGCTTTGCGCTCGTCGCCGCGTGCGGTGAGCTTCTCCCCGCGGTCTCGGGGCGCGCCGGTGTCGCTACCGGTTGGTCCCGTTCGGGCCTCGCTGGGCTCGGCCATACTCTCGTCGTCCTCCGTCGGTTCCCGGCGCCTCGACGTCGCAGGCCCCGTCGGCGCAGCCAGTCGGCGGCCCGGCATCGCTCAGCGACGTGCGCAGTCTCGCCGCCACGAGCACCGCGGCCCGGGCCAGCGGGCGGCCGGCCGGCGTCGCGAGGCGGCGGGCGAGGCCCCTGTGCTTGGCCAACGCCCACAGGCACGCTATCCAAGCCGCGTCCCCGGTGAAAATCTGGCCGCCGTCGCCGATCACCGTGATCTCCGCGAGCGTGGCGTCGTGGTCCAGACCGGGGTAGCGCCTCCGAGCCGCGACCGAGCCGGCCGGGATGAAGGTCAGCGGGACCAGCTGGCGCTGCCGGCCGAGCCAGTCGCGCACCGCGCGGCACAGCCGGCACCGCGAGTCGTACAGCACGGTCAGGCCGCGCACGGGACGCGCGGCCTGCCGGACGGGCGATGCCGTCACAGGTCGGCCTCGGCCAGGAACCCGTTCGGCGGGACCGGGGGGACACCGTGGTCACGGCGGCTGTTGGACCGCAGCTTGTTGAGCACGAAGACGTTGCCCAGGTGCATC
This sequence comes from Catenulisporales bacterium, assembly GCA_019510485.1. Classification (GTDB taxonomy): domain Bacteria; phylum Actinomycetota; class Actinomycetes; order Streptomycetales; family Catenulisporaceae; genus Catenulispora. The sequence goes on from JAEKKI010000057.1 coordinate 7,371, forward strand.
CCGCCGAGCACCAGCAGCACCACGCCTTCCTTGACCGAGAGCTGCTCGAAGACCTGCCGCGCGTTGTCGGCGCTGGAGGCGCTCTTCAGGTAGAGGCTCACGAAGCCCAGGTTCACCAGGTAGAACCCGACGACCAGCAGGTGGTTCACAGCCTCCGGCAGCTGCTCGGAGTCCGGGAAGACCTGGACCAGGAACACCCGGCCGGCGCGGCTGAGCGTGTGGGCCACCCAGACGGTGAGCACGACGCTGATGAGCAGGTAGATCACATAGGACAGGACGGTCAGGTCCATGGTTCCCCTCCGAGTTGAACGCGTTCAACTTCTACTGACCCGCAAACCGTAGCACAACCTTGAACGCGTTCAAGTTCGAGGCCTGCTTTCGAACTCACGGCGATCTACCCCCCGGCGGCCCCGCCAACTGCACGAACAACCTGATTCGGCGGAAACGCCCCTCCGAGCCGCCGGCCCGCCTTACGCTCGCGTCATGGACCGAGTAGACCTCGAAGCCCTTGTGATCCGGCTCGTCGACGAGGTGCAGTTCAGGGGCTACGCCGTCAAATACGACGTCGAGGACACCGCCCTGCTCCGCGAGCTCATCCGGAAAGAGGCACGGAACCGGGCGCTGCGGGTTCGCACCGGCATCGCGAAGGGCGACAGCCAGACGGTCTGGGCCTGCCGCCCCGAGGACGACATCAAGTTCCTGCGTCCGACCACGGCGGAGGACGCGGCGGAGGCGGTGGAGGCCATGGAGCGGGCGATGCGGGAGCGGGACGAGCCTTCGGATTCTTGAAGATGCTGTCAGCGGTTTGTCAGCGTGACGTCAGGAGATGCGACCTGGGCAGCGAGACCTAGAACGGGCGAATGGCGTGTGTGGACGGCAAGGAGCTCTGCGGCTCCCGGAGGAGCCGCAGAGCGGATGGCGTAGTGCGGTTGTCGGGCTCTGTCGCGGTTACAGGGCCGGGGTTCCGTCGTGGGCGGTGAGGTCGTAGACGTTCAGGACGCCAGCGGCGGTTGCCGAGGAGTCGAGCAGGTGCCCGTTCGAGGCGTCGGCGGTGAAGATGGACAGAGTGCCCTTGCTGTCGACGACCACTCCAGCCCGGCCCGCCATGGCGGCGGTCCCGCCGGTGGCGGCGGGACTGAAGGCCGGACAACGCGGCTGGCTCTAGGCTTCTCCTGGCCAATTCGCCCCCGGACGGAACGGCCCAAGCCGACGACCCGCCCACAGGTGGCGACTCGGCGGGGCGGGGACGGGTCCTGATCTTGCCGAACGAACAAGCGAGCCCCCGATCCGCATTTCGCAGGTCAGGAGCTCGCTTTCGGCGGTGACGGTGGGATTTGAACCCACGGAGGCTTGCACCTCACACGCTTTCGAGGCGTGCTCCTTAGGCCGCTCGGACACATCACCGTGGAACACCTTACCCGATCGGGCGCGGTGCTCCGCTCAGTTTTTCGCGCTGCGCATCGAAGAAGCGGTCGAGTGCGGAGCGGCACTCGGGTTCCAGGACGTCGGGGACTACTTCGGGGCGGTGGTTGAGGCGGGGGTCGCGGAGAGCGTCCCAGAGCGAGCCCGCCGCGCCGGCCTTGGGGTCCCAGGCGCCGAAGGCCACGCGGGCGATGCGGGAGAGGACGATGGCGCCCGCGCACATGGTGCACGGTTCGAGGGTGACGACCAGTGTGCAGCCGGTGAGGCGCCAGTCTTTGGGTGCTGTGGGGTCGAGTGCTGTGGCGCGGGCTTGAAGAACCGCGGCTGCTGCGCGGATGGCGACGATCTCCGCGTGACCCGTGGGGTCCCCTTCGGCCTCGCGGGTGTTGTGGCCGCGGGCGATGACGGTGCCGGTCGCGTCGAGGACGACGGCGCCGACGGGCACGTCGCCGCGGGCGGCGGCTTCGGCGGCCTCGGCGAGGGCCAGGCGCATCCAGGGTTCGTAGCGGCGCGTGGTGGGCGTCGTCATGGGGTCCAGTCTGCGGGATCGCGGCAGTCGGATGAGAAGAATCAGTGAGGGAGATCTCACATCCCCATCAGCGACGCCGCCGGCCTCCCGCGCAAGGAGGTCGGCGGCGTCTGGAAAACATCGGCTCGGGAGGTGCTCCGAGGAGATTCAGCAGAACAGAACTCAGTAGAAAAACGTCCGCAACAACTGCTGCTGCCGCAGCCGTGCCATCCGCGCGCGCCGTGGGGCCACGCGCTCGCGCAGCCGCTGGGCTTCGGCCAGATCGGCGAGGAAGTTCTCGCGACGGCGTCTGCGGTCTCGCGCGTCCCGCGCCGCGTCGCTCTGGGCTGGCGGCTGGTCTCCGGGCATCGGCTTGTCACCGCCTTCCGTGTACCGCCGGCCGGGCCGGACCGACGGGTTTGACCTTGTTTGAGAGGGTACCTCGTGACCGTACGTGCTTGTCCAGTGCTTACTGGTGCACCACACTTGCCCGTCCGATACCGTTTGCCCATGCCGACCGTCTCCATTCATGCCGTCGACCACCCGCTCGTCGCGCACAAGCTGACCGTGCTGCGCGACGCCCGCACCGACACCCCGACATTCCGTGCGCTGGCCGATGAGCTGGTGACGCTGCTCGCCTACGAGGCCACCCGCAACGCACAAGTCGAGCCGGTGACGGTCGTCACGCCGGTGGCCGAGGCCCGGGGGGTCACCTTCAGCGGACCGCGCCACCTGGTGGTGCCGGTGCTGCGCGCAGGGCTCGGCATGCTCGACGGCATGGTGCGCCTGCTGCCGACCGCCGAGGTGGGCTTCCTGGGCATGGTCCGCAACGAGGACACCCTGCAGGCCACGACCTACGCCACGCGGCTGCCGGAGAACCTCGCGGGCCGCCCGTGCTACCTGCTGGACCCGATGCTCGCCACCGGGGGCACGCTGATCGCCGCGATCCGGCTGCTCGCCGAGCGCGGCGCGGCCTCGGTGACGGCCGTGTGCCTGCTCGCCGCGCCCGAGGGCATCGCCGCCGTGCAGGAGGCGCTGGCCGACGTCGCGCTCCCCGTGGGGATCGTCACAGCGGCCATCGACGAGCGCCTCAACGAGCACGGCTACATCGTGCCGGGGCTGGGCGATGCCGGGGACCGGCTATACGGGACCGTGTCGGCGTAAACAGAGATCGACTATCGGTGGCGGTTTTGAGGCGGCCCAGGTGACTGGTGACTACTGGGCCTTCAAAGCCGCCAGCACCTTCGCCATGCTCTCCTTCGCGTCCCCGAACAGCAGCGACGTGTTCGGCGCGTACAGCAGCTCGTTCTCGACCCCGGCGAACCCGGGCCGCATCGACCGCTTGCAGAACACCACCTGCTGCGCCAGATCCACGTCCAGGATCGGCATCCCGGAGATCGGCGACCCGCTGGGCTGCCGGGCCGCCGGGTTGACCACGTCGTTCGCCCCGATCACCACCGCGACGTCGGCAGAGGCCAGCTCAGAGTTGGCCGCCTCCAGCTCCAGCAGCGACTCGTAGGGCACATTCGCCTCGGCCAGCAGCACGTTCATGTGCCCCGGCATCCGGCCGGCCACCGGGTGGATGCCGTACGACACCTGCACGCCGCGCGCCGTGAGCAGGTCCCCGACCTCGCGCACCGTGTGCTGTGCCTGTGCCACGGCCAGGCCGTATCCGGGCACGATCACGACCTTGCGCGCGTAGCCGAGCAGGATCGCGACGTCCTCCGGGGACGAGGTCCGCACCGGCCGTGCCGCCCCGTCCCCGCCGCCGGCCGCGTCGGCCGCCGTGGCCGTGAAGGCGCCGAACAGCGTGCCGGTGAGCGCACGGCCCATGGCCGCGGCCATCATCCGGGTCAGCAGCGTCCCGGAGGCGCCGACCAGCGTGCCGGCGATCACCAGCAGCGTGTTGCCGAGCACGTAGCCGCTGGCGGCGACGGTCAGGCCGGTGAAGGCGTTCAGCAGCGAGATCACGATCGGCACGTCGGCGCCGCCCACCGGCAGGACGAACAGCACGCCGAAGACCAGCGACACCACCGCGAGCAGGACCAGCAGCACCGCGTGCGGCCACGGCACCATCAGCACCGCGAACAGCACCCCGGCCCCGGCGAAGCCGATCGTCAGCCAGCGGCCGGCCGGCAGCACGACCGGCCGGGTCGTCATCAGCTCCTGCAGCTTGGCGAAGGTGATCAGCGAGCCGGAGAACGACACGCCGCCGACCAGGACCGTGAAGCCGATGGCGGCCAGGTCCGCGGTGGCCGCATGCGAGATGTCGTCGCCCGGCTGCAGGAACTCCACCGACGCCACCAGGGCCGCCGCCCCGCCGCCGACGCCGTTGAACAGCGCCACCAGCTGCGGCATCGCGGTCATCCGCACCTGGCGTGCGGTCGGCAGGCCGATGGCCACGCCGACGGCGATCGCCGCGATGATCAGCCCCAGGTGCTTCAGGTGCGGTGTGGTCAGGGCGACGATCACGGCCAGCGTCGCGCCGGCCGCCCCGATCAGGGTGCCCAGCCGGGCCGTGCGCGGGGCCGACAGGCCCTTCAGGGCCAGAATGAAGCAGACCCCTGCGATCAGGTAGGAGGTGTCGGCCCAGGCGCCGCTCACTTGCTCCCCTCCCGGTTTGCCGAAGAAGCGCTTGAGGAACCGGTTGAGGTTCCGGCGCCTGGTGCCTCCGGCGCCCGCCGCGGTTTGGCGAACATCCCCAGCATCCGGTCGGTGACCGCGAACCCGCCGACCATGTTGACCGTGGCCAGCACGATCGCCAGCAACCCGATCACCAGCTGGATGTCGTCGTCCGTCGACCCGGTCGCGATGATCGCGCCGACCAGAATCACGCCGTGGATCGCGTTCGCCCCGGACATCAGCGGCGTGTGCAGGATCGAGGAGACCTTGGAGATGACCTCGAAGCCGAGGAAGACGGCCAGTACGAAGACCGTGAGCCAGGCGGTGGAACTCATCGGAACTCCCCCTTCAGTAGCACGCAACACGCGGCGGCGATGTCATCGGCGGCGATCTCCTCAGGAGTTGATAGAAGCACTCCGTCCCGGCACATGGCCAGGATGAACGCCGCCATGTTCGTGCCGTACAGGCGGGAGGCGTGCCCGGCCAGCTGGCTGGGGACGTTGCGGCCGCCGTGGATGAGCACGCTGCCGTGCCGGACGTCCTCGCCGGGGCGGGACAGCTCGCAGTTGCCGCCGTTGGGGTTGTCCGCGGCCAGGTCGACCACGACCGAGCCGGGCCGCATCTTCTCGACCATGTCCGTCGTGACCAGCAGCGGCGCCGGGCGGCCCGGGACCGCTGCCGTGGTGATCACCGCATCGGCGGCGGCGACGTAGGGGGTCAGGGCCTTGCGTTGCCGGGCCTGCGCCTCGGCCGCCTGTTCGCGGGCGTAACCGCCGCTGGCCGCGGTCTGGGTTTCGAGGTCCAACGTGACGAACTTCGCGCCCAGGGAACGGATCTCCTCGGCGGCCGCGTCGCGCACGTCGTAGGCCTCGACCACCGCGCCGAGCCGCTTGGCCGTGGCGATCGCCTGCAACCCCGCCACGCCGGCGCCCAAGACCAGGACCTTCGCCGGTGGCACGGTCCCGGCCGCCGTCATCAGCAGCGGGAAGAAGCGCGGCAGCCGCTCGGCGGCGATCAAGGCGGCCCGGTAGCCGGCCACCATCGCCTGGGAGGACAGGGCGTCCATCGACTGGGCACGGGTGATGCGCGGCAGCAGCTCCAGGGCGAAGAAGGTCGCGTGCCGGTCCATGAACACGCCGGCCGGGCCGCGGCCGTCCTTCGGCGAGGACAGGCCGATCACCGCCGTGCCGGGGTTGAGCCTGGACGCGGTCTGCTGGTCCAGTTGCCCGACGGCGGTCAAGAGGTCGACGGTGGCCAAGATCTCTTCCGGCGTCTTGGCGATCATCGCTCCGGCCGCGCGGTAGGCGTCGTCGTCCTCATTGGACCGCTCTCCGGCACCCGATTGAACGTAGACGCTGTGACCTGCGGCGATCAGGCGGCCGACGGAGTCAGGCGTCAGCGCGACGCGGCGTTCGTAAGAAGCTGTCTCGGTCAAGACGCCGATCTGCATGCGATCAACCTAGCGGGGGAATGCTGCGTATGTGTGCCCCCTGAGACCGATGTCCACTGAGTCGTTATGTCCGCCGTGGCGGTGAACCCCGCCAAGACTCGTTGTCACGGCTAGGCTTTGACTCAGTGGGGATGCTGTCTGTAGATAGTGAACCGGGAACGCTTCGCCTGATGCTGAAACCGGTCGCGCGGCACCACAACCCGTCACGATGAAGGGGATCTGACGTGAAACTCAAGCCGGCCGTGCAGTGGGGCATCGTGCTCTTCCTGGTCTACTTCGTCGTCCAGAACCCGTCCGGGGCTGGCAACCTGGTTCAGGGCGCCCTGAACTGGGTGGCGAGCGTCGGCCACACACTGGGCGACACCTTCCACAATCTGGTCACGAGCTGACCACCGAGGCGGTGACGGAACGTGTCCGACTCTTCGCCGCCCCTCTATGGCCGCATGCTGCTGCGGCCCGAGCTCGAGGAGCGGGCCAGCCGCTTCCTCGTGCCGGGCGAGCGGCTGGTCATAGTGGTGCGGCACCATCTGGCGGCGATCATCATCCCCGTCCTGATCACCGTGGCGGCGGTGGTCGCGGCGATGGGCATCGACATCTTCTCCGCGCCCGACGCCGGCCAACTGCGGCTGGGCGCGTGGAGTGCCGCCGGGATCGCTTTCCTGTACACGGCGTGGCATCTCGCCATCTGGAACGCGGACCTGTTGATCGTCACGAACAAGCGCATCCTGCACACGCATGGCGTGATCACCCGAGCCTACGACGCGCTGCCGTTGGGCAAGGTCAACGACATGCGGGTGGAACGCGACATCCTGGGCCGCATCCTCGGCTACGGACGGTTCAACGCCAAAGCCGTGGGTGACGCGCCGCTGGGCCGGCGCGGCCTGGAGTACATCTCACACGTCGAGGAGACCTGGCTGGAGATCAGCAACCTGTTGTACGGGCCCGGAAAGAAGGACGGCCCGAAGGAGCCGCAGGAAGTGCGGCTGGTCGGTGCCGTGCTGCCGGACATGAACGGCGAACCGGTGGAGGTCGTCATGCCGCCGGTCTCCGTGAAGAGCGCGGCCGACGACGACAAGGCACACCCTGTGAACGCCGCCATGCTCCCTGTGCGGGTCTTTCAGGATGACAGGGGCGACCGGGCTTTTGAGACCGATGTCACAACGCCCGGCAACAAACGTCGCAGGGTTCGTTTTCTTCGTTAACCGGACATCCTCCCTCCCGGCCCAGGTCGTGCGTGACAAACGCCGACCTGGGCCTTTGATCGCCTTCACAGACCGTTTCGACGCCCTGGCGAAGAGTGTCCGTTTCCTGAGCGGTCGCTGAACAGCTGACGGACTGTTCGCTTGTTCGCATCCGCGAGAGTGACTAGCGTCCAGAACCGCTTCGACGCTCCCAACGGGCCAGCAGAGGATCCGGGCGTCGGGGCACCGCCGAGTCCGCGATCCTCGCGGAGCCGGGGAACCAGGTTCGTCGGCGTCACCCGCCGTCTTCACGACGCGGGGGGCGCCAGGGGTGAATCGGTCGGCGTCGGCGCGCTCCCCAGCGGGCGCGTGCGGCGCCGCCGTAGGGCTACTTCTTCGGCCCGAATCCGTCAGCTAACCCGGTAGGCGGACGAGGAGGAGATGGAGCTTGAAGCTCGCATGAGTGCCACAGCCCGACATAAGCGTCCGCGTGTCACCCGGTATTCGAAGTTCGCCGTGGGGGCCGCCGCAGCCGGGACGATGGTCCTGGTGCCCAGTATCGCCAAGGCCGATCCGCAGCCCACCGTCGATCAGGTGAAGACCCAGCTGGACAAGCTGTACGAGCAGGCCGCCGACGCCAACGAGGCGTACAACGCGGCCAAGGATGCCGAGGGCAAACTGCAGCAGCAGGTCGACGGCATCAACCGGCAGATGAGCGCCGAGCAGGCGGTGATGGCCCAGACCCGGACCCAGCTCGGAGGACTGGCCGCCGCGCAGTACCGCAACGACGGGATCGACCCCACGCTCCAGCTGATGATGCAGGCCGACCCGAGCACGATGTTGGCCATGTCGGCGACCGTGGGACGGATCAGCGAGAACACCTCCGAGACGCTGAGGACGCTGGCGCAGGAGAAGGCGGACCTGGCGGCCAAGGCCAAGGAAGCCGCCGACAAGATGGCGTTGCTTGATCGGAACACCAAGGACGCCGAGGCGAAGAAGAAGCAGTTCGAGGGCGACGTGGCCAAGGCGCAGGCGTTGCTGGACTCGCTGCAGGCGAAGCAGCGGGCGGCGTTGGAGGCGGAGCGGGCGAAGGAGCAGCAGGCGGCTGTGGCGGCGGCTCAGGCGGCTGCGGCTCGGCAGGCTTCTTCGTCCTCTTCTTCGTCTTCTGGGTCCTCTGGGTCCTCCTCCAAGTCGTCCGGCTCGGGCTCGGGGAGCAGCCTGTCGATACCGCCGGTTTCCGGCCGCGCGGCCGCCGTGGTGGCGTTCGCCAGGTCGCAGCTCGGCAAGCCGTACATCTTCGGCGCTACCGGTCCGGGCGGCTACGACTGCTCGGGCCTGACGCAGGCGGCGTGGCGGGCGGGCGGCGTCAGCATCCCGCGTACCGCCACGGCGCAGATGCAGGGGCTGCATGCGATACCGGCGTCGTCGGCTCAGGCGGGGGATCTGGTGTTCTTCTACGGGGACTCCAGCTATGTGAACCATGTCGGCCTGTACATCGGCAACGGGCTGGTGATCCACGCGCCGCGACCAGGCAGCACGGTGTCGGTGGCGGCGGTGAGCACGATGCCGGTGGTTTCTTATGCACGGCCGGCGTGAGGTTGCTCTGTCGCTTTCGCTTTAGCTGATTCGGCTGGTCCTGCGGTTCCCGCTGGTCGCGGCCGGTATCGCGGCTAAGCTGCCGAGGGCTCCTGGACGTCCTCCCTCGGCAGCTGGACGCCCAGCGTAGGCGGCCGTACCCGGGACCGGCGGAACGGCTCCGCCTTTTTGCGTAGTGGTGCTCACAGCTCCGATTCGGTCCCGCGGCTGTTAAGCTCGGGGACACAGACGTCTACCAGAAGGGAGGTGGCCACGTGAAGAAACTGCTTCTGCTCGTAGTGGCTGCCATCGGCGGTCTGCTGGTCTACCGGCAGGTCCAGTCCGACAAGTCGGAGCAGGACCTCTGGACCGAGGCGACCGACCCGGTTCCCTCGGCCTGAGAACCGCCCATCCGGCTTCCCTGGCAGCTAGAGCCGGGGCACGGTCCGCCTTCCGGGTTGCCGGGGGGCGGACTGGTCTGCGGGGCCATGGCGCAATTGGTAGCGCACCTGCTTTGCAAGC
>JAEKKI010000214.1 GCA_019510485.1 Catenulisporales bacterium
CAGGAAGCCCTGGCCGAAGCCGATCGGCTGTTACCGGCACTCGCCGAAGTCTCGACCGACGGCGACAGCCCCTCCGACGCGCCGTTCGTCGCCGACTACGGCCCGGCGCCGGCTCGCAAGGGAGGTCAGCGATGAACGGGAGTGAGTTGCTCGTCCTCGGTTACGGCCCGGGGCTGGCGCGGCAAGGTGCTCAGGCAGCGATGACTTCGGCTGAGCCGCTCATCCTCAGGCGCGCCGAACAGCCTTGTCCCAGAGACCAGGCGGTGAAGGCCGCTGAGTCAATGAAGGGCGCTGAGTCAATCAAGGCCCAGTCAATGAAGGGCCAGTCAATGAAGGGCACAGAGTCGCCCGCCCTCAACTACGACCTGACACGGACTCGTCATGCAGGCGAGGAGATGGATCCCACCGAACCGCCCGCCGCCAACGGCAGCCCGGCGCCACGCCAAGCAAGGCAGGTAGCGATGAAATCCACTGAACCGCTTGCCCTCAACGGCAGATCCACTGAACCGCTTGCCCTCAACGGCAGTGTCACACCGGTTCGTCAAGGGGGCCTGGCGGCTACTGAGCCAAGCCGTGGTCCTGCGCCGGCTGGCAAAGGAGGCGAGCGATGAACCCCACGCTTGCCGGACTCCTGGCCGCCTCGGCAGTGCTGGCGTTTCCTGGTCGCGGCGCGCGTCGTCGCTTGGAGACCGCGGTTCTTGGTGCTCCACGTGGTCCGCGCTGGCGGGTGCGGTTGGCCGGGGCCTGGCCGACAGCCCTTTCCGCAGTTGCCCTGGGGGTCGTCAGCTCGTTGCTGGCTCGTTCGGTGGTGCTTGCGGTCCTAGTCCCGTTCGGCGCTTGGCGCGGCTATCGGGCGTGGGTGGCGCATACCGCGCGGCTGGCCGCTGAACAGCGGCGTGCAGAGGTCATCGAGCTCTGCGTCACGTTGTGCTCCGAGCTGCGCGCCGGTCGCGAGGCACGCGAGGCGTTGCGGGAGGCGTGTGCGGGAGCGTGTCCGGATCTGGCGATCTATCTCGCCGGTCCGTTGAGTGCCGGCGACGACGTCGTCCAACTGCTGCGCAACGCCGCGGGCACGCCGGGGCTCGAGGCGCTCGGTGCGCTCGCCGCGTGTTGGCAGGTCGCCGATGGCGGTGCGGGGATGGTGGCGGCGGTCGGAGAGCTGGCCGACGGGTTGCGTGCCGAGCGGACGCAGCGCCGCGAGTTGGAGGCGGAGCTTGCTGGGGTGCGGTCGTCGGCACGGCTCTTGGCGTTGCTGCCCACGGTCGGGCTCATCATCGGCTCGGGTATGGGCCTCGCGCCGGTGCCTATGTTGCTGCACACCGGCGTCGGGCAGGGGTGCTTGGCGCTGGGCATCGCGTTCGTGCTCGGTGGCGTGATGTGGATGAACCGCATCGTCCGGGCCGCGGAGGCGCTGTCGTGACGATCCTCGGTGTCGCGTTCACCGGGGTCGCGGCCGGGCTGTCGGCGGGACTGTCGGTGTTGTGCTGGCCGCACCGGCCACAGCAGAGCCCTGCGCGCCGGCTGGCCCGGCTGACCGCATCGGCGGACAGAACAGCAGGCCGGTCACGACGGCGGTCACACCTCATCAGACGCTTGACACGTAACCCCTGGAACGTCGCACGACGCACGCGTCGGCAGGCTCAGGCGTCGGCGCGCATTTGCCCGGAAGCCGCCGAACTCCTGGCCGCGTGTTTGGCCGCCGGTGCCGAGCCGGTGCGCGCCGCCGAGGTGGTCGCGTCGGCAATCCGGCCGTCGGGACGGCTGGTCACCAGTGCCGAGCGCGCAGCGTTTGATTTGTCGGCCCGCTTCCAGGAGGTGGCGCACCTGCTCCGTCTCGGCGGCAACCCGGTCACGAGCTGGCGTGCCGTCGCCGCCGAACCCGGGCTGCGTCCGGTGGCCGAGGCCATTGGGCGCGCGGGGCTTTCCGGCGCGCCGCCGGTGGCCGCGATCCGTGCCTGTGCCAAGGACTTGCGCTCGGAACGCCATGCCGCGAGCACCGCTGCCGCCCGCCGCGCCGGCGTCCGAGGCGTGGCCCCGCTGGCCGGCTGTTTTCTGCCCGCCTTCGTCCTGATCGGCATCGTCCCGATCGCCCTGGGACTGGCCCACCGCCTGCTCCCCTGACCCGAGAGGAAGAACCATGCGCCGTACCCTGAGGAGACTCCGCCGAGATGACGGAATGTCAACAGTCGAATACACGTTGGGGACGCTCGCGGCCTGCGCCTTCGCAGTGATTCTTTACAAGGTGATCACCAGCCCGATGGTCCAGAACGGACTCACCGCGGTCGTGCGCAAAGCACTGAACACGGCCTTCTGATGCACACGCCCCGCGACGCCGGCTACGCCACGGTCGAGACCGCCCTGGCCATCCCCAGCCTCGTCCTGTTCACCCTGGCGCTGGCCGGCATCCTGGCGGGGATGGCGACACAGATCCGCTGCGTCGATGCCGCACGCCTCGGAGCCCGCGCCGCGGCCCGCGGTGAGCCGCCTGATCAAGTCCAAGCGGCTGTCGCGCGCGCCTCCCCCGGCAGCACGGTTCACGTCAGCAACGACGCCGGGCTGATCCACGTCACGGTCGCCGCTCCGGTAGCCGGAGTGACGATACTGCGCGCATTCACGGTGCGAGCCGAGGCGGTGGAAGCGGACGAGAACGCTGTCGACACTGTGACAGGCGGCCCGCCATGACCGCGATGGCCACGGGTCGGGAGGCTGATGCGCTGACAGAGCACCTCGGCGGACCCGGCGACCGAAATCGAAGCACCCGCGACAGCGACCGTGGCTCGGCGACGATCGCGGCGGCCATGCTGGCCGGCCTACTGACCGCCGTCGCCGCGGCGGTGCTCGCTCTGGGTTCGGCCGTCCTTGCCCGGCACCGGGCCGGAGCCGCCGCCGATCTGGCGGCGTTGACTGCCGCGGTGCACGTTGAAGCCGGAGACGCGGCCTGTGATTGGGCTCGGCGGGTAGTCGCCGTTCACCATGCCCGGTTGGTCCGGTGTGGTTGCGACAGCACGGTGTGTGTTGTGCGGGCGGCGGTCGGAACGCCATGGGGTGCCGCCGCCGTGACGAGTCGTGCCGGTCCCGCCAACACCGGCAGCACTACTATCACCGGCGCTGCCGATGCCGCCATGCCAACCGCTCCCGTCACGATCGCGGGCACCCACTCGATCGAGTTCCCCCATATCGCCGACGTCATCCCAGTCGCCGAAACCCAGCCAGTCGCTCGGGCGCCGCCGGCGCCGGGCCGCCAGCTCCGCGCAGCGTTCGCCGGAACGCTGCAGGCCGACGCGCAGCAGCCATATCGCCACCAGGAACAGCCACCCGAATATCGCGCCGGTGACGAAGACCTGCGCCGTGGTGGTGTGGACCCCGACGCCGAGGAAAGTCAGCCGGTCCTCGGCACCGCTGGAAGCGACGACGGCGGTGGCTATCATCACCACCAAGCTGATCAGGCCCAGCGCTACGGCGATCATCACAGACGCCTTTCGGTGGGCTCAGTCCGGCTATGGACGGACGTTCAGGGCCACCGGTTGGCCGGGGAGTCCTTGCGGTCGGCGGCCGTGGTGGTGGGCCCGGCGTCCGCGCCCGAGTCCCGGGGCTCGGCGCTCTTGCCGATCTTGTCGTCCGCGGCCCCGACCCGGGAGTCACCCTCGTGCCAGCGGCCCACCGGCTCGATGTCGCTGTCGTCGTCGAGGATCCACATGCTGTCGCCGGTCCGCGAGCGCCGCAGCCACAGCACGACCACAGCACCTGCCGCGCCGAGCAGCATGAGCCCCATCGGAGTCCTGCTGCGCCGGGCCGCGGTCGTCACCGCCGTCATCGGGCGCACCGAGACGACGCGGCCCAGCGGCGTGGGCCGGGGCGCGCCGTAGCGCAGCACGCGCCAGGCGGCGGCGCCGCGCGCGCTCGCCTCGGCGGCGATCGGACGGGCTCGGTCGGTCATGGTGGCGGCGGCCACTGTCGCGCGGTCGGCGACTTGCTGCGCGGCCACGGCTGCCCGGTCGGCCACCACGACGGCGGCGTCCCGGCCGGCTCCGGCCGCGGTCCGGCCGGCGCCCTGGGCGGCTCCGGCCGCCGAGGCGGCGGCCGAAGTCGCCGCACCGGAAACGGTGTGGGCGGCGCCGGCGGCACCGTCACGGACGGCGGATCGCATGCGCTCCATGCGAGTGGCCGGCTCCTGGTGGCTGAACGGCATCCTCATCGTGGGGCTCCCTCACATCACCTGTTCACCGCTGCCCGGCGGCCCCGTCGGGCAGCGCCGCCGGAAGCAGGGTCGACCTGGCAAGCGGCTCGAAGACGTGCCTGCCCGGCCCCCTCGCCGGACAACCTCACGCAGGGCCATTGGGGCTACCCCGACCGTGATCGGGCCGCCGTGAAAGGATGGACGGCGTCCATACGGCAGAACCGAAAGGCAATCGACTGTGGCCGAGAACCTGTACGCCACCATCAAGACCAACCTCGGTGACATCACCGTGCGTCTGTTCCCGGACTACGCGCCGAAGACCGTCGCCAACTTCGTGGGTCTGGCGGAGGGCACCAAGGAGTGGACCCACCCGGAGAGCCAGGTGAAGTCCACCGCCCCGCTGTACGACGGCACGATCTTCCACCGCGTGATCCCGGGCTTCATGATCCAGGGCGGCGACCCGCTCGGCCAGGGCTTCGGCGGCCCCGGCTACGTCTTCGACGACGAGCCGCACCCGGACCAGACCTTCAACGACCGCGACTACCTGCTCGCCATGGCCAACGCGGGCATCCGCGGCGGCCGCGGTACCAACGGGTCGCAGTTCTTCATCACGGTGCCCAGCGGGCGCCGCCCGACCCACCTGAACGGCAAGCACACGATCTTCGGCGAGGTCGTGGACGACGCCGGCCGCAAGGTCGTCGACGCCATCGCCGGCGTGCCGACCGGCGCGCAGGACCGGCCGCTGCAGCCGGTCGTGATCGAGACGATCACGGTCGAGCGCCGCCAGGGCTGAGCGGAGTGCGCGGGGCGCGGAGGAAACTCCGCGCCCCGCGCGTTCGTTTCCCCTACATTCGAGACCGGACATGAGACGACCGGCCGATCGAACCCAGCCAACCCGTCTCCCAACATCGCCCGCCCACCCGTCTCCCACCACCGCCCGCCCACCCGTCTCCCACCACCGCCCGTTAAGGAGACGCTCCGCGTCGCAGTATTTACTCACGGGACGCTCCGCGTCGCAGTATTTACTCACGGGACGCTCGCGTCAC
>JAEKKI010000215.1 GCA_019510485.1 Catenulisporales bacterium
CCACGGCGTTCCAGTGCGAGGTGGCGTCCAGGCCGTCCAGGATCCCGGCCGCGCCGAGCAGCAGCGATCCGGTGCACACCGAGGTCGTCCAGGCCGTGGTCGGATGGATCCGGGCGAGCCAGTCGATCAGGGGCTTGCGTTCGTCGTAGGCGCGGGCCCCGGCCCCGCCGGGGACCACGACGATGTCGCAGGCGTCGATCTCGTCGAACGCCGCGTCGGCGTACAAGCCCAGGCCGCCGCTGGCGCGCACGAGGCCGCGTTCCTCCGCTGCGAAAACCGGCGAGGCGTCCGGGAGGAAACGCAGCACATCGTGGGGACCGATGGCATCGAGCGGCATGAAGCCCGGGAACAGAGGGATGACAAAACGCATTATCTCCAACTCCTCATCTCTGAATACCGCGACGGCCGAAGTGCCGCCGGTATTCGCCCGGAGTGACGCGCACCGAGCGGTTGAAAGTGCGGTGCATGGTCTCGACCGTTCCGAAGCCGCACGTCCGGGCGATCCGGTCGAGCCCGTCGCCGGTGCTCTCCAGCAGCCGCCGCGCCGCCTCGACCCGTGCGGCCTCGACATACGCCGCCACGGTCATCCCGGTCTCGGCACGGAACACGCGGGAGAAATGCCGCTCGCTCAACGCCGCGCGCCGGGCCAGCGCCGCCAGGCTCAGATCGTCGTCGAGGTGGTCGGCGATCCACGCGAGCACCTCGCGCAGCGGATCCCGGCTCGGGCGCTGGGCCGCCAGCTGCGTGCTGAACTGCGCCTGGCCGCCGGAGCGCTGCACGAACACCACGAGTTGCTTGGCGATCCGGCGCGCCACCTCGGCGCCATAGTCGTCCTCGACCAGGGCCAGGGCGAGATCCACGCCGGCGGTGACGCCGGCCGAGGTCCATACCGGGTCCTCGCGGATGAAGATCGGATCGGATTCGATGCGCACCGCGGGAAACAGCCCGGCCAGTTCCTCACACGCGCCCCAGTGCGTGACCGCACGCCGGCCGTCGAGGAGCCCGGCCGCGGCGAGCAGAAACGCCCCGGTGCAGACCGACGTCACCCGCCGCGTCTTCCCCTCCGAGCCGCGGACCCAGTCGACGTACACCGGCTCCCGCATCGCCTGCCGGACCCCCCTGCCGCCGACCACGACCAGGGTGTCGATCGGCAGCTCCAGGGCGTCGGCCAGGGTGCGGTGCGGTACGACGGCCAGACCGTTCGTCGCGGTCACCGGCTCGGCGCCGAGCGCCACGACCTCGGTCTGGTAGCGGCGCCGATCCGATGTGGACGATGTGAACAACGAGTCCGCCTGGGCGAAGACTTCCAGCGGCCCGGTCAGGTCGAGCATCTGGAAGGCCGGGAAGATCAGGAAGACCACGCGGCGGCTCATGGATCAACACTCACCCCGCGACCCCGATGGCCGCAATGACGTCGAGGTGACGATTCCAGCCACGTGCTCACGCCGGCCGGAATCGAGCGTCGAACCGACGTCAGTCGCCCTCCGTCGTCCCGATCTCGTTCGTGTTGATCGCTCCCGCGAGCGCCATCCCGACCTCGGTCGCCGCGACCGTGAAATGGCTCGGGATATACGCGCTCGACTCCAGGTTGTTCACCGCCCCGGCCGTGAACACGTACTCCTGCCCGCCGATCCCGGTCATCGGCGCCCACAGCGACTCCGGCGTCGCCAGCGCACCGTTGGCCCCGATGGCGCCGAAGTGGTCGTGCCGCCCGCCGATCGGCCCGAGCGCCGAGTCCTGCTGGCCGGCCATCCGCGAGGCGAGGGCGTAGGCGATGCCGAGCACTTCATCGTGCCGCGAGTACGTCACCACCAGCGGTCCGGTCAGCCGGTCGCCGGTCAGCGCCGCGCGGAACGCCCCGTCGTGGGCGCCGTCCCACTTGTGCGCGAGACCGAAGTGCGAGAACGCGCCCTGAATCAGGGTCGCCGAGGACACCGGCAGCGCCGGGCCGTTGATGAGCGCGGAGGCCGCGACCCGCGCGCCGAAGCTGTGTCCGGCCAGGTGCAGCCGCAGATACGGACGCGCGGCGCGCACCGCTGCCAGCACCCCGGCCAGACCCTTCCCGACCGCACCGGACCGCGCCTTCATCTCGTAGTACGTCGCCAGGTTCAGGACGCCGGCGATCCCGTCCTCGATCGGCCCGAACCGCTCCAGCAGCGCGCCGGGGTCCATGCCGAAGAACGCCTCCTGCTGGTCGCCGGGGTCGGTCCAGGCCGCGGTGGCCGGCATGCCGCCGAGCTCCGCGCCGACCTGGGACCGCAGCCCGGTGACGAACGCCGCGGCGGCCGCGCCGCTCGGATCGGCGACGACCGTGCCACTGGCCACCCCGGCCGGATCGGCGACGATCGTCCCGGTCGTGGCGCCGGCGGGGTCGGCGATGAAGGCCGCGGCGGTCACGGGTGCGGCGTCGAACCGTTTGGACGGCCACAGGATCCCGAGCACCGCCAGTCCCGGCGGGGCGCCGCCGGCCCGGACGAGCGCGGAGGTCAGGCCGTCGTAGAGGGCGTGGGCGGCCAGCGAATCGTCGTTCCAGCCGTGGGCCAGGACGAGCAGGTCCGTCACCCCGTCTTGGAGCGCCACCGGCGGGGCGACGCCGCGATGGGCCGGGTCGGCCACCAGGCCGTCGGCGCCGAAGGACAACTCACCGTAAGCAAAGCCGTTCAACGTGGTCACGGGTCCAATGTCCTGCTTTGCGCGGTCCACGGGAAGCCCCTAAACGGTTAATGTGAGAGGAACCCTGAACAGGAGAAATGAGCCGTGGCCGACGACGTCCAGACCCCCAAGCTCCGTGAAGCCCTGCGCGGCCTCCCCGCCTACCGGCCGGGCAAGATCCCGGACGCTTCCGCGTTCAAACTGTCCTCGAACGAGAACCCTTATCCGCCGCTGCCCGGCGTGCTGGAAGCGGTGCGCGAGTCCGCCGAGAATTTCAACCGCTACCCGGACATGGGGGTCTCGGCGCTGTCCGCCGAGATCGCGAAGCGGTTCGGCGTCCCGGTCGAGCACGTGGCCACCGGCACCGGTTCGGTCGGGGTGGCGCAGCAGCTGTTGCAGGCCACGTCCGGTCCGGGCGACGAGGTGATCTACGCCTGGCGCAGCTTCGAGGCGTACCCGATCATCACCCAGATCTCCGGTGCCACCTCGGTCCGGGTGCCGCTGACCCGGGACGAGCGCCACGACCTGGACGCCATGGCCGCCGCGGTGACCGACCGGACGCGCTTGATCTTCGTGTGCAACCCGAACAACCCGACCGGCGCCGCGATCCACCACGACGAGCTGGTGCGGTTCCTGGACCGGGTGCCGCAGGACGTGCTGGTGGTGCTCGACGAGGCGTACCGGGAGTTCGTCCGCGACCCGGGGGTCCCGGACGGCCTGGAGCTGTACCGCGACCGCCCGAACGTCGCGGTGCTGCGCACCTTCTCCAAGGCGTACGGCCTGGCCGGGCTGCGCGTCGGCTTCGCGGTCGCGCACGAGCCGGTCGCCGAGGCGCTGCGCGCGACCGCGGTGCCGTTCGGGGTGAACTCGCTGGCGCAGGTCGCCGCCGTGGAGTCGCTGCGGGCCGAGGCGGCGTTGTTCGAACGCTGCGAAGCCCTGGTGCAGGAGCGCACCCGGGTCCTGGCCGCGCTGCGCGAGCAGGGCTGGACGGTGACGGACAGCCAGGCCAACTTCGTCTGGCTGCGCCTGGGCGAGCGCACGATGGACTTCGCGGCCAAGGCCGAGGTGGCCGGGGTCGTGGTGCGGCCGTTCGCCGGCGAGGGGGCGCGGATCACCATCGGCGAGGTCGAGGCGAACGACATCTTCCTGCGGGTGGCCTCCGAGTTCCGGGACTGAGCCGCCGTAGAAGGAGAAGGGGCACCCGCTCGGGTGCCCCTTCCCCTGTCTGACTCGTGTCAGGCTCTTGTCAGCCGCAGCGGTCCGGCTCAGACCACCTGGAACGCGGCCATCATCGCCATGTCCTCATGCTCCAGGTTGTGACAGTGCGCCACGTATCGGCCCCGGTAGGCGTCGAACCGCACCGCGATCGTGATCTCAGAGCCCGGAGACAGCTCGACCGTGTCCTTCCAGCCGTCGTCGTAGTCACTGCTCCCCGAAGCCCGCCGCAGCACCTGGAAGTGCGTGCCGTGCAGGTGCACCGGATGCCGCTCGACGCTGGTCACCGTCCACTCCTCGACCTTGCCGAACTCGGCCTTCAACAGCGGTTTGGCCGGGTCGAAGGACTTGCCGTTGACCTCCCACTGATCGCCGTTCAGGGCGAACACCAGGCGGCGCTTGGCGCCGTCGACGGTCAGCTTCTCGATGGTGGACAGCTTCGCCGGCACCGTGGCGTCATCCGATGCCTTGGACGTCACCTTGAACTGCATCACGCGCGCCGCGCCGCCGTCGCCGGCCGCGTTCTTCAGCGTCACCGTCGAGCCGACCGGGTATTTCGAGAAGTCCACGACCACGTCGAAGCGCTCGGCCGGGGAGATGTGCAGCGTCTTGTGCGGCACCGGGGCGGCGAGCAGGCCGCCGTCGGAGCCGACCTGGATGAACTCCCCGCCGCCGGGGCCGTCGAGCTTGAGCTCGTAGCGCCGGGCGTTGGAGCCGTTGACCAGTCGCAGCCGGTACTTCACCGCCGCGACTTCCAGGAACGGCCAAGGCGCGCCGTTGACCAGGATCACGTCGCCCTGCGCACCGGCGTGGATCGACTTCTTCATCGCCATCTTGCCGAGCAGAGTCGGGTCGTCGACCGGGTAGAGCAGCTGGCCGTCGGCGTCGAAGGCGCGGTCGACGATCACCAGCGGGATCTCCCGCTCGCCCTTGGGCAGCGGCAGCTT
>JAEKKI010000058.1 GCA_019510485.1 Catenulisporales bacterium
TACGAGGAGTTCGAGGTCGGCGCGGTCTACAAGCACTGGCCCGGCAAGACCGTCACCGAGTACGACGACCACCTGTTCTGCCTGCTCACCATGAACCACCACCCGCTCCACCTGGACGCCCACTACGCCGAGCAGACCACCGACTTCAAGCGCAACGTCGTCGTCGGCAACTACATCTACTCACTGCTGCTCGGCATGTCCGTGCCGGACGTCTCCGGCAAGGCGATCGCCAACCTGGAGGTCGAGTCGCTGCGGCACATCGCCCCGACCTTCCACGGCGACACCGTTTATGGCGAGACCGAGGTTCTGGACAAGACCGAGTCCACGTCCAAGAACGACCGCGGCGTGGTCTACGTGGAGACCAAGGGCTACAAGCAGGACGGCACCGTGGTCTGCGTGTTCCGTCGCAAGGTGCTGGTTCCCAAGCGCTCCTACGGCGAGGCCCGCGGCGGGGAGCAGCCCGGGCGTCCGGTCCCGGCGGCGTAGCCGCGCGCCGCGGCGGGTAGGTGTCAGGGCGCGCCCCCCGGCCGCGTCCGGCGACAACCGCCATCCGGGTGAGGGGGCTTGACGGATCGCCGCCGACGAGAGGACCGTCAGTCTCTATGAAGGCCGAGCCCAGCTGCCCACGGTGTGGGGGCCGGGTGCGCGCACCCGGCTTGCTGTCCGCGACCTGGCAGTGCGACTTGCACGGTGACGTGCAGCCGCTCCAGCCGGTGCAGCCGCCTTCGACGAAGGAGCTGGCCGCCGCCGCGGCCAACAGCCAGGTGCCGATATGGATGCCCTGGCCGCTGCCCGCCAGCTGGGAGTTCACCGGCGTGGCCTACGCCGGGGACGACGCCGGCGCCCGCGCGACCGCGGTGGCCTGCGCCGGGCCCAGCCCGTTCGGCGGCATGGGCGAACTGGTCCTGGTCGCCGAGGAGATGGGCATCGGCCTGGGAGCCAGGTTCGCCGGCATCGAGGGACCGGACCCCGGCGAGATCTTCGAGCAGACCGCCGCGCACGCCAAGCTGTACGCGGCCGGCCGCTTCACGTCCATGTGGTGCGTCCCGAACACCCGGGGCCGCGCCGCCTTCCTCGGCGAGGCGGGCGGCCTGTGGCTGTGGGCGGTGCTGTGGCCGCAGGACGCCGCGCACCTGATGTACGACGATCTGGTGCTGACCGATATGCGGGACGCCGGGAGCGAGATCGATCTGATCCCGGTCGGCGGGTTGTCGGCGCGGTTGCTGGAGATTTAGCGGCGTTACCCGGTGCGGTGGGAATGAGTACATCTGGTGAACCTCCTGTGATCGTCGGTCCGCGGCCGCCGCCCGCCGCGACCCGGTACGGGACAATGACCCGGTGACGACCCACACTCCCCGCGACATCATCCTGCTCGGCTCCACCGGTTCCATCGGTACCCAGACCCTGGACCTGGTGGCGCGCAATCCCGACCGGTTCCGGGTGGTCGGCCTGGCGGCCGGCGGCGGCAATCCGGCGCTGCTGGCCGAGCAGGCGCTGGCCACCGGTGCCCGCACCGTGGCCGTGGCCAAGGCCGGCGCCGCGCAGGATCTGAACCTCGCCTTCTACGCCGCGGCGAAGAAGAGCGGGTACTCGGCCGGGGAGTTCAAGGTGCCGGAGATACTGGCCGGGCCCGAGGCCGTGGCCGAGTTGGCCGCGCGGCCGTGTGACATCGTCCTGAACGCCATCGACGGCGCGGCGGGCCTGCGGGCCACGCTCGTGGCGCTGGAGCACGGCCGCACCCTGGCGCTGGCCAACAAGGAATCGCTGATCATCGGCGGCGACCTGGTCACCCGGCTCGCCAAGCCCGGGCAGATCGTGCCGGTCGACTCCGAGCACTCGGCGCTGGCCCAGGCGCTGCGCGGCGGTCGGCGGGAGGAGGTCGACAAGCTGATCGTCACCGCCTCCGGCGGCCCGTTCCGCGGCCGCACCCGCGAGCAGATGCAGGACGTGACTCCCGAGCAGGCCATGGCACACCCGACGTGGAACATGGGCCCGCTGATCACCTGCAACTCGGCGACCCTGGTGAACAAGGGCCTGGAGGTGATCGAGGCCCACCTGCTGTTCAGCGTGCCGTTCGAGCGGATCGAGGTCGTCGTCCACCCCCAGTCGCTGGTGCACTCCATGGTGCAGTTCGTCGACGGCTCCACCCTGGCCCAGGCCAGCCCGCCGGACATGCGGCTGCCGATCGCCCTGGCCCTGGGCTGGCCGGACCGGGTCCCGGACGCGGCCCCGGCGCTGGACTGGACCAAGGCGTCCACCTGGGAGTTCTTCCCCCTCGACGACAAGGCGTTCCCGTCGGTCGGCCTGGCCAAGCAGGTCGGCGCGACCGGCGGCACCGCTCCGGCCGTCTTCAACGGCGCCAATGAGGCATGCGTGGCGGCCTTCCTCGCCGGACGCCTCCGCTTCCCGGCGATCGTGGATACCATCGAACGGGTGGTCGCCGAACACGCCGGTTCAGGGCGCTCTCAGGGTGGGGACCTTACCCTGGAGGCCGTTCTGGAGGCGGACGCCTGGGCGCGGGCCCGGGCCCGTGAGCTGACGGCCGGCTAAGAAGAAGACGACCGACCAAACCGTTTGACGTTAGGTGGATCCGTGACGCTGTGGGGCTGGCTGCTCTTCGCCTTCGCGCTTATTGCCTCGATCATGCTGCACGAGGCCGGGCACATGACCTTCGCGCGCAAGGCCGGCGGCAAGGTCACGGAGTTCTTCGTCGGCTTCGGCCCGAAGATCTGGTCCTTCCGCAAGGGCGAGACCGAGTACGGCGTCAAGGCCATCCCGGCCGGCGGCTACGTGAAGATCGTCGGGATGACGGACCTGGAGCCGATCGAGCCCGAGGACGAGCCGCGGGCCTTCTACACCAAGCCGCTGGGATGGCGGCTGCTGACGTTGGCGGCCGGTTCTCTGGTGCACTTCGCCATCGCGCTGGTGCTGTTCATGATGGTGCCGATGTTCTGGGGCGACTCCAGCTACCCGGCGAAGGTCGGCGCGGTGAGCAGCTGCCTGAAGACCGCGGCCGGCGACTGCACCGCGGCCGACCCGCAGAGTCCGGCCGCTCAGGCGGGGCTCGGCAAGGGCGACCAGCTCGTCGCGGTGAACAACACGCCGGTGAAGTCCTGGTCGGACGTGACCGACGCCCTGCACAAGGGCCAGCCGACGCTCGACGCGAACGGCAAGCCGGCCGGCGCGCCGCTGCCGGTCACGATCACCTTCGTCCACGATGGCGTCCAGACCACGAAGACGATCACCCCTGAGGTGGGCAACCAGCTCAAGGACACCTCGCAGTACCAGGCCGGTCTGATGATCGGCATCCAGGCACCGGACCGGGTCACCAAGGACGTGAGCGTCCCGGCGGCCATCGGCCAGGGCTTCACCGACTGGGGTAGCAACGCGAAGGCTTCGCTGCAGGGCTTGGTCGACATCCCCAAGTCGATCCCGAAGCTGTTCCAGAAGCAGGCGACCTCCGGGGGCGGCTCCGCGCCCGCGACCGACCGCCCGGTCGGCGTCATCGGCATGGGCAACCTGACCGGCGACCTGATCAAGCAGAGCGGCTACGCCACCTTCCTGAGCTTCATCGCCAGCATCAACCTGTTCATCGGCATCTTCAACCTGCTGCCGCTGCTGCCGCTGGACGGCGGCCACATCGCGATCGCCCTGTACGAGGGGGCCCGCAGGAAGATCGCCGATCTGCGCCGCCGCCCCGACCCCGGCCGCGTGGACCTGAACAAGCTGATGCCCGCCGCCTTCACCTTCCTGGTGCTGTTCGTCGGGCTGTCGCTGCTGCTGATGGCCGCCGACATCACCAACCCGCTGAAGTTCCCCAGCTGACCGGGGCGGTCCCGGGCCTGCTCGGACCGCGTGGCCCGGGCCCGGCGTCGCGTCGGTGAAGGCGAAGTGAAAATCTCGCGGGCGTGTGCGGGGCGCTCTTGACGGTGCCGTAGCGTGGAAGAAAGCAGAAGACCATAAACGGGCTCAGGCGATCTGAGCCGTCGGCGCAGCAGACATTTGTCACGAAAACGGTGAGACCTTGACCGCCATCGCGTTGGGCATGCCCGCCCTCCCGACCAAGCCCCTGGCCATCCGCCGCGCGTCCCGCCAGATCATGGTGGGGAACGTGCCGGTCGGCGGCGACGCCCCGGTGTCGGTGCAGTCGATGACCACCACCCTCACCGCCGATGTGAACTCCACGCTCCAGCAGATCGCGCAGCTCACCGCCGCCGGCTGCCAGATCGTCCGGGTCGCGGTGCCGTCGCAGGACGACGCCGACGCGCTGCCGCAGATCGCCAGGAAGTCGCAGATCCCGGTGATCGCCGACATCCACTTCCAGCCGAAGTACGTCTTCGCCGCGATCGACGCCGGATGCGCCGCGGTGCGGGTGAACCCGGGCAACATCAAGGCGTTCGACGACAAGGTCGGCGAGATCGCCCGGGCGGCCAAGGACGCGGGGATCCCGATCCGGATCGGCGTGAACGCCGGCTCGCTGGACAAGCGGCTGTACGAGAAGTACGGCAAGGCCACCGCCGAGGCGCTGGTGGAGTCGGCGCTGTGGGAGTGCTCGCTGTTCGAGGAGCACGACTTCCGGGACATCAAGATCTCGGTCAAGCACAACGACCCGGTGGTGATGATCAACGCCTACCGGCTGCTGGCCGAGCGCTGCGACTACCCGCTGCACCTCGGCGTCACCGAGGCGGGCCCGGCGTTCCAGGGCACGATCAAGTCCGCGGTGGCCTTCGGCGCCCTGCTGAGCGAGGGCATCGGCGACACCATCCGGGTCTCGCTGTCCGCGCCGCCGGTGGAGGAGGTCAAGGTCGGCATCCAGATCCTGGAGTCGCTGAACCTGCGCGAGCGCGGTCTGGAGATCGTCTCCTGCCCCTCCTGCGGCCGGGCGCAGGTCGACGTCTACAAGCTCGCCGATCAGGTCAGCGCGGCTCTCGACGGCCTGAAGATCCCGCTGCGGGTGGCCGTCATGGGTTGTGTGGTGAACGGTCCCGGAGAGGCCCGCGAGGCGGACCTCGGGGTGGCCTCGGGCAACGGCAAGGGCCAGATCTTCGTGCGCGGCGAGGTCATCAAGACCGTGCCGGAGGCGCGGATCGTGGAGACGCTCATCGAGGAGGCCTTCAAACTGGCCGCGGAGATGGGCATCGAGATCGACGCCGAGACCGGGGAGATCGTGGAGAACGTGAGCTCGGCGCTCTGACCTTCCCCTTTCACACCTTCGGCGACGTCTTTCGGCGCAAGCTCCTAGAGTGTTGTCCAGAACTCTCAAACGAGCTGCTTGATTTCGCTGGATCACGGCTGCGCACCGAATAGACCCATAGTCACTGCGCGGCGGTCTCCGCGTCGTACTCTGAACTGGTGATCGTGCGATGAGCGTGTTGTCGAGGGTCCGCGGTACGGGCACCCGGATCCTGGGCGTGGCCGACCTGGCCGACGTCCAGGGCGTTCTGGCGCGCGATCCGGTCGCGAACGTCTTCGTGGCCTCCCGGGTGGAGGCCTCCGGCCTGGACGCCTGGCGCCTGGGCGGCGAGCTGTGGGGCTACCACGTGAACGGCCGCCTGGACGCACTCTGCTATTCCGGGGCGAACCTGGTGCCGGTCGAGGCCGGTCCGGACGCCGTGCGCGCCTTCGCCGACCGGGCCCGCCGCCAGGGCCGGCGCTGCTCCTCGATCGTCGGCCCGGCCGACAGCGCGATGGCGCTGTGGGAGCAGCTGCGCCCGGCCTGGGGCCCGGCCCGCGAGGTGCGGGCCGACCAGCCGCTGATGGTGATCCGCGGCTCCTCGCCGACCGTGGTCCCGGACTTCCGGGTCAAGCCGGTGAAGCCGGACCAGATAGACGTCCTGCTGCCGGCCTGCATAGCCATGTTCACCGAGGAGGTCGGCGTCTCACCGCTCGGGGACGACAACGGCAACTCCTACCGGGCCCGGGTCTCAGAGCTCGTCCACGCCGGGCGCGCCTTCGCCTGGATCGAGGACGGCCACGTGGTGTTCAAGGCCGAGATCGGCGCGATGACCGTCGACGCCTGCCAGATCCAGGGCGTCTGGACGCATCCGGCGCTGCGCGGCCGCGGGATCGCCGCCGCCGGGATGGCCGCGGTGGTCGAGTACGCGCTTCGGGACTTCGCGTCGCTGGTGAGCTTGTACGTGAACGACTACAACGTCCCCGCGCGGGCGGTCTACCGGCGGGTCGGGTTCGAAGAGGTCGGCGCTTTTGCGTCGATTCTGTTCTAAAAGCCCTGAACGTTGTTCCAGCCACCACGGGGTTGGGAATGCTCTGATGGGCGGTTCCTGACACCGAGGGGGTGTTCATGCCCGAGGAGTTCCCTGTTCTGCTCCCCGCGCCGGAGGAGGAATCCGGTGTGCAAGAACGACGCGGATTGTTGGCACGACTGCGGTTCAAGCGCCTGAGCGCGCTGGTGGCCTGGACGATGTCGGTGACGCTGGCGACGGCGGCCATGGCCATCGCGATGATCTGGGTCCATCCCGAGAACGGCGAGTGGCAGGACTTCTTCCGCGGCATCATCAGCGACATCTCCGGCGCACTGGCTGTGGCGTTCTTCCTGTCGCCGGTCTTCTTGGCCATCCGATCGTTCGCCAACGAGAAGTTCGGCTCGATCGCCGACTACGCGCCGATGGCCGGCTATGAACGCTTCCCCTACCTGAAGTTCATCGAACGCCTCGAACGCTGCGACGACCTGGTGCGGATCATGGACACGTCCAGCAGCATCCTGGACGTCACCACGGCCGACGGCGAGGAGGTCGATGAGCGCCGGCGGTGCGTGAACGCGCTCGTGAACCTGCTGGCCGGCGACAACGAGGTCGGGGTGGAGATCCTGCTGCTGGACCCGACCTCCGACGCGGCACGGCAGCGCAGCACGGATCTGCGGGATGAGGGGATCGACATCGCCGCCGGGGTCACGCGGAACCTGGCGCTGCTGAACGGGATCCGGTGCCGGCTGCCGGACGGCGCGCAGAGCAAGCTGCTGGTGAAGCTCTACAACGCGACACCGGTCTGTGCTTACTACCGCGTCGACGATCGGGCTTCCATCGCGTTCTATTCGCTGCGGACTTCCTCCGAGCAGGGTGCGCACGTCGACATCGCGCTGAAGGAGAAGCTCGGGAAGATCGTCAACGATCACTTCCGCGACGTCCGGGCCGACGCGGACACCGTCGACATGCTGGACTACCTGTACGGGACGCTTGTCGTCGGACGGCGTAAGGAGCATGTCGCGTGGGTCGAGCACGCGGGGAAGCTCTACATCGGGCTGGCGGGCGTCCGGGAGAACCCGGTCGCGTGGACGGCGGCGCCGAGCGCCGGCGGCGGGGTCGTGGCGCGGTTGCAGGCGTACCGGCGTGAGGACTCGGAGTATCGCGCCATGCGGCTGATTCCGTGGGCCGAGTGCGGGGAGATCGGTTTGCTGATGGACACCAAGTACGGGGTCGAGTTCCAGGTGGTGTTCGAGCTGGCGCCGGTGGGAGCCGGGTTGGTCGACGGCGGACAGACCGTGTTACCGGGACAGGTGTTCGCGAACGGCGACCGGTCGGCCGGTGCTGAGCCCGGTCGGCCGATCGCCGAGGCCTGATGCGCGCAGCGTGTCGTGCGGCGCCCAGGGTGCACAGGCTGCGTGCGCTCAGAGTGTCGAGCCCTGCTGGCCGTGCTCAGCCCATCGCGTACTGCTTCTCGTGGGCCAGCAGCGTGGCCTTGCATTCGAGCCCGTAGAGGAAGTTCTTGCTGGAGCCGTCGCTGCGCACGATGCGGTGGCAGGGGACGAACAGCGCGATCGCGTTCGACGCGCACGCCGATCCCGCTGCTCGCACGGCGGCGGAGTTTCCGGCGGTGGCGGCGAGCTGCGTGTAGCTGATCGTGCGCCCGGGCGCCACGCCGCGCATCGCGTCCCACGCCGCGGTGCGGAACGGGCCGGTGGGGCGGTAGGCGATGGCTACGTCGTCGATGGCGGCCAGATCGCCGTCGAAGTAGGCCGTCACCTTCTTGGCGACGACGTCATGCGACCCGGGTTCGGGCGCCGGCGCATCGGAACCCAGCAGACCGGTCAGGAACGTCGGATCGTCGGTGAAGCCGGCGGCGTGGACGGTGTCGTCGGCATCGGCCAGCACGGTGAACGGTCCGGCCGGGGTCGGGATGGTGGTGTAGGTCAGAGTGCTCACTTTTGGTTTCCTTCGGTGGTAGTGGAGGCCCACAGGTGCAGCGCGGCGTAGGCGCGCCAGGGGCGCCAGCGCTCGGCGTGGGCCAGGAGGTCCTTCTCGGTGCCGGGCAGACCGAGCCGCTCGGCTTGGCGGCGCAGCACGAGGTCGCCGACGGGGAACGCGTCCGGGTCGCCGAACACGCGCAGCGCGATGTAGTCGGCGGTCCAGGGGCCGATGCCGGAGAGTGCGAGCAGCTTGGCTCGCGCTTCGGCGCGGTCGACGCCACGGTCGAGGGTCAGCTCGCCGGACGCGACGGCGGCGGCCAGCGTGCGGAGGGTGGCGGTCGTGCGGCGGGTGAGGCCCAGACCTTCGTAGTCGCCCTCGGCCAGGGTCTCGGCGCGGGGGAACGGAGCCAGTGGCGCATGATTGTCGACAAAGTGATTCGCCGATGTGTCAGAGCTCGGAGTCGGCGAGGGTCCGCCGCTCGCCGCGGCGATGCCCGTCGGAACAGACGCCAGAGCCTGGATGGCCTTCTCCTGAACCAGCGCCGCCTCGGCGGCCAGTTCGGCTGTGCTGAAGCGCTGGACCAAGCGCGAGGCCACAGTCCGCGCGGCGGCCACGCTGATCTGCTGTCCGAGCACCGCTCGCACGGCGATCTCGAAACCGTCGACCGCGCCGGGCACCCGCAGCCCCGGCCGAGCGGCGACCAGCGGTGCCAGCACCGGATCAGCGGCGAGCACAGCGCCCACCTGTCCCGGATCGGCATCGAGGTCGAGCAGGTCGCGGCAGCGGCGCACGGCGACAGCGACATCGCGCAGATCGTCGACCGCCAGCCGCGCGTGGATCACGCCGTCATCGTCGCGCAGCTCGACCAGGCCAGTGCCGTGGGGGAGTCGCAGCGCCCGGCGATAGACGGCGCCGACAGAGTCGGTCACCACCTCATCCACCCCGGGAACGGCCCGATTGCCGAACCACCCCAACAGCCCGCCGAAATCGAACGGCGCCCGGTACCCCAGCCGCAGCGTCAGCGCCCCGTCGCCCTCGACCGCACTGCCGGCCAGCTCGGCGGCGGCCGCGCCGCT
The DNA here is from genome assembly GCA_019510485.1 of Catenulisporales bacterium. Lineage (GTDB taxonomy): Bacteria > Actinomycetota > Actinomycetes > Streptomycetales > Catenulisporaceae > Catenulispora. The sequence continues at coordinate 9,221 of JAEKKI010000058.1, forward strand.
GCCGAACCGGGCGCGGATCTCGCTCGGAGTGGCGCCGAAGGCCTCGCGGACCGAGTCGTTGAACTGGCGGATCGAGCCGTAGCCGGCGGCGAAGGCGATGTCCGAGACCGGCAGCGTCGTGGACTCCAGGAGCAGGCGCGCGGTCTGGGCGCGGCGGGAGCGGGCCAGCGTCAGCGGCCCGACGCCGAGTTCGGCGACCAGGATCCGGTGCAGGTGGCGTTCGCTCACCGCCAGGGTGCGGGCCAGGGCAGCGACGCCGTCCTGCTGGTCGGCCGCGCCGTCGGCGATCAGGCGCAGCGCGCGGCCGGCGAGGTCGGCGCGGACGTTCCAGTCCGGCGAGCCGGGCACCTTGTCCGGACGGCAGCGCCGGCAGGTGCGGAAGCCCGCGGCCTCGGCGGCCGCCGCCACCCGGAAGAAGCGCACGTTCTCGGGCTTGGGCGTGCGGGCCGGGCAGATCGGGCGGCAGTAGATGCCGGTGGTGGTCACGCCGGTGAAGAACCGGCCGTCGAACCTGGCGTCCCGGCTGCTCACGGCCCGGTAGTAAGTGTCGAAGTCGGCCAGTAGAGCTTTTTCGGACATACCTGGAGTCTGCCCGAACCGGGCCATGGGTACTGGCGGAATTCGGACCTTGCCGTCACCGCCGCGGTGAGTCGAGGCTGAACGCCTGCTCGCGCCAGTACAGGAACGACGACACCGGATCCCCGGTGTACGACCACGGCACCCGCATCGCGTGCGACCCGATCGCGTCGAACAACGCACGGCTCTCGTCACAGTCCACCCGCCCGGCGTACACCAGGGCGTGGAGCAAGTAGTTCCGATCCAGGTCGGCCTGCGCGTGCGGGACCGTCGCCGACCCGAGCCAGCTGCGCAGCACCCGATCGGTGTCCCGCGACACCAGCTGCCGCTGCCAGTGTGCGTAGGGCGAAGGCCGCCGCTGCGGCGCCGTCCCCACGGTGGCCGCCCGGTAGACCTCCGCGTGCGCCACCAGCGGCAGCACCGCGAGCGGCGAACCCGGGGGCGCCTGGCCGGCCAGCCAATAGGCGAAGTCGTACATCTCGGCATGCGACCCGCACCAGGCGGCGAACAGATACGTGAGCGCCTCGTGGTGCCCGTCGCGGTTGAACGCGTCCCGCGCGCGCATCTCCTGCCAGCGCCGCCAGAACTCGTCCCGGTCGGCCTGCCCGGCGTCCACCCCGCGATCGGCGGCCCGCGCCAGCGTCAGCATGATCACCCACGGCGTCGGATCGGTCGGCGCCATCGCGGCGGCGTGCTCGCACAGCTCCCGCGCCTCGGCGGCGGTCTCCCAGTATCCAGGAGTGCCGGACACCGATGCCCGTAGTGCGCGCACGGTCTCCACCTGGGCGCGCAACAACGCCGCGTCGGGGTTCACCGGCTCCAATACCTGCCAGCGCTCCACCCACGAGGAGTTGGCGACCGCCTCCGCGAGCACCCGAACCCGGTGGCTCCGCCGGTCCCACTGAGGACCCGAGTCGCCGGTGCGAGTCTCCGCCAACACCTCCCGCGCCGGACCCCACTCCCCGGACGCCAGCGCGTCCCGGGCCTCGGCCAGCGCGAGGTCGCCGAGCGCCGGGTCCATGTTCACCCGGAGCACATCGTTCCGCGTTCTGGCAGCCATACCTTTGCACCGTAGCCGCCAGTCCCGTGACTCTCCAGCATTCGCCAGGGGTAATCCGCACCGCTTCGCGCCGATATCTCTGCCGGAATCGGCAAGCGATCATGCCGGAGCCGGATATCCTCGCTGGACAGAAGCACGCCGTCGCGGACCCCGCGCGGCGCGCCGAACTACCGGACCGACCCTCTAGGAGCACTCCCGTGATCTGGCGTATGTCGTCGTTGTTCCTGCGAACCCTGCGCGAGGACCCGGCGGACGCCGAGGTCCCGAGCCACAAGCTCCTGGTACGCGCCGGCTACGTCCGCCGGGTCGCGCCCGGCATCTACTCCTGGCTGCCTCTGGGCAAGCAGGTGGTGGAGAACGTCACCCGCATCGTGCGCGAAGAGATGGACCGCATGGGCGCGCAGGAGGTCCAGTTCCCCGCGCTGCTGCCCCGCGAGTACTACGAGGCGACCGGGCGCTGGACCGAGTACGGCGACAACCTGTTCCGCCTGAAGGACCGCCGCGGCAACGACTACCTGCTCGGGCCCACGCACGAGGAGATGTTCACCGACATGGTCAAGGGCGAGGTGTCGTCCTACAAGGACCTGCCGGTCACGCTCTACCAGATCCAGACCAAGTACCGGGACGAGGCGCGGCCCCGGGCCGGCATCCTGCGCGGGCGCGAGTTCCTGATGAAGGACTCGTACTCCTTCGACCTGGACGACGAGGGGCTGAAGCACTCTTACGCGCAGCACCGCGACGCCTACATCCGCACCTTCGACCGGCTCGGCATCAAGTACAAGATCGTCTCGGCGATGTCCGGGGCGATGGGCGGCTCGGCCTCCGAGGAGTTCCTGGCCACCGCGCCCACCGGCGAGGACACCTACGTCGCCTGCCACAACTGCGGCTACGCGGCCAACGTCGAGGCCGTCGAGACCGCTCCCGCCGCGGCCCAGGACCCGACCGCCCACCCCGCGCTCCAGGTGCTCGACACGCCCGACACGCCGACCATCGACTCACTGGTCGAAGTCGTCAACAAGCTCGCCCGCGAGGGACGAGCTGATTTGCAGAGCGGCATCGAGGCCAAGGACACCCTGAAGAACGTCGTGGTCAAGGTCAGCTACCCCGGCGTCAAGGATCACAAGGTCCTGATCATCGGCGTGCCCGGCGACCGCGAGGTGGACCTCAAGCGCCTGGAGGCCGCGGTCGCCCCCGGCGAGGTCGAACTCTTCGAGGCGGAGGACTTCGCCAAGCATCCCCGGCTGGTGCGCGGCTACATCGGCCCGGTCGGCCTGAAGGCCGCCGGCTACGAGTACCTGGTCGACCCGCGCGTCGCCGTCGGCACCGCCTGGGTCACCGGAGCCAACGAGGCCGGCAAGCACGTCGCCCACGCCGTGGCCGGCCGTGACTTCGACATCGAGGGCACGGTCGAGGCCGCCGAGGTCCGCGCCGGCGACCTGTGCCCGCGCTGCGGCCACGGGCTGTCCATCGACCGCGGCATCGAGATCGGCCACATCTTCCAGCTCGGCCGCAAGTACGCCGACGCCGCCAAGCTCGACGTCCTGGGCAAGGACGGCAAGCCGGTCCGGGTCACCATGGGCAGCTACGGCATCGGCGTGTCCCGCGCGGTGGCGGTCCTGGCCGAGCAGCTGCACGACGAGCTCGGCCTGGTCTGGCCGCGCGAGGTGGCCCCGGCCGACGTCCACATCGTGGCCGCCGGCAAGGACGAGGCGATCTACGAGGCCGCGAACCGCTACGCCGAGGAACTCGGCGCGCGCGGCGTGCGAGTGCTGTACGACGACCGCATGGGCAGCGTCTCGCCCGGCGTGAAGTTCAAGGACGCCGAGCTGATCGGCATCCCGACCATCGTCGTGGTGGGCCGGAACCTGGCCGACGGCGTGGTCGAGGTGCGCGACCGCAGGACCGGGGAGAAGACCGAGGTCGCGGTCCCGGACCTGGTCGAGCACGTGTACACGGTCGTCAACAGCTGAGTCAGCGGTACCCGCGCGTCGCCCTCGGCCGGACCCGCGCCGAGGGCGACGCGCAATAATCGCCCCATGGAATCTCCGACCCCCGGCACCGTCATCGCCGAGCGCTACCGCCTGACCAGGCCGCTGGGCTCCGGTAGCAGCTCGGTGGTGTGGGAGGCGCACGACTCCAGCCTGGACCGCGCGGTCGCGGTGAAGCTCCTGCACGGCGGGGCGGCCGCGCATCCGGCGGGCCGGGAGCAGCTGCGGCGTGAGGCGCTCGCGCTGGCGCGGCTGTCCCACCCGCGGATCATCACGGTCTTCGACTACATCGAGTGGCAGCAGGACGGGGCCGAGGAGTTCCAGCCGGTGCTGGTCACCGAGCTGCTGGCCGGCCTGAACCTGGAGGACCGGCTGGCTCAGGGCCCGTTGATGGAGAACGACGCGCGGGTGGCGTGCGCGCAGCTGGCGACCGCCTTGGAAGCCGCGCACAAGGCGGGGATCATCCACCGCGATCTCAAGCCCGGCAACGTCATGCTGATGCCCGACGGCGTGAAGCTGCTCGACTTCGGTATCGCGCAGGCGTCCTCGGACACCGACGCCACCACCGGCGTGGTGGTCGGGACGCCGTCGTGCATGGCCCCGGAGCAGCTGACCGGCCGGGGTGCCCTGCCGGCCTCCGACGTCTACGCGCTCGGCTGCGTCCTCTACTGGTGCCTCACCGGCCGCGCGCCCTTCGAGGGCGCCACGGTCGACGAGGTGGTCCGGGGCCACCTGCACCGCACTCCGCCGCCGCTGCCCTCCTTCGGCCTGCCGCCGCAGATCGTCGGGCTCTACAAGCAGTGCCTCGCCAAGAATCCCGCGGAGCGCCCCACCGCGGCGACCGCGGCCGCGGTGCTGGATCTGCGCGCGGTTCCGGCCGAAGTGGCCGGCGCGGCGCGGACGCCGGCGAACCGGACCATGGTCATGCCGCCCTACGAGCCGCCTTCCCTGCCGCCCTCTTACGCGCCGGATCCGGATGAGGAGAACGTCCCTTACATGGCGCGGCGGATGCGCATCCCGTCGCTGCACCCCTCGGGCTATCCCGAGCAGCCGGTCTTCGCCGCGCCCCCCGCGCGCCGCTACTCGTGGCTGGTGCTGGTGCTCGTCGCCCTGCTCGTCGCCGTCATAGCCGCGACCGGCACGGCGCTGATCATGAAGGGCTCCAGCGCCCAGGACAAGGCCACCTCCACCCCGCCGCCGGGCATCACCGGATCGCAGGCGAGCAGCGCCGCGACGCTGCCGACGACGCCGCCGAGTGCTCCGGGCTCCAGCAGTTCACCTCCCGCCGGCACCGGGGCGCCGACCGTCGACCCGAAAGCGGACCCGGTCGGCTACCTGGAGGCCGTGCGCGGCCAGATCGACGGCTTCATCGCGCAGGGCCAAGGCGCCGTCGATCCCAACACCGGGCGCGATCTCCAGAACTCGCTGACCGATCTGGAGCAGGCTGTGCGGCAGGCGCAGCAGGGCGGGTTCAAGGGCCGCAAAGTGCACGATCTACAGGACAAGGTCGGCGATGTGATCGCCAAGGTCAGCGGCGCACAGGACGAGAAGAAGATCGGCGACGCCCAGGCCCAGGCGCTCACCACCGAACTCCAGACCTTTGCGGGCTCTGTCGGCAACCACGGCTGATCGCGTACCTCCTGCCCCGGGGTTGTCACGGCTGATTCGCCACCGAGCACGGCCGGCTGTCAGCTCCGCTCGGGCAGGCCTGGGAACGCCACCGATGTGCCGCGCCAGCGCACCGCGCGCACGGCGGCGTCGGTCAACCATTCCAGGCCGGTGCGCCGGGTGGCGCCGGAGGACATCTGGACGACGTCCGCATAGGACGCGCCGAGGCGCTCCTCCAAGAAGGCGGCGAGCTTCGTCGCGTCCGCGGCGGTGACGACCGGGAACGGGATCGCATAAGCCGGGGCGGCGGCTACGGGCTTGTCGCCCTGCGCCTCGATCAAGCCGATGAGGATGTCACGGCGCGCGCGGTGGGTGTCGTAGGCGTTGCGGGCGCTGTCCCGCTGCGGGCCGGTGAGCCGGACGGCGAGGACGCCGTAGCCGTAGACCGCCGCGTGCTCGTTCTCCAGCGCGGTCTGGAGCGGGGTCATCCGGCACTTCCCAGCAGCAGCGCCGCATGTCCGGACTCTGAGGCGGAGACGGAGGCCAGCAGCATGGCGGTGGTGCCCTCGGCGGCCAGGATGTCGGCCGTGCGGGCGCTGGCGGCGTCCTGTTCGGCCTTGGCCAGCGCGGCGATCGTGGACTTCGGATCGGGCGGCCCCGGGAAAGACGGGGAAGGTGATGCCGCAGGCGCGGGGCTCGCGGCGTAGCCGTCCCGTATAGCGGCGGCATGAGCAGCGTGTTCCGCGCGGATCGAAGCGAGCTTCGCCTTCAGAGCGCTGTCGGCGGCGATCGACGGCAGCGCCAGCGCGGCGTCGTATCGGGCGAGGAGCTCGGCCTCCGCGGCGAGCGCGCGGTCCCGGGCGGCGTCCGTCTGCGCCATCTGTGCCGCACTGTCCGGTGAACTCCCCTTTCTTATGCCCGAGGCGCATGACGTCATGGCCGTCACACCGGCTGTGATCAACACCATGCGTCTCGTCAGCACCACGGGCACCCAGCTCACGGCCGAAGTCTAGCGATTCCGGAGCCCGCGCCGAGCGGAGTGCACCCCGGCGCGGAAGGCATGCGGAACGGATACTGTGTTGGCTACGAGTTGCCTACCAGCATCTGCACCACGGACGACAACTGCACAAGGAGAACGATGAGCACCCCCCGAACCGGATCGCCGGCGGATCGGTTGCAAGCGCTGCTGGCGCCGGTCGTGGCCGCCGCCGACTACGACCTGGAGGCCGTCCGGGTCTCCCAGGTAGCCCGGCGGCGCCGCGTGGAAGTCGTCGTGGACGGCGACCATGGCGTGTCGCTGGACGCGGTCTCCGAGCTCACGCGGGTGGTCTCCGAGGTGTTGGACGGCCCGGAGGGCGCGACGGTCATGGGCGAGCAGCCCTACCTGCTGGAGGTCAGCTCGCCGGGCACCGACCGTCCGCTGACCGAGCCCAAGCACTGGCGCCGGGCCCGGGGCCGGCTGGTGCGCGCGGTCCTGACGAACGGCGGCGACGTCACCGGCCGGGTGCTGGAAAGCGACGACGAGGGCGTGCTGCTGGAGGTGCCGGGCAAGAAGAAGGGGCAGACCGAGCAGCGGCGGCTGGGCTACTCCGAGGTCGCCAAGGCCCGGGTGGAGATTGAGTTCTCCCGTAAAGACGACGACACTGGCGGCCTCGCGGACGAGGATGCCAACGAGGCCGACGACGCCGATGCCATCGATGAATCCGGCGACGAATCCGGCGACGAGGACGAGGAGGGCTGACGACCATGGACATCCCCACCAGTGCGCTGCGCGACCTGGAAAAGGACCGCGGGATCCCCTTCGAGAAGCTGGTCGAGGACATCGAGGCGGCCCTGCTGATCGCCTACAAGCGGACCGAGGGTGCCAAGCCGCGGGCCCGGGTCCAGGTGGACCGGGCCAGCGGCCACGTCACCGTATGGGCCGTGGAGGACATCGAGGACGGCACCACCCGCGAGTACGACGACACCCCGAGCGAGTTCGGTCGCATCGCCTCCACCACCGCCAAGCAGGTGATCCTGCAGCGGCTGCGCGAGCAGGGCCGTGATCCGCGCGCGGTGCTGGTGAACATCGGCAAGATCGAGGGCACGCTGCCGGCCGCCGAACAGGTCCCCGGCGAGGAGTACCGGCACGGCGAGCGCCTGAAGTGCTACGTCGTGGACGTCCGCCGAGGCCCGCGCGGCCCGCAGGTGACGCTCTCGCGCACCCACCCGGACCTGGTGCGCAAGCTCTTCGCGCTGGAGGTCCCGGAGATCGCCGAGGGCGCGGTGGAGATCACCGCGATCGCCCGCGAGGCCGGTCACCGCACCAAGATCGCGGTCCGCTCGCACCGCTCCGGCGTCAATGCCAAGGGCGCCTGCATCGGCCCGATGGGCGCGCGGGTCCGCAACGTGATGGCCGAGCTGCACGGCGAGAAGATCGACATCGTGGACTGGTCGGACGACCCGGCCGAGATGGTCGGCAACGCGCTGTCCCCGGCCCGCGTGTCGAAGGTCCAGGTCGTGGACCTGGACCAGCGCAGCGCGCGGGTGATCGTGCCGGACTTCCAGCTGTCGCTGGCGATCGGCAAGGAAGGGCAGAACGCGCGGCTGGCGGCCCGGCTGACCGGGTGGCGGATCGACATCCGGTCGGACGCGGAGCCGGCGACCGCGGAGTGAGAGGGCGGAACGACGACTGAGGGCCTCCGGAGAGGCCCTCAGGTGTTTTACGTTGCTCCTACAGCGCCTTCGCGGCCGCTTCCGCGACGGCCACGTCCTGGTCGACCATCCCGCCGGACACGCCGATCGCCCCGACGACGGTGCCGTCCCCGGCGGTCAGCGGCACGCCGCCGCCGAAGGAGATCAGGCCGCCGTTGGTGGATTCGATGCCGTAGATCGGACCGCCGGGCTGCGACAGCCCGCCGATCGCGGCGGTCGGCATGGGGAACAGTGCCGAGGTCTTGGCCTTCTTCAGCGCCACGTCTATGGAACCGATCCAGGCGCCGTCCATCCGGGAGAACGTCACGAGGTTCCCGGCGGTGTCGACGACGGCGATGTTCATGGCGACGCCGATACCGGCGGCGGCCTCCTGGCCGGCGGTCAGGACGCGGGTGGCGGTTTCGAGATTCAGAGTGCTCATGGCGACCAGCCTGGTGGGCGATCCAGGCCGCGACCAGAGCTCGGTTGTTCCTGGGGACGGCGGCCCCAGGAACGCGGCGGGCGCGGATGCGATGCTGGAGGGGTGAGCGAGCTGGGAGATTTCCTCAAGGCCAAGCGTGCGGCTATAGCGCCGGAGTCGGTGGGGCTGCCCGCTGTGGGGAACCCGCGGCGGGTCAGCGGGCTGCGTCGGGAGGAGGTGGCACAGCTGGCCGCGATGAGCGTCGACCACTACACGCGGCTGGAGCAGGGACGCGTGACCACGGCTTCGGACAGCGTTTTGTCAGCCATCGCCTCCGCGCTCCGGCTGAGCGACGCCGAGCGCACCTACCTGCACATCCTGGCGCAGCCGCCGACGCGGTCAAGGCCGGCGGGGAACCGGGACGGCGACGGCCAGAAGGTCGGTCCACTGGTGCGCGAACTCCTGAACGCCATGCGCGACGTCCCGGCGCTGGTCGTCGACCCGCCCGGGGACATCCTGGCCTGGAACGCGCTGGCGGAGGCGTTGTACTTCGACTTCGCGGAGGTGCCGCCGGCCGAGCGCAACATGATCCGCATGCTGTTCCTGGAGCCGCGGGTCCGGGGCATGCACCGCAACTGGGAAGAGGTCGCCTCGGCCAGCGTCGCGCGGATGCGGATGAAGGTCGGGACGATACCGGGGGACCGCCGCATGGCGGAACTGGTCGGCGAGCTGCTGGAGCGCGACGCCGACTTCCGCCGGTTCTGGGGCGGCCACCGGGTGCTGGCGACCGATTCGTTCCGCAAGAGCTTCGACCATCCCGTGGTCGGTCATCTGGAGCTGGACTGGCAGGCCCTGATCCTCGGGGCGGAGCCCGACCTGACGATGATCGCCTTCACCGCCCCGGCCGGGTCCGCCACCGCGGATTCGTTGCGGGTGCTGGGCTCCTGGGCTGCGAGCTGAGGCCGCTCACACTCCCCGCTCCAGCAGCTCGGCGAGCCGGTCCATCGAGTCCTCGATCCCCGAGCGCATCCCGGACGCCAGGAAGCCTTCCCGAACCTCCAGCGAGGGGAACACCGAGCGCTGCGCCAGCCGCGTGCGGCCGTCGACCGCGCTGAACCGGTGGATCTCCAGCGCCACCTCGTCGGGGACGCCTTCGTACTCGAACGTCTGGATGATCAGCCGGCCCGGCTCGACGGTGTGGAACACGCCGTGGAACGAGGCGCGTTGCTCGCCGATGTGGCCGCCGTGATGCGTGTACCGGTAACGGCCGCCGGGGCGGACGTCGTACTCATCGATGTCGATCTCCAGGTCGCGCGGACCCAGCCACTGCGCCACCAGCTTGGGCTCGGTCGCGGCCCGGAACACCTGCTCCGGCATCGCGTCGAAGTCGCGGGTGACGTCCACGAACGGCGTGCCGTCGGGGGCGTCGATGATCGTCGGGTGTGTGCTCATTGTTCTTCCTCCTCCTTCTGCATGGTCGCCAATACGGCGTCGAGCTTGCGGAAGCGGCTCTCGGCGGCCAGCCGATAGCCGTCGATCCAGCTGGTCAGCGCCTCCAGCGCCGCCGGATCCAGATGGCAGGGCCGCCGTTGGCCGTCCCGGCTGCGGGTGATCAGCCCGGCGTCCTCCAGTACCCCGATGTGCCGGGAAACCGCCTGCTTGGTGATCGGGAACAGCGCCGCCAGCTCGTTCACGGTGGCCTCGCCGCGCGACAGGCGCGCCACGATCGCGCGGCGCACCGGATCGCCGAGGGCGGTGAAGGCCCGGTCGAGGGCGTCCTCGCTATCAAACATGGAGTTGATCAACCATTCCTCTAATCAACGGATGGGTTGACTATAGCATCTCGGCAATAACCCGGGAAACGCAGATGTGATCCAGGCGCTAGACTGAGGCGTGTCCAGCCAGACGGATGCTTCAGCACGCCCTGCTGCCTCGGCGCGCCCCGAACCGGTGCGCACCTGCGTGGGCTGCCGGGCAAAAGCGGCGAAGACGGAACTGCTACGCGTCGTGGCGGTCGAGGGCGCTGTCGTCCCCGACCTGCGCGGGCGGTCGCCCGGACGTGGAGCACACCTCCACCCCGATCCGGGATGCCTGGCCCTCGCTGAGAAGCGGCGGGCGTTCCCGAGGGCGCTGCGGGTGGACGGCCCGTTGGAAACAACGGCGGTCCACGCGTTGTTGGAACGTAGCTGAAGCACGAATCCCTGTCCGCGTCAGGTGCGCGGCTCAGAGACCAAAGTACTAGTCGGAAGCGGGTCGAGTCAGGCGATGAGCACTCGATGAGCAGCAACACGCGATGAGTACGCCCATGCAGTAAACAGACGGCTTCGCGAGAGAGACGCGGGCCGAAGAAGGAGTGAAGTGGCCAAGGTCCGGGTCTATGAACTCGCCAAGGAGCTCGGAGTAGAGAGCAAGGTCGTGATGGCCAAGCTCCAAGATCTGGGTGAGTTCGTCCGCTCGGCGTCCTCCACAGTGGAGGCGCCGGTCGTCCGTAAACTGATCGACAGCATCCAAGCCGAATCCGGTGGCGCCAAGAGCGGCGCCGCGCGTTCGGCTTCCCCGGCGCAGTCCGCGCCCGCCGCCGGGAACCGTTCGGCGGCACCCTCCGGCGCCCCGCGTCCCGGCGCCCCCAAGCCCGGCCCGCGTCCGGGCCCGGCCGCGCCGAAGCCCGGCCCGGCTGTGGCCGCGCAGGCGCAGGCTCAGTCCGCCGCGGCCGCCCCGGCCCCGGAGATCCAGGAAGCCCCCGCCGTTCCGGCACCGGCTCCGGCACCGGCCGAGAGCGCCGCGGCCAGTCAGACCCCGGCTCCGGCGCGTCCCGCCGAGCGTGGCGAACGTGACCGTGGCGAGCGCGGTGAGCGCCCGGAG
>JAEKKI010000216.1 GCA_019510485.1 Catenulisporales bacterium
CCGAAGAGAAGAGGACCGGACTGTGGCTTCGGAGTCGTCGTTCGACGTGGTGAGCAAGGTCGACCGGCAGGAGGTCGACAACGCACTCAACCAGGCGTCGAAGGAGATCGCCCAGCGTTTCGACTTCCGCGGGGTGGACGCCGAGATCCGGTGGTCCGGCGAGGGCGTCGAGATGCGCGCGAACTCCGAGGAGCGGGTCGCGGCGGTGCTCGACGTCTTCAAGGACAAGCTGGTCAAGCGCAAGATCTCGCTGAAGGTACTCGACGCCTCCGAGCCGCGGGTGTCCGGCAAGGAGTACCGGATCAGCGTCGCGATCAAGGAGGGCATCTCCTCGGAGAACGCTAAGAAGATCTCCAAACTGATCCGCGACGAGGCGCCCAAGAGCGTCAAGGCCCAGATCATCGGCGAGGAACTGCGCGTGTCCTCGAAGTCCCGCGACGATCTGCAGGCCACCCAGTCGCTGCTGAAGGAGCAGGACTACGACTTCGCGATCCAGTTCACCAACTACCGGTGAGCCGATCCGCACACGCCGCCGGTCGCTAGGGCCGCGGAGAGCGACCCGATGCGCTGGCGCTTGCTGACCCCCGTCGTCGTGACGGCCGCGATCATGGCTGTCACGACGTTCTCGCACGCGCTGGGAGCTTCCGACTCGCCGACTCTGCCACGAATATCCCCGATCGGGTTGGCACAGAAGGTGGGCAAGTCACAGGCGCGGGCTTTCTCGGGAAACGTGCGGCTGAGCGTCGACATCGGCCTGCCGCGCCTGCCCAAACTGGGAACCGACGGCGGCGCCGATCCGCTGCGGCTGCTGTCGGGTGACCACCTGATACGCGTGGCGACCGATGAGACCGACGGCGAGAAGCGGGAACGGGTCGCCCTGCTGGACACGCTGTCGGAGTACGACGTCGTCCGCGACGACACCGACCTGTGGCTGTGGGACTCGACGCGGCAGGTGGCCCGCCACGGCTCCGTCGACGCGTTGACGGAGGCGCTGCTGGCGTTCGCCTCGCCGGCCGAGCTGGCGAGGACGTTCACCGGGCCGGCCGCGATCGAGACAGCCCTCTTCGACACCGCGTACTCGGCGCACCAGACGACGCGGGTCGCGGGTCGGGACTGCTACGTCCTCCAGATCACGCCGCAGGTCCAGGGGACGACGATCGGCTCGGTGCGGGTGGCGGTGGACGCGGGGACCTCGATGCCGCTGAGCGTGGCGGTGTATCCGACGGGGTCGTCGAAGGCTGCGATCCGGGCGGAGTTCGAGTCGTTGAGCTATTCCGTGGACCCGGCGGAGCTGCGGTTCACGCCGCCGCCGCGAGCGAACGTGGTCGAAGAGGCCACGCCGGACCTGCCCGCGAACCCGGTTCGCGGCGCCGGCAAGAGTTGGACGGCGGCGGTCGCGATCGGCGGTGTCGATCCGGACAAGGTGATCGCCGGACTCGGGACGGATTCGGGGCGGCAGAAGTCCGCGCCCGAGGGGGCCGCAGCGGTGCTGGCAGCATTGGCCGGGACCCCGGGCACGCCCTTGCAGAGCTATCTGCGGATGATGATGGCGTCCGGCGAGAAGACGCCGGTGGGCCTGGTGTGGAGCAGCCGGTTGGTGAGCCTGGTCTTCACCCCGGACCAGCGGCTCTACGCCGCGTTCGCCACCCCGGACGCCCTGAAGGCGACCGTGGCCGCCGATGAGGCTTCGAGCAAGGCCGGGGACGACGCGAAGGCGGTGGGGAGCCATTCCTAGCATCGAGCTGGCGCTGACCTTCCGGCGCCGTCGCAACCAGCTGATCCTCGCGGTGCTCGCGCTGCTGCCGGTCCTGGTCGGCACCACGATCCGGGTCGCGGGCATCGGCGCGGGGTCCGGCGGCACCGGGATGCTGAACCAGGTGGCCGGCAACGGCCTGTTCCTGGTGTTCGCCTCGCTGGCGCTGACCGTGCCGCTGTTCCTGCCGGTGGCGGTGGGCGCGGTCGCGGCCGACCAGGTGGCCGGGGACGCCGCGGACGGGACGCTGCGGACCGTGCTGGCGTGGCCGGTCGGACGCAGCCGGCTGCTGGCGGCGAAGCTGCTGGCGGCGGTGGCCTACGCGGTGGCGGCGACGTTCACGGTGGCGCTGTCGGCGCTGGCCACCGGGGCGGCGCTGTTCCCGATGCGGGACGTGACGCTGCTGAGCGGGGCGACGATCCCGCTGGGCGCGGCGTTCGGGCGGGCGCTGCTGATCGCGCTGGTGGTGGCGGGCTGTATGGCCGGCGTGGCGGTGATCGGGCTGATGATCTCGACGCTGACCGACTCCCCCGCGACGGCGCTGGCCGGGACGGTCGGGTTGATCGTGGCCGCGGAGATCGTGGGGTCGGTGCCGCAGCTGGGCGGGTTGCAGCCGTTCCTGTTCTCGTTCGACTGGCTGGCGTTCGCCGATCTGCTGCGGACGCCGATGTATTGGGGGACGATCACGCACAGCCTGTGGGTGCAGGCCGCATACGCGGTGATCTGCGGTTCGCTGGCTTGGGCGCGGTTCACGTCGCGGGATCTGGCGGTCTAGCGGTTCGCACCGCAGAGCTCGCCGAGGGCTGACGATTCGGCGATCGGCTACTAGTATCGATCGCGCGTGGCCTACGCCGAACCCCCGACGGCCGTCCCCAGCACGGCCTGTCCACGGGGGCAAAGGGACCCACCGTCTCAGGTCGCTGTCATGGTGCCGCCGTTCCGGGCGGATCGCTGGGGGATCTGTGTCCGGGACGTGGAAGGCCGAGGATGACAGCGAACAAGAGGTTCAAATCACGCGTGCGCGCTCGCGCCGCCAGGACCGGCGAGTCCTACACCGCTGCGCTCCGGCACTTCCGCATGGCTTCAGGAGGAGCTGAAGTGTCGGAACAACGAGCAGAGCGTAAGCGGATCCGGCTGGCGGTGGCGCAGACGGCGCTGGTGGCGGATCCACAGGACGTCGCCGGGCTGCGTGCCGCCGGAGCGCAAGTACGGGAGCTGATGCGGGAAGCGGCGGGAGCCGGCGCCCGGGTGGTGCTGTTCCCCGAGGGGGCGATGTGCGCACCGAACAAGAGGGTGATGTCGTCGGTGCCGGATTCGGTGGGGCCGGCGGACTGGTCGCGCTTCGAGTGGGATGTGCTGCGCGAGGAGCTGACGGCGGTCGCGGCGCTGGCCGGTGAGTTGGGTCTGTGGACGGTGCTCGGCTCGGTGCACCGGCTGACCCCGCCGAACCGGCCGCACAACAGCCTGTATGTGATCTCCGATCACGGCGAGGTGGTGTCGCGGTATGACGAGCGCCTGCTGTCGAAGACGAAGGTGACGTACATGTACGCGCCGGGCTCGACGACGGTGACGTTCGACGTGGACGGCGTGCGCTTCGGATGCCTGCTGGGGATCGAGGTGCATTATGCGGAGCTGTTCGCCGACTACGAGCGGCAGGGCGTGGACTGCGTGCTGTTCGCGACGACCGGCCCGGGCTCGGCGGCGCAGGCCTCCTTCGCGACCGAGGCGCAGGGTCTGGCCGCGGTGAACAGCATCTGGGTGGCGTTCGCTGCGTTGGCCGAGGTGGGCCCGGTGATGCCGTCGGGCCTGATCGGGCCGGACGGGACGTGGTCGGCGCGGTGCGCCGCGTCGACGGAGCCCGCGGTCGTGGTCGGGGAGATCGACGACGGCGCGGCGGAGGTCGAGATCGCGGTGCGCTATGCGCGGCCGTGGCGGCGGGAGGCCCGGAGCGGCTTGTATGAGGAGCATCGGGTGGCGGATCCGCGGAGTGAGGCCCGGAGCACGTTTTGATGAGGTGACCGCATAAGAGGTCAGGGCCGGACGGCGCTCGCCGTCCGGCCCACCGGCGGCGACCAGCCGGCGCCTACCGCAGCGACTGACCGGCCATGTCCTCCAGCCGCCGCACCCGATCCGGGATCGGCGGATGCGTCGAGAACAGCCGCGACAGCCCCGGGCCGCCGCCGAACGGGTTGGCGATCATCAACGAGCTCGTCGTCATCAGCTCCGGCTCCGGCGCCAACGGCCGCACCTGGGTACCCCGCTCCAGCTTCACCAGCGCCGAGGCCAGTGCCAGCGGGTCGCCGGTGAGCTGCGACCCGGAGGTGTCGGCCTGGTACTCACGGGAGCGGCCGATGGCCAGTTGGATCATGCTGGCCGCCAACGGCCCCAGCAGCATGATCGCCAGCAGTCCCGGCAGGCCCGGGCCCTCGTCGTCGTCCGAGCGGCCGATCGGGATCAGCCAGGCGATGTTCACCAGCCACATGATCACGCTGGCCAGGGCGCCGGCCACCGAGGCGATGAGGATGTCGCGGTTGTAGACGTGCGACAGTTCGTGGCCGAGGACGCCGCGCAGCTCGCGCTCGTTGAGCAGGTTCAGGATGCCGGTGGTGCAGCACACGGCGGCGTTCTGCGGGTTCCGGCCGGTGGCGAAGGCGTTCGGGGCCTCGGTGTGCGAGATGTACAGCCGCGGCATCGGCTGGCGGGCCTGGGTGGACAGCTCACGCACGATCCGGTACATCGCCGGCTGCTCGACCTCGCTGACCGGCTGCGCGCGCATCGAGCGCAGCGCCATCTTGTCGCTGTTCCAGTACGCGTAGGCGTTGGTGGCGACAGCGATGAGCAGCGCGAAGGTGACACCGGCCCGGCCCCAGAAGCTGCCGACCACGATGATGATCGCGGACAGCACGCCCATGAGCGCCGCGGTCTTCACCCCGTTGTGCCGGCCGTGACCGATAGTGCTGGCTGTCATCGATGTCCTTGCCCGCTTGTGGATCCTTTCGTGCCCCTTGTTATCCAACGTAGGCGATGATCTCTCCAGTTCCCGAGGTGTGGGCCACGGGAGTGAGGCGGGGGCTCAGCCGATCTGAGCCGTCGGCGGAGCCGACATTTGCAATAGAAAAGGAAGAACGTCAGAACGCGCCGAGCGCCGGCTGCGGCCACACCGAGAACAGCACCGCCGCCAGCGCCGTGAGCCCGATCGCGAACCGGAGCGTGGCCGGGGAGCGGCCGATCGCGGCAGTGGCCGCGCCGGGCGCGGCGAACAGGCGGGCCGTCCAGGACAGGTAGTAGTAGAGCGCGATCACGACGTTCACCGCCATGACCACCGCGAGCCAGACCAGGTGCGAGCCGGTCGCGGCGCCGAACACCGCCACCTTGGCGAACAGGCCCATCAGGCCCGGCGGCAGGCCGGCCAGGCACAGCAGGAAGAAGGCCAGGGCGGCCGAGGCCAGCGGCCGGGTCTTGGCCAGGCCGCGGTAGGCGTCCAGGCTGGTGCCGCGCACGGAGTGCACGACGGCGAAGGCGCCGAGGTTCATGGCCGCGTACATGATGATGTACGCGATCGAGGCGTTGACGTGCTTCACGTAGGACGCCGAGTCGTGCGCCGCCAGCGGGACCAGGATGTAACCCGCCTGGCCGATCGTGGACCAGGCCAGCAGCCGGACGGCGTCGGTCTGCCGGAGCGCCACGAGGTTGCCCAGCGACATCGTCAGCGCGGCCAGGACCGCGAGCAGCGGACCGGTCTTGTTCAGCAGCGGGCTGAAGGCGAAGCCGGTGAGCAGCATCAGGCCGGCGAAGCCCGCGGCCTTGGAGACCACTGACAGGTAGGCCGCGATGGGGACCGGGGCGCCGGCGTAGGTGTCCGGCGTCCAGAAGTGGAACGGGACCGCGGAGACCTTGAACGCGAAGCCGACCAGGGTCAGGCCGGCGCCGAGGTAGGCGAGGTGGCGGATCTGCGCCTCCGGCAGCGCCGCGAGGTGCACGGCGACCGGGCCGAAGTGCACGTTGCCGGTGGCGCCGTACACCAGGCTGATGCCGAACAGCATCACGGCGGTGGAGGCCACGGAGACCAGGAAGAACTTCAGTGCCGCTTCGGAGGACCGGCCGCTCCAGCGCTTCAAGCCGACGAGGGCGAAGGCGGGGAGCGACACCGTCTCCAGCGCGATCGTCAGCGTGATGAGGTCGCGGGACGCCGCCAGGACCAGGACTCCGGCCACGGACGACAGCAGCAGGAAGTGGTATTCGCCGGTGGGGATGCGGTCGCGTTTCATCGAGCTCGCCGACATCAGGACCACGACGAAGGCGCCGGCCAGGGCGATGAAGTGGAACAGGAGCGTGAAGCGGTCGGCGACGTAGGAGCAGGTGCTGGGCATCGCCTTGGGAGTGCCCGTGCCCAGCGAGTACATGCTGATCGCGCTCTGCGGCATGCAGAAGGTGCCGCGGGTGCGGCCCGGCCACAGCGCCAGGTCCGGGGCCGCCGCTCCGGCCAGCACGGCCAGTGACAGCCAGGACACCAGCTGCTTGCGGCGCGGCGGCAGGAACAGCTCGGCCACCAGGACCGCCAGCGCTCCGCAGGCGACGATGAGCGGGGCGGCGATCTGCGCGTACGAGATGTTCTGGACGAGGGAGGAGACTGCCACGTCAGACTCCCTTCATCAGGACTCGGACGGCGGGGTTGGTGACGCCCAGCAGCAGCGCGGGCCACAGCCCGGTGGCCAGGGTGAGCAGGACGAGCGGGCTCCAGGCCGCGGTCTCGACCGCGGTCAGCTCGGCGAGCGGCGCCTGCCCTTCGGCGGCGGTGGCGGCCGGTCCCATGCACACGCGGCGGACGACGGCCAGCAGGTAGGTGGCGGTCAGGACCAGGCCGAGCGCCGCGACCGAGGCCATGGCGATGTACGAGCCCTGGGTTAGGCCGCTGCCGGGCTCGGTCGCCGAGAACAGTGCGAGGACCTCGCCCCAGAAGCCGGCCAGGCCGGGCAGTCCGAGCGAGGCCATGGCGGCGAAGGCCAGCAGGACGCCGTACTTCGGAGCTTTGCGGTAGAGGGCGCGGCCGATGTCGTCGAGCTTGGCCGAGTGCATGCGGACCTTGAGACCGCCGACGAGGAAGAACAGCAGGCCGGTGATCAGGCCGTGCGCGACCGAGGCGAACAGCGCGGCGTTCATGCCGACCGGCGTCAGCGAACCGATGCCGAGCAGCACGAAGCCCATGTGGCCGATCGAGGAGTAGGCGATGAGGCGCTTGAGGTCGCCGTCGGGCTTGCGGACGATCGACAGGCAGGCCAGGGAGCCGTAGATGACGCCGACGACGCCGAACGCGGCCAGCGCCGGGGCGTAGGTCGGGGCGGCCTGCGGCAGGAGCGGGACGGCGATGCGGACGAAGCCGTAAGTGCCCATCTTCAGTAGCACGCCGGCCAGCAGGACCGAGCCGGTGGTGGGCGCCGCGGTGTGGGCGTCGGGGAGCCAGGTGTGCAGGGGGAACATCGGGGTCTTCACCGCGAAGCCGAGGCCGATCAGGGCGAAGGCGGTCAGGGCCGCGCCCTTGGGAACGTCGGTGTGCGCGTGGGCGGTGAGCCAGGCGATGTCGAAGCTGTCGGCGTGGGCGAACACCACCAGGAAGCCGACGACCATCACGGCCGAGCCGAGCAGGGTGTAGAGGATGAACTTGGTCGCCGCGGCCTTGGCGCCGTCACTCCCCCAGCTCGCGATCAGCGCCCACATCGGCAGCAGCACGATCTCGATCAGCGCCCACATCGGCAGCAGCACGATCTCGAAGAAGACGAAGAACAGGATGAGGTCGGCGGCCAGAAACGTGCCGACCATGCCGATCTCGAGGGTGAGCAGCAGGGCCGTATACGACCTCTGGCTTCCGCCCTCGGGGGCGTGGCGGATCGAGTAGAGGAAGCAGAGGGCTGACAGTAGCGACGTCAGCAGCACCAGGGGCAGCGAGATGCCGTCCACGCCCAGTTGGAAGCGGACGTGGAAGGCCGGGATCCAGTTCCAGTCGACGCGGCCCTGGTAGCCGGTCTTCGCGTAGTCGAAGACGCTTGCCAGGACCACGGTCAGCAGCAGCACGGCCGCGCCGGCGTAAAGGCCGAGGCGGGTGGCGAGGCGCTCGGCGGTGGCTCCGGGCAGGAGGTAGAGGGCTGCGATTCCCAGGAGCGGGATCAGCAGGGTCGCCAGCAGGAGGGCACTCATCGCTTCCTACCTTCCGAATCCGAGGGCGGCGGCGATGATGACGACTCCGGTCAGCACTCCGGTGAGGTAGAGCTGGACGTTGCCGTTTTGCAGGCGGCGCAGGCCTTCGCCGAGCGCTCGGGTGGCGACACCGCTGCCGCGGACGTAGCCGTCGACGACTTCGGCGTCGAGGAACCCGACGGCGGTGGCGGCCAGCTGGGTCGGCTTCACGGCGAGGGCGTCTTGGGCTTCGTCGGCGTGGAACCCGGCGAGCGCGGGTCGGCGCAGGATCCCGAGGACGCGGTTCGGGTCGTGGCCGGGCTTAGTGCGCAGCGAGCTGGCGACGAGCCCGGCGCCGAGGGCTAGGGCGAGGAGGGCCAGGATCGTCGAGATCAGGCCGGGGGCCAGGCCGTAGGCGTCGGCGGGCTGAAGGAGCTTGCCGGCGTCGGCCGCCGCGGTCCGATACGGGGCGCCGTCGGCGTCGCCGAGCCAGGTGGGGAACCAGCCGTGGTCGAGGCCGGCGAAGCCGAAGACGGTGGTGAGGGCGGCGAGGACGACCAGTGGGCCGAGTTCGGCGGTGGGGGCTTCGGGTCTGGCGCTTGTGGTCTTCGGGGGCTGGGCCGCCAGTCCGGCTCCCATCGCGTTTCCGGTGGATTCCGCGACGAGGGCTTCGAGGGCTTCGGCTCCGGTCTCCTCCTCCGTTGACCGGATCAAGCCGCGCTCCATCGGCCAGAAAAGCATCCACCACGTGCGGAAGCAGTAGGCGGCGGTGAGGAGACCGGTCAGGATCGTCGCGCTGAAGACCAGCCAGCCGATGCCGCTTGGCGGTGTGTGAAGGACGGAGTTCGCGGTTTCGCCGCGCGTGGCGGTGTCGTAGGCGGCGCCGGCGATGGATTCTTTGGAGAAGAACCCTGAGAACGGCGGTGCGCCGGCCAGCGCGGCCAGGCCGATGGTCATCGTGATGAACGTGACCGGAAGCTTCTTGCGGAGGCTGTGGGCGTTGAGCTCGTCGACGTCACCGGTGCCGGCCTTGTGGATGATCACGCCCGCGCCGAGGAACAACAGGGCTTTGAAACCGCCGTGCGACATCAGGTGGAACACCGCGGCGTCCCGGCCGCCGGCGGCCAGTCCGGCGACCATCAGCGCGAGTTGGCTGACCGTGGAGTAGGCGAGGATGCGCTTGAGGTCGCGTTGTGCGAAGGCGGACAGCGCGGCGGTGACGGCCGTCAGCGCGGCGCTGATCGCGAGGATCCACAGGGCGGCCGGCGTCACCAGGAAGACCGGGTAGAGGCGGGCCACGACGTAGACGCCCGCCGCGACCATGGTGGCGGCGTGGATCAGGGCGCTGATGGGGGTCGGGCCGGCCATGGCGTCCGGGAGCCAGGTCTGGAGCGGGGCCTGGGCGCTCTTGCCCATGACGCCGCCGATCAGCAGGATCGCGCCGGCGGCGGTGTAGCCGTGGCCGCCCTGCTGGATCGCGTGCTGGACGATCGGCTGGATGCGGAAGGTGCCGGCGCCGTGGGCCAGGAACAGGATGCCGAGCAGGAAGGGGACGTCGCCGAATTTGGTGACCAGGAAGGCTTTGATGCTGGCGCTGCGGGCCTCGGGGCGCTCCCAGTGGTGGCCGATGAGGAAGTAGGAGCAGGCGCCCATGACCTCCCAGCCGACGAGCAGGACGAGCAGGTCGGTGGAGTAGACGACGACCAGCATGGCGGTGGTGAACAGGGAGATGAGGGCCGAGTAGGAGGTGTAGCGCTCCTCGTGGGCCATGTACGTCACCGAGTAGAGCTGGACGGCGGTGGCGACGATGCCGACCAGGACCGCGATCAGGGCGGCGAGGCCGTCGACGCGGGCGCCGAGCCACAGCTCCGGGCCGCCGGTGGCGGCGTAGCGGATGCGGGACTCGGTGGCGGCGCCGGTGCCGTGGCCGAACAGGACGACGAAGGTCAGGACGGCCGCGGCCGCGGTGGGGAGGACGGCCAGGGCGGGGGCCAGTGCTTTTGCTTTTACCCGGCCGGACAGCGAGACCGCCGCGAGGGCGGCGGCGGAGAACAGCGGCAGGAGGGGGATCCAGAGTGCCAGGGTGCTCACTTGGCCACCGCCTTGTCGTTCTCGGTCACGGTCTGGGCCGGAAGCCGTTTGAGGCCCAGGGCCCCGTCCTCGCCGAGTTCGCGGGCGTCGTCGATGGCGGCCGTGCCGCGGTTGCGGTAGAGCAGCAGGACGATGGCCAGGCCCAGGCCGGTCTCGGCGGCGGCGACGGTGATCAGGAAGATGGTGAAGACCTGGCCCATGCCGAACTGGTCGCGGAGCAGGGCGGAGAAGGCGACCAGGTTCAGGTTGACCGCGTTGAGGAGCAGCTCGATCGCCATCAGGACGGCGACGGCGTTGCGGCGGGCCAGGACGCCGTAGACGCCGACGGCGAACAGCAGCGCGGCGAGGGTGAGGGGGTAGATGGCGTGCATGTCAGGCCTCTGCCTCCTGGTCGCTGACGTCGCGCCGGGACAGGACGATCGCGCCGACGAGCGCCGCCAGCAGGAACACCGACAGCACCTCGAAGGGCAGCACCCAGTAGCGGAACAGGCTGGAGCCGACGGCCTTGGCGGTGCCGTTCACGACGGCGGCGCGCGGGTCGAACCAGGTGGTGCGGACGGCGTCGGCGACGACGGTGACCAGGACGCCGGCGGTGGCGAGGCCGACGACCAGGGCGGCCCAGCGGTTCTCGGAGTCGAGCTCGGTGGTGCGGCCGATCGGGGCGCGGGTCAGCATCAGGCCGAAGAGGAGGAGGACGGCCACGGCGCCGACGTAGATCAGGACTTGGACCCAGGCCACGAACTCGGCGGCGAGCAGGAGGTAGCAGCCGGCGAGGCCGCCGAGTGCGACGACCAGCCAGAGGGCGGCGTGCACGAGGTTGCGGACGGTGACGGTGAGGACGGCGGCCGCGAAGGTGAGCAGGCCGACGAGGATGAAGGTGATCTCGACGCCGGTGGTGGAGCCCAGGGGGCGGGTGGTGGGGGTCATCCGTTGGCCTCCGGGTTTTCGGGGGCTTCGGGGTCGGCTTCGGCTTCGGCGGCCGGGGGTTCTGGGGACTCGGCCTTCTTGCGCGGGCGGCGGGGCGTGGTCTTGGCGGGGCCGCTCGTGGTGGGCTTGGCAGGCGGCTCGGCGTCGGTGAGCGGCTCAGCGTCAGTGGGCGTCTCGGTCGAGGGAGACTCGCTCTCAGCAAGCAGCTCGGCGTCGGCGATCGGCTCGGCGGAAGGCGACTCGGGCTCGGCGTCCGGTGCAGCAGGCGGCTCGGTCTCGGCGACCGGCTCGGCAGTAGCCGACTCAGTCCCGGCAACGAGTTCCGTATCAGCCTCATCCTCCGCGGCAGACTGCTCGACAACCGTCTCCGCCTCGGCACTCGTCACATCAACCGCCGTCTCCGCCTCACCGGCGGCCTCGGCGATCTCCTCCTTCAGCTCCGCCGAAAGCTGCGGCTCTATCCGCTGCGTCGGAGCCTCGGTCTCGACAACCGGGAACTCCGTCGTTTCAGGCAGTGCTTCTTCGCGGATCTTCGGGAGCTCGCGCGTCTCCTCCGCCTCGGCTGCCTTCTGAGCGGCGGCAGCGGCGGCGGCAGCGGCTGCGTCAGCGGCAGCGCGTTCGGCCGCGGCCTTCGCCTGAGCGGCCGCCTGCTTCTCGACCGTCTTGTGCGCCGCCGCGATCTCCTTGGCGGGTTCGGCGTTGGGAACGTGCGGCGGGGGAACCGGGACCGTCCACATCCAGTCGCGCAGCCGGTCCTTCTCGTGGAGCAGGTCCACGATGTCGAACTCGGCGTACTCGAACTCTGGCGACCAGAACAGGGCGTCGAAGGGGCATACCTCGATGCAGATACCGCAGTACATGCAGAGGCTGTAGTCGATCGCGAAGCGGTCCAGCACGTTGCGGGTACGGTCGCGCTGGCCCGGTTCGGCGGCCGGGACCGTCTCCTTGTGACTGTCGATGTAGATGCACCAGT
>JAEKKI010000217.1 GCA_019510485.1 Catenulisporales bacterium
GGCGGTCGGCCATGAGCATCGCCCGCACCCACTCCGTGGCCCTCAACGGCACCGAGGGCGTCGTGGTCGAGGTCGAGGTCAACGTGACACGCGGACCCTCCCGCACCCAGATCCTGGGCCTGCGCGACACGGTCCTGTCCGAATGCCGCGACCGGGCCCGCGCCGCGACCTACAACTCCCAGCACCGCTGGCCCGACGTCAACGTCATGGTCGGCTTGTCCCCGGCCTGGGTCCGCAAGGAGGGGTCCGCCTTCGACCTGGCCGTCGCCGTCGCCGCGCTCGCCGCCGAAGGGAGCATCAGCCAGCACGCCCTGCAGAACACGGTCTTCTTCGCCGAACTGTGCCTGGACGGCCGGCTGCGACCGGTACGCGGCGTGCTGCCCGCCGCGATGGCGGCGCGCCGGATCGGCCTGGCCCACGCCGTCGTCGCCGAGCCCAACGCCCTGGAGGCGGCCCAGATATCCGGGCTCGAAGTGCACTCGATGCGGTCCCTGGCCCAAGTCGTGGCCTTCCTCCAGGGCTCGGAGCTCCCGGACGCCGAACCGCTGCCCGAGGACACCGGCCCCCGGACCGGGACCATGCGCCCGAGGGGCCCCCTGCCGGACCTGGCCGACGTCCTGGGCCAGTACGAGGCGCGCCAAGCCCTGGAGGTCGCGGCCGCCGGCGGCCACCACCTGCTGCTGGCCGGCGCGCCCGGAGCCGGCAAGACCCTGCTGGCCGAGCGCCTGCCCTCGATCCTGCCGCCGCTGGACGAGGACGCCGCCCTGGAGGTCTCCGCACTGCACTCGATCGCCGGCACCCTGCCCCGCGACAAGCCGCTGATCACCGATCCGCCTTACCAGAGCGTCCACCACACCTGCACGGTCGCCGGCATGGTCGGCGGCGGCAGCGGCCGCATCGTGCCCGGCGCCATCAGCCGCGCCCACCGCGGCGTGCTCTTCGCCGACGAGATCGCCGAAATGCAGCGCGCCGTCCTGGAAGCGCTGCGCGAGCCCTTGGAAGCCGGCGAGATCGTCATCGCCCGCGCCGTCGGAACCATCGTCTTCCCCGCCCGGTTCCTGCTGGTCGCCGCCATGAACCCGTGCCCTTGCGGCCGTGCGGGCACCGTCGGCGGCCACTGCGTCTGCACTCCCGACACCCGCCGCCGCTACACCCAGAAGCTCTCCGGCCCCTTCCTGGACCGCATGGACCTGCGCCTGGCCGTCCACCCGGTCGGCCGCGCCGAAATGTTCGCCGCCACCCCCGGCGAGTCAAGCGCCTCGGTCCGGGAACGGGTCCTGGAAGCCCGCGCTCGCGCCGCCCACCGCTTCGCGGAACACCCCTGGAGCACCAACGCCCAAACACCCGGCAGCGCCCTCCGCTCGGAGTTCACACCGACCGCCGACGGCCTGGCCGACATCGAGACCCGCTACCAGAACGGCACGCTCACCGCGCGCGGCTACGACCGCCTCCTCCGCGTCGCCTGGACCCTCGCCGACCTCACCGCCCGCCCCCGCCCCGGCCCCGAGGAGGTGGGAATCGCCCTCGCCTTCCGCCAAGGCCTCCCCGGCCAACTCGCCGCCTGACCCGCGTCCCCTTCAGAACTCAGGAGCCCGCCATGAACACCCTCGCCACCCTCCCCACCACAACCCCGAACCCGGACCTCGCCGCCACGATCCGACTCCCACTTCCACGACCGAGCAACCCTCCGGACGACATCCCTTCGTCCGAGCCGGTACTGGCGACCGCCTCGCCCAACGACCCGTCCGCCGCCGACCGCCGCGCGCGCCTCATCCTCCATCACGCATCCGAACCCGGCGACGCGTTGCTGTGCCGCCTGATCGAACGATTCGGCGCACCGACCGTCGCCTCCGCGATCCTCTCCGGCACCGCGGCAGATCTCATCACCCCCTCCGACTCCGAGGACGAACAGTCCGCCGCCGATCGCGCGAGCCTGGTCAACCGCGCACACACCCTGCAGACCCGTTGCTACCGAGCCGATCCCGACGCGGATCTCGCAGCCGCCCAGAAGACCGGCGCGCGCTACGTCATCCCCACCGATCCCGAATGGCCATCAGGCCTCGACGACCTCGGCGACGCCGCACCGCTCGGCCTGTGGCTCCTCGGCGAAGCGGATCTGACTTCCGCATCCGCACGCGGCGTTTCCATCGTCGGCGCGCGGACCGCCACCGGCTACGGCATGCACATCGCCGGCGAACTGGCCGCCGGCCTGGCCGAGCGCGGCTGGGCGGTCATCTCCGGCGCCGCCCGCGGCATCGACGGCGCCGCCCACCGCGGCGCCCTCGCGGTCCGGGGCGTAACGCTCGCCGTCCTGGCCTGCGGCATCGACCTGGTCTATCCCCGCGGCCACGAAGCACTGATCGGCGCGATCGCCGCCGACGGCCTGGTGGTCTCCGAACTGCCTCCCGGCACCAGCGTCAGCCGATTCCGCTTCCTCGACCGCAACCGCGTCATCGCGGCACTGGGACGCGGAACGGTCGTCGTCGAAGCGGCGGCCCGCAGCGGCTCACTGGTCACGGCCCGCCTCGCCGACGAACTCGGCCGCCCCGTGCTCGCCGTCCCCGGCCCCGTGACCTCCGAAGCGTCCGAAGGCAGCCACCAACTGATCCGCGACGGCGCCCTCCTCGTCACCCGCGCCGCCGAGATCATCGAACACCTCGGCGACCTGGGCGCCGACCTGGCCGACCCCACGACCGCCACCCGATCGGCCACCCGCCGCCCCCGCGACGCCCTGGACCCGGTCGCGGCCCGGGTCCTGGACGCCCTGCCCCCGGAAGGCCGCGACGCCCTCGACACCGTGGAGGCGGCATTGGCCGCGGGCCTGGAACCCCGCGCCGTCCACGCCGCCCTCGGCCGCCTCGCCGCCTCCGGCTGGGTCGACCGCGACGAGAGGGGGTGGTTCGCCCGCAGACGACCCTGATCAACTCAGCCCTCGCATTCGCCGCCGATTTCCCGCGCGGGTCGATGCCGCGGCGCGTCTGGCGATCCGGGCCGGGGTGTTGACCGGGGTTCCGCGCAAGGTCACGCCGCCGCGGGCCCTTGACCAGCTTGGCCGAGAAGAACGCCGAGTCGGCGCGAACCAGGATCCTGGCGGGGAGCCCGGCCCAGCACAGAGTCCTGATCGCCTCGGCGACCAGGGAGGCGGCGCCGCGGCCCGAGCCGGCCTTCGAGGTGAACCGGCCGGTGGCCGCCTGCGACTGCCGTATGTGACCGTGCGTGAACGACCGCAGGAACGACCCGATCGTGGACTGCGCGTGGATTCCACCCAGATCGGGCAGCCGGTGGCGCTCTGTGGGAGAGATGTCCTTCGAAGTGAGCGGCACGCCCGGTACCGAACTCCCTCCATCACTTCCGCGACCTGGCACGGCAGCGAACCCGACCGGGATTGCCCGGCTCGACGACCTGCTTAGAGAACGTCATCCGACGTAGGCTGGTGACGTGGACGATGCGTACCAGGCGGCACTGGGCCGCTTCGAGGACGATCTGCGGGCCCGCAGACTGTCCCCGCACACGGTGCGCGGATACATGGCCGACGTCACGGACCTGTTCGCCTTCGCACAGACCGCCGACATCGACGACCCGCACAACATCGGCCTCGACATCGCACGATCCTGGCTCGCCGCCACGGCGGCATCCGGCGCGGCGCGCGCGACAATCGCGCGACGCACCGCAGCAGCACGCGCCTGGAGCCGCCAGGCAGCAGTGCCAGGTCTCACACGCCTGGCGACGCCGAAGCCACGTTCGCCGCTACCGACGGTGTTGTCCCAACGCCAGATGACGGACACGCTGACCTCGGCGGCGAACGAGGCGGCAGCACACCCGACGGATCCATTGGCACTCCGAGACGTGGCCATCCTGGAGTTCCTCTACGCGACCGCCGCCCGCGTCTCAGAGCTTTGCGCCCTTAACGTGGACGACCTCGACTTCGACCGCCGCACCGCCCGCCTCTCCGGCAAGGGCGGCCGCGAGCGAGTGGTGCCGTTCGGCGTACCCGCCGAACGCGTGCTACGCGCGTGGCTGAGCGCTGCCGCGCGGGGTGCTGTGCTTGCTGGGTGGGTGGGTGGGGGAGGGGGAAACCAGAAAACTGCCGAAAACGCCCCCGCCCCCACCACCAACGCCCTCTTCCTCGGCGCCCGCGGCGCCCGCATCGACCCCGCCGTGGTCCGCCGCCTCGTCCACCGCCGCCTGCGCGCCACGCCCAACGCACCGGACACCGGCCCGCACGGTTTCCGCCACACCGCCGCGACTCACCTGATCGAGGGGGGCGCGGATCTTCGTGACGTTCAAGAGCTCCTCGGTCACGCTACGCTCGCAACAACCCAGATCTACACCCATGTGACGGCAGAGCGGATCAAGGCACGGTATGCCCAGTCCCACCCGCGGGCGTGAGGACAGCGTCCTCGACCAGGCACAGCCCGCAGCGGCCCCCGGCGTCGCCGAAGCGGCGCCCCCGGTCGCGGCTGCCCCCAGACCCCGCCTGGCCGACTCCGCACCGCACGCCGAAGCCAGCGCGCCGGGACCTCAGCACGAGCCGGCCACGCCGCCGCAGCCCGCGACCCCCGCGCCGCAACCCGAGCCGATCGCTTCGCAGCCCGCAACTCCCGCGCCGTTTCCCGAGCCAACCGCCGCGCAGTCCGAACCCGCCGCGCCGCACCGCCAACTCAACGCACCACCCCCCGCAGCCGCCGCCAACGCTGCCATCGGCCCGCGCGCGCAACCTCCCCCGTCCCCCCCCCCCGCAGCCCCCCCCGCCGAATCCGCCCCCCACACCCCTCGCCCTCCGCGAGCGCCTCATCCTCCACTACTCACCGCTCGTCAAGTACGTCGCCGGCCGCGTGCGCGTCGGACTGCCCGGCGCGCTCGACTCCGCCGACTTCGTCTCCTCCGGCATCTTCGGCCTCATCGACGCCATCGAGCGCTTCGAACCGCATCGGCACATCAAGTTCGAGACGTACGCGATCACCCGCATCCGGGGCGCGATCATCGATGAGCTGCGCGCTCTGGACTGGATTCCGCGCTCTCTGCGGCAGAAAGCGCGGGAGATCGAGCAGGCCTCGGTGCGTTTGGAACAGGAACTCGGGCGGACTCCGTCCGAGACCGAGATCGCCAGAGAACTGGACATCGGGCTCGGAGAGTTGCGGCAGATCTTCAGCAAGCTGTCGCTGGTGAACGTCGCCGCGCTCGACGAGCTGCTCGCGTTGCCGACGCAGTCCGGAGAGCGGATTCCGTTGATGGAGACGCTGGAAGACGGCGACGCGCCCGACCCCGTAGCGCTGTTCGAGGGCAAAGAGACGCGGGCGTTGTTGGCGCGAGCGGTGAACTCGTTGCCGGCTCGGGACAAGACCGTCGTCACGCTCTACTACTTCGAGGGCATGACGCTGGCCCAGATCGGCGAGGTGCTCGGGGTCAGCGAGAGCCGCGTGTGCCAGATCCACACCAAGGCGGTGCTGACGCTCCGGGGCAAGTTGTCCGCCAAGGAGTAGGACCTTCATCAGACGTTTCCGGGCGCCGCTTGTGGAGCGGTGCTCACACGCGGCACCGTAGTGCGCATGCCCAGGATCCGTGCCGCCACAGTCGTCGAGCACCGGGAGATGCAGCGCCGTGCCCTGCTGGAGGCGGCGCGCGATCTGGTGGCGGCCGGCGGGGTCGCCGCTTTGACGTTTCCCGCGCTGGCCAAGGCGACGGGCCTGGCGCGTTCCAGCGTGTACGAGTACTTCAAGTCGCGCGCCGACGTGATCGAGGCCCTGGTGGCGCACGAGTTCCCGGCGTGGATAGGCGAGGTACGGGCCGCGATGGCGGCCGAGCCCACCGCCGAGCGCCAACTCGCCGCCTACGTCCGCCGCCAGCTGGGCCTGGTCTCCGAGCCCGGCCACCGCGCGCTGCTGGCCCTGTCCGGCCAGGAGCTCGACGGCGAGGCCCGCGACCGCATCCGCGCCGCCCACGGCTGGCTCCTCGACCTCGGCATCGGCGTCCTCCGCGCCCTCGGCCACCCCGAACCCCGCCTGGCGGCAGCACTGGTCCAGGGCACGGTCGAAGCCGCCGCCAAACGCATCTCCCTGGGCGCCGACCCCGCCGACGTCACCGAGACCGCGGTGTCGATGGTCCTGTTCGGCGGTCTCGGCTCGGCCCGCCGCCACACCCAGGCGCTCAACGCTCAAGCCGGCCAGACCCGCCCGCAGCCCGGCGGGACGACACGCCGACGGGCCACGTCGGTGGCCTGAGCCGCGGGGAGGACCTGAGCTGTCCGAAGATCAACGTAGGCATGCCGCCGCAGCCTCGGCTGATATGCATACAATTCGGCCGAAAGCATGCCATCGGACCGCGAACCGGTGACACCACCCCACCCCGCCCCCATCCTGAGCGAATGCGCCTTATCAAGACCCTGGCGCTCGCCGCCGCCACCGCCGCGCTGTCCCTCGTGCTCCCAGCCCTGGCGCACTCCGGGCCGCGCCCGCTCGCCGCCGCTTCTACTCTCGTCGCGGAAACCGGCGTCCCCCACAACCGCCATACCAGCTGGACCTGGCCCCTGCCCCCACCACCCGGTACCGCCGCCCCGGTCATCGTCCACCGCTTCGAGCCGCCGGCCAAGCGATGGCAGGCCGGACATCGGGGCGTGGACCTGCTCGGCACCCCGGGGCAGGAGGTGCTCGCCGCCGGCGCGGGCGTCGTCAGCTACGCCGGGGTGCTGTTCGGACGGCCGGTGGTCGCCGTCGATCACACCGCGCCCGGCCGCGACACGCTGCGCACCACCTACGAACCGGTAGACCCGAGCGTCAAAGTCGGGGACAAAGTCCGCGCCGGGCAGCTGATCGGGCACCTCATCGACTCCGCCGCCGGCCACTGCGCCCCGCGCACCTGCCTGCACTGGGGTCTGGTCCGGGGGTTCGGGCACGCCGAGCGCTACCTCGACCCCTCCGCCTTACTGGAACGCGGACCGGTGCGGTTGTTACCGGTATGGGGTGTGAGGTAGGAGCCCCGTTCCCATCCACGCGGAAAAACCCACCCCCGCGGCCAGGTAGACTTTCCCCAGCAGCCGGAGTCCCTTCGGCTGACTTCGCGTGTCCGGCAGCCGTCCAACCGCAAGGCCAGACGGCCCCGAGGCGCCTCGGTCCGCTCTCCGCGGCGTACGAAAGTACGCAAGCAACTCGGCAGAGAGCGGCACAGCGCCGCGGGTCACCTCACCAGTTGGGGATGCCGGCCACCAGGTAAAACCGAGAAATCGACCAAGGAGGACAACGGCATGGCCGTCGTCACGATGCGCCAGCTCCTGGAGAGCGGCGTGCACTTCGGGCACCAGACCCGGCGCTGGAACCCGAAGATGAAGCGCTTCATCCTCACCGAGCGCAACAGCATCTACATCATCGACCTGCAGCAGTCGCTGTCGTACATCGACCGCGCCTACGAGTTCATCAAGCAGACCGTGGCGCACGGCGGCACGGTGATGTTCATCGGCACCAAGAAGCAGGCCCAGGAGGCCATCGCCGAGCAGGCGACCCGGGTGGGCATGCCGTATGTGAACCACCGCTGGCTCGGCGGCATGCTGACCAACTTCAGCACCGTCTACAAGCGGATCCAGCGCCTGCGGGAGCTGGAGGAGATCGACTTCGAGGACGTCGCGTCCTCCGGCATGACCAAGAAGGAACTGCTGGTCATGCGCCGCGAGAAGGAGAAGCTGGAGCGCACCCTGGGCGGCATCCGGGACATGTCCCGCGTCCCGTCCGCGGTGTGGATCGTCGACACCAAGAAGGAGCACATCGCCGTCGGCGAGGCGCGCAAGCTGCGCATCCCGGTGGTGGCGATCCTGGACACCAACTGCGACCCGGACGAGGTCGACTACAAGATCCCGGGCAACGACGACGCGATCCGCTCCGTGGCGCTGCTCCGCTGGCCGACTGGGAGCGCGACCTGCTGGCCGTGGACGACGCCAAGGCCGCCGAGGCCGGCGCGCCGCCCGCGCCCGCCGCGACCGCGACCGCGACCGAGACGGCGACCGAGACCGAGACCGGGACCGAGGTCGCTGAGGCCCCGGCCGCCGAGGCCGCCGCTGTCGAGGCCCCGGCCGAGGCCGAGGTTCCGGCCGAGCCGGCCGCCGCCGAGTCCGCCGCCGAGACCGCTGCCGAGGGCGAGCAGGCCTGACGCCGGCTCACCCGAGCTC
>JAEKKI010000218.1 GCA_019510485.1 Catenulisporales bacterium
GGGCTCCCGCTTCTCCGGCGGGCCCTCCGAGGCGCTGGCGGCGCTGTCGGCGTCCGTGCACTTCGACTGGCGGCTGGCCCGCTACGACCTGGCCGGCTCGCGGGCGCACGCGCGCGTCCTGAACCGGGCCGGGCTGCTCAGCGACGCCGACCTGGAGGCCATGCTGGCCGGGATCGACGCGCTGGAAGTCGACGTGGTCTCCGGGGCGTTCACGCCGACGGTCGCCGACGAGGACTGCCACACCGCGCTGGAGCGCGGCCTGGTGGAGCGGCTCGGGGCCGAGCTCGGCGGCCGGCTGCGCGCCGGCCGCAGCCGTAACGACCAGATCGCCACCCTCGGCCGGATGTTCCTGCGCGACCACGCGCGGCGGATCGCGGCCCTGATCGCCGATCTGCAACAGGCGCTGATCGACCAGGCGCGGGCGCACTTCGACGTCGCCATGCCCGGTCGCACCCACCTGCAGCACGCGCAGCCGGTCCTGTTCGCCCACCACGTCCTGGCCCACGCCCAGGCGCTGTCGCGCGACGCCGAACGGCTGCGGGACTGGGACAAGCGCGCCGACGTCTCGCCCTACGGGTCCGGCGCCCTGGCCGGCTCCACGCTCGGCCTGGACCCCGAGGCCGTCGCCGCCGACCTCGGCTTCTCGGCCAGCGCCGCCAACTCCATCGACGGCACCGCCGCGCGCGACGTGTTCGCCGAGTTCGCGTTCGTGACCGCGATGATCGGCGTGGACGTCTCCCGGATCGCCGAGGAGATCATCCTGTGGACCACGAAGGAGTTCTCCTTCGTGACCCTGGACGACGCCTACGCCACCGGCTCGTCGATCATGCCGCAGAAGAAGAACCCGGACATCGCCGAGCTGGCCCGCGGCAAGTCCGGCCGGCTCATCGGCAACCTGACCGGCCTGCTGGCCACCCTCAAGGCCCTGCCGCTGGCGTACAACCGCGACCTGCAGGAGGACAAGGAGCCGGTGTTCGACTCGGTCGACACGCTGGAGGTCCTGCTCCCGGCGTTCACCGGCATGATCGCCACGATGACCGTCCACGGCGATCGGATGGCCGAGCTCGCCCCGGCCGGCTTCTCACTGGCGACGGACGTGGCCGAGTGGCTGGTGCGCCAGGGCGTGCCGTTCCGCGTCGCGCACGAGGTGGCCGGCGCGTCGGTGCGGTACTGCGAGGAGCGCGCCATCACGCTGGAGCAGCTGACCGATGAGCAGCTCGCGGAGATCTCCCCGCTTCTAGCTCCGGAAGTCAAAAGCGTGCTGTCCGTCGAGGGCTCCCTGGCCTCCCGCGACGGCCGCGGCGGTACTGCGCCGAAGCGGGTCGCCGAGCAGTTGGAGGCGCTGGTCGCGGATGTGGCGGCGCAGCAGGAGTGGGCCGGGCGCTGACGGCTGCCGGCCGCTGCTGCTGACTGCTGCTCGGGGCAGTGGCGGCTTCACGCCGAAAGCGCCGCCGGCCATGGTGCGCGTGCGGTGCCTTCGGCAGTCTGAAAGGCACGTCGATGCCAGGGGGAGCTGCTGTGCGTGCGAAGGACCGGTCGAGAGGTCGTGACGAGCACGACGATGTGCCGTACGAGCCGTGGTCGCAGATCGTGCCGGGGCTGTGGATGGGTGGGCATGAATACGTCGGCGCCGACGGGAACTGGACGATGGCGATCGTCACGGACGAGTTCGACGCGGTCTACAGCTTGCATTACCGGCAGGGGTACGGACCCGCGGACAGGGTCGATCACCATGTGCTGGAAGTGCCGGACGACGTACTGTCGGCATCGCAGATCCGAGCCGTTGACGACTTCGTGGCGACGGTGGAGCGGGACTATGCAGCCGGCCGCCGGATCCTGGTCCGCTGCCGCGCCGGCATGAACCGCTCCGGACTGGTGGTCGCAGAGGTGCTCATCCGCAGCGGGCTCAGTGCCGAGGAGGCTGTCGCGACCATCCGGAGGCGACGGGCTTCAGGAGCTCTCAACAACGAGTACTTCGTCGCGTACCTCGAAACCGGTCTGGACCTCGCCGCCCAGCTCACGGCTCTCGGAACCGGCGACTGAACCGTCCGGAACCCGCGTACCCGGTCGGCGGTACGTGATTGACTCGAGCGCATGCACGTCATACCGCGATCGTTCTTCTCCCGTTCCGCCGAGGACGTCGCTCCAGAGCTCCTCGGGTGTCTTCTCGTTCGGGACAGCGCGGAGGGCCGCCGCGTTCTGCGTATTACTGAAGTCGAGGCGTATGCCGGCCCGCTGGACCCGGCTTCCCACGGCTATCGAGGCAAGACCGCTCGGACCGCTGTCATGTTCGGTCCGCCCGGATATCTCTATGTGTACTTCACCTATGGCATGCACTTCTGCATCAACTTCGTATGTAGTCCCGAGGGGGAATGCTCCGCAGTGCTCATCCGGGCCGGAGAGATCGTGGAAGGCCTGGATCTGGCGCGCGCCGCTCGCCCCGGCTCCTCCGACCGCGACCTGGCCCGGGGCCCGGCCCGGCTCACCAAGGCGTTGGGCCTGTCGCGCGCAGATAACGGTCTCGACTTGTGCGATGGCGGTCTGCTGTCCGTTATGGAACGCACATCCTCCGACTTCACTGTCGCCACCGGTCCCCGCGTCGGCGTGTCGTCGGCGGCCGATGTGCCTTGGCGGTTCTGGATCGAGGGCGATTCCAGCGTCAGCGCGTACAAGGCGCACAAGCCGCGCGTCCGGACCGCCGGCACCTCGACGTCGCCTGCCGCCACGCGTTCCTGACTCCGGAACCGGTTCGCATGACCGGCGCCGGATACGGCAGGCTGGTACCCGACACACTCCGTCCGACCACCCATACCGCGAGGGACAACCGTGACCGACATCGTCGATGAGCTCAAGTGGCACGGCCTGCTGGCCCTGTCCACTGACGAGGACGCGCTGCGCAAGGCGTTCGCCGACGGACCGGTCACCTTCTATGTCGGCTTCGACCCCACGGCGCCGAGCCTGCACCTCGGGAACCTGGTCCAGCTGATCGCCGCGCGCCGCATCCAGGAGGCCGGACACCGGCCGCTGGTCCTGGTCGGCGGTTCCACCGGCCTGATCGGCGACCCGAAGCCGAACGCCGAGCGCACGCTGAACAGCAAGGAGACCGTCGCGGACTGGGTCGAGAAGATCCGCGAGCAGGTCTCCCGCTTCGTCTCCTTCGAGGGACCGAACGCCGCGACCGTGGTGAACAACCTAGACTGGACCGCTCCGCTGTCCGCGATCGACTTCCTGCGCGACATCGGCAAGCACTTCCGCGTCGGCAAGATGCTGTCCAAGGACGCCGTCAGCGCCCGCCTGAACTCCGAGGCCGGCATCAGCTACACCGAGTTCAGCTACCAGATCCTGCAGGGCATGGACTACCTGGAGCTGTACCGGCAGTACGGCTGCACGCTCCAGACCGGCGGCAGCGACCAGTGGGGCAACATCACCGCCGGCGTCGACCTGATCCACAAGGCCGAGGGCGTCTCGGTGCACGCGCTGGCGACTCCGCTACTGCTGAAGGCGGACGGCACCAAGTTCGGCAAGACCGAGACCGGCACGGTCTGGCTCTCGCCGGAGTTGATGTCGCCGTACGCGTTCTACCAGTTCTTCCTCAACGCCGAGGACGCGATGGTGGTCGCCTACCTGAAGGTGTTCAGCTTCCGCCCGCGCGCCGAGCTGGAGGAGCTGGAGCGCCTGACCACCGACAGGCCGCAGATGCGCGCCGCGCAGAAGGCGCTGGCCGAGGACGTCACGACCCTGGTGCACGGCGCCGACAACACCGCGAAGGTGATCGCGGCCTCCCGGGCCCTGTTCGGCCAGGGCGACCTGGCCGAGCTCGACGAGCCCACGCTGCGTGCGGCGCTGTCCGAGCTGCCCGGCACGAAGGTCGCCGAACTGGTCCCGGTCGCCCAACTGCTCGCCGACACCGGCCTGGTCGCCAGCCGCGGCGCCGGCCGCCGCACCATCAACGAGGGCGGCGCCTACGTGAACAACCGCAAAGTCGAGGCCGAGGACGAGGCGCCGTCCGCCGACGACCTGCTGCACGGCCGCTGGCTGGTGCTGCGCCGCGGGAAGCGGACCCTCGGCGCGGTCGAGGTCGGGGCCTGACGGGAGCCGATCGGCGGTTCCGACCGGCTGGTTCATCCCGAGTTGACGCGGGCGGCGGCTACGCGTAAAGTTTGTAGACGTTGCCCGCCAGATAGGGATCTACGTAATCGCGAGATCACTCCGGGTAGCCATCCGAAACGGTACAACCTCCACGGCAAGTATGGCGCTGGTTCAAGCACCATAGGTGCCGTGTCGGCGTCCCCAGATACGGATCAGGACCCTGACGGCGCGATTTGGTCGCCGGGCCGGGATCGGATACAGTCTGGGAGCCGCCGAGGAACGGGAATTGAATTCCCGCCTCCAAAGCACTTCGCAGAACGCGAAAGCGAATTGCGAGGCTCGCCGAAGACCTGCTAAGGTCTAAAGCGAAGCAAGACAAGAGAACGAAATGCAAGACAAAAGAACAAAATGCGAGACCTGACAACGCCGGGTCGCGGACGGTCGGAGCGAGAGTTCCGGTGCGGGTGGTTCGGGCGTCTGTTTCTTGAGAACTCAACAGTGTGTGACGAATTGTGATGCCATGCGACCTCGGCGGTTTTGACCGTCGGGTGTCTTGAACACATGGTCGGCAGTGCCGTCTCCGACCCCCGTCGGGGATGTGTGACTGTCTGCCAGGTTACTCTTCTGACACCTTCACCGCTCTTATTCCGAGTGGTTGGTGATAGTTATCGATGGAGA
>JAEKKI010000219.1 GCA_019510485.1 Catenulisporales bacterium
CCGAAGCAACCGCCCGGCACCGCCGCCCAGTGAGGACCAAATGACCACCGAGTCCAGCCCCGCCCGCCGAGTGATCATCGCCGAGGACGAGGCGCTGATCCGCCTGGACCTGAAGGAGATGCTCCAGGAGGAGGGTTACGAGGTCGTTGCCGAGGCCTCCGACGGGGAGACCGCGGTGCGGCTGGCCGAGGAGTTCCGGCCGGACCTGTGCATCTTCGACGTCAAGATGCCGGTGCTGGACGGGATCACCGCCGCCGAGCGGGTGATCGAGGCCCGGATCGCGCCGGTGCTGATCCTCACCGCGTTCTCGCAGCGCGAGCTGGTCGAGCGGGCGGCCGAGGCCGGGGTGATGAACTATCTGGTGAAGCCGTTCACCAAGGACAAGCTGGTGCCGGCGATCGAGATCGCGGTGTCGCGGCACACGCAGCTGACCGCGCTGGAGGGCGAGGTCGCGGATCTGGCGTCGCGGTTGGAGACGCGCAAGATCGTCGACCGTGCCAAGGGGATATTGCAGACGGCGCACGGCATGAGCGAGCCCGAGGCGTTCCGGTGGATCCAGAAGACGTCGATGGACCGGCGGATGACGATGAAGGAAGTCGCCGAGGTCGTCATCAGCGGGTCGTCGGGGGTCGGCACGCCGGCCGAGGGGCCCGCGGCGGCCAAGGCCGAGAAGGGCTGAGTCGGCCGAGTGCGGCCCGAGTGTGCTCCGGCCCGGACCAAGGCGGGCAACTCCGACCAACCCCTATAACGAACCGACACCCAAGCGATCTCAACTCGTGGCCGAGGTGTGTGACAGCCGTCACTACTTCGGCCACCGTCGTATCCGCCGAACCGGTGCCGCCGTTCATCGATTCGGTCCCCGTTTGAAGTAACGATCAACGGGCGCTAAAGCATATTACCCATGCCGGGATGACCCGGATGACCGCGCCGTCGAAGATCACCCGCCCGCGGGCCGGCCCGGGGCCGGAATCCGGGCCACTGGCGGCCATTTGGCTATGGTCCCGGCCCCGGCGGCCTTGGTAACGAGAGCATCACGCGATCTCCGACCCCCTCCCACCGCAAGGCGTTGGGCACTAGCCTTCGCATCACCCAAGTGGTGACCGCGTGAATGCGGATGGGCACCGGAGCCCATTAGGCTCCGCGCCCCATCTGATTATCAGGGAGGATCTGGAAGTGCGGACCATTAACCGAGTGCGGGCCGGCGCTCTTGTCGCCGCGGGCGTGCTCGCGCTTTCGGCTTGTGCCGGTAGCTCTTCGAAGCCCGGCGGCAGTTCCTCGTCGTCGTCCACGGCCGGCAGCTCCTCGACGAGCTCCCCGGCCGCCGGCGGCAAGCCCGTCCTGGAGATCGGCGTCCAGGGGCCCCTTTCGGGCGACAACCAGGCCCTGGGCCTGAACATCGACTGGGGTGTGAAGCTGGCCGTCCAGCAGGCCAACGCAAAGGGCGATCTGCCGTTCACGCTGGCCGTCAAGGAGTCCGACGACCAGGGCGACCAGGCCAAGGGCGCGGACGCGGCGCAGCTGCTGATACAGGACCAGAAGGTGATCGGCTCGGTGGGCCCGGCCTTCTCCGGTCCGACCGCCGCCTCCGGCAAGCTGTACTCCGACGCCGGTCTGGTGGCCGTCAGCCCCTCGGCCACCCGCCCCTCGCTGACCAGCTCCGGCTACAAGACCTTCTTCCGCGTCGTGGCCAACGACAGCGTGCAGGGTCCGGCCGCCGCCGACTACATGGCCAAGGTCCTCAAGGCCGGCAAGGTCTTCGTGGTCGACGACAAGACCCAGTACGGCACCGGCCTGGCGGCCGCGATCGTCGCCGAGCTGAAGAAGGCCGGCGTGGCGGTCGAGACCGACAGCGCGCCGCAGAAGACGCAGGACTACTCGCAGATCGCCTCCAAGGTCGCCTCCTCCGGCGCCCAGGCCATGTACTACGCGGGCTACTACGCCGACGGCGGTGTGTTCGCCAAGGCGTTGAAGGCTGCCGGCTACACCGGCAAGCAGATCACCGGTGACGGTTCCAAGGACCCGAACTTCATCACCACCGCCGGTAACGAGGCGGCCGAGGGCTGGCAGTTCACCTGCCCCTGCCTGGACGCCGGCAAGGACCCGAAGTTCGCGGACTTCGCCACGGCCTACAAGAAGCTGTCGAACTCCGAGCCGGGTACGTACTCCATCGAGGGCTACGACGCGGCGAACGTGATCATCAGCGTCCTCAAGGGCCTGGGCTCCGCCACCCCGACCCGCCAGCAGGTGGCCGAGGGCGTGGCCAAGGTGGACTTCCAGGGGCTGTCCAAGGAGATCAAGTTCACGGCCAACGGTGACATCTCCGGCACCGCGATCTACGCATACGAGATCAAGAGTGGCGTGATCACGCTGCTCGGCGACATCGGCAAGATGATCGGCGGCTGATAGCCGCTGATCCCAAGACCGGTCCGCGCGGCGCGGGCGCCCACCGCCGGCGCCGCGCGGACCGGGTCCGGGGTCGGTGGCGAGTTCGGAAACCGGGACCGGAAATCGGGCCGGAAACCGAGATCGAGTCCGACCTCACAGCATGACCGCAAAGACAGGCGCCCGGGGCCCCAGCCGCCCGGGTGTGCTGAGACTCGAGCCCGCGAGCCGTGGCCGGCACGGATCCTCCACCCGCGCCACGGCTCCGGTGTGACACCGGGCCACCCCCGCACCCCCGCAGCCTCCTGCACAGGAAGCGTTATATGTACATCACCCAACATTTCTGGGAGCTTCTGTTCCAAGGGATCAGACTCGGCTCCCTGTACGCCCTGATCGCCATCGGCTACACCATGGTCTACGGCGTGCTCCAGCTGATCAACTTCGCGCACAGCGAGGTGTTCATG
Organism: Catenulisporales bacterium; assembly: GCA_019510485.1. Lineage (GTDB taxonomy): Bacteria > Actinomycetota > Actinomycetes > Streptomycetales > Catenulisporaceae > Catenulispora. The sequence goes on from JAEKKI010000219.1 coordinate 2,847, forward strand.
TCCGGCGCCCTCGGCGGCGTGTTCATGCTCACCGCGCTGGTCGGCAACAAGGGCAAGGTGCCCAGCGGCTTCGCCGCCTTCGAGGCCACCGCCGGAGCCCTGATCGCCGGCGCGGTCATCGGAGCGCTGGTCGCCTTCTCGCTGGAGCGGGTGGCCTATCGGCCGCTGCGGCAAAGACACGCCCCCAAGCTGGTGTACCTGATCACCGCGATCGGCGCCTCCATCTTCCTGTACAACCTGGCTGGCAAGCTGTTCGGACGCAACAACCTGCAGGTTCCGACGCCGTTCCACTCCGGCAAGGTGTTCGTGCTCCCCGGCTCCGGGGCCGCGGGCCCGCGCACGGTGAAGTCCATGGACGTGCTCATCATCGTCGCGGCGGTGGTGGTGATGATCGCCCTGGACCTGGTCATCAACCGCACCAAGCTGGGCGCCGGCATCCGCGCGGTGGCGCAGGACACCGAGACCGCGCAGCTGATGGGCGTGGACGTCAACAAGATCATCTCGCGGACCTTCCTGATCGGCGGCATCCTCGGCGGCGTCGGCGGCGTGCTGTACGGCCTGTTCCACGCCGTGAACTACACGATGGGCTTCGTCCCGGGCATCAAGGCGTTCACCGCCGCGGTGCTCGGCGGCATCGGCAACGTGCGCGGCGCCATGCTCGGCGGTCTGCTGCTGGGCATAGTGGAGAGCTTCGGCCAGGCGCAGTTCCACCTGCAGTGGGTGGACGTGGTGGCGTTCGTCGTGCTGGTCGGCGTGCTGTTGTTCCGGCCCACGGGCATCCTGGGCGAGCGGACGGGGAGGACGGCGTGACGACCCCCATCTTCGAGCTGTCCGCGCAGGTCCGTAAGCTGCGCAAGCACGACGCGTGGTACAAGAACCCGCGGTGGGCCCGGCTGCTGATCATCGAGGCCCTGATCCTGGTCCTGAGCATCCTGACCAACCAGACCCAGGGCTCGCCGAGTGACTACACGCTGTTGTTCAAGGACAGCTGGTTCAGCCACCGCGGCGTGCAGTTCCTCATCAGCGGCGCCATCGTCTGGGTGATCGCCGAGGTCTGGCGGGCCCGCGGGCTGTCGAAGATCGCGGCGCAGGCGGCCCAGCCGGTCAAGGCCCTGCGCGAGAACCAGGTCGTGACCAACCCGTGGACCCGCCGCGTGGTGCTCGCCGTGGTGGTCGTGGTCGCCATCATGCTGCCGACGATGGGCATGTTCACGCTGCCCTACTTCCAGTCGGTGCTGGCCGGCCAGGTCGGCGTCTACGTGCTGGCCGCCCTCGGCCTGAACGTGGTGGTCGGCTGGGCGGGCCTGCTGGACCTGGGCTACATCGCGTTCTTCGCGATCGGCGCCTACACCACCGCGATCCTGTCCGGGAAGCTGCCGGTGGGCAGCGACGGCAACCCCGAGCTGCACCCGCCGATCCACCTGAACCTGTTCTTCGCCTTCCCGGCGGCGGTCCTGGTGACCATGATCGCCGGCCTCATCCTCGGCGCCCCGACGCTGCGGCTGCGCGGCGACTATCTGGCGATCGTGACGCTGGGCTTCCACGAGATCGTGCTGAACGTCGCCAGCAACGACCCGCAGGGCCTGACCAACGGCTCGCTGGGGGCCACGGGCATCTCGACGTTCCGGTTCAACCTGTTCGGCGTGCATTACGACTGGCACACCAACGACTCGAAACCGTACTGGTATCTGGCGATCGGCATCATCATCCTGGTGGTGTTCGCCTTCCGGCGGCTGGAACATTCCAAGGTGGGCCGGTCCTGGACGGCGATCCGCGAGGACGAGGTGGCCGCGGCGGCCAGCGGCGTGCCGACGGTGAAGTACAAGCTGATGGCCTTCGCGATCGGCGCCTCCACCTCCGGGTTCGCCGGCGTGCTCGCCACGGCGAAGATCACCGCGATC
>JAEKKI010000059.1 GCA_019510485.1 Catenulisporales bacterium
GGAGCCTGTATGCGCTACACCTGCTCGGCGGACCGGCCGCGCTGCCGAACGTCATTGCCCAGCAGGCGGCCGGGGCGATCGGCGTACCCGGCCACGTCGAGATCGACTCGCTGGAGCCCGGCGGCGGCGTGCCGCTGGCGACGCACCTCGCGGCCGAGTCGCAGAAGTTCGCGTCCGCGAGGCGTGCTTCGGGGGCCACGGCGAGTCCGCCGTCGACGGCCGTTCGGGTAATGAAGGACGGGATGTAGGACGGAAAGAGAACGCCGCCGAGAACGAATCGGCGTTCACTACTGACCTCAGCGTACGTCGGGCGTGGTCTTGCCCACCGACGGCTGTGATCGACACGGCTGACGGCGTCGTCGAGTGCTCCCCAGATGATGTGGTGCACTCGACGGCTGTGGCGAACCCGGGCGGCACGTCAGCCCGACTGCTCGGCCGGCCAGCCGGCCGCACCTCAGTCGGCAGTGCCGAACACCTCATCGCGCGCGGCGTCCAGCCCGGTCATCGTCGCGCCGGTCAGGACCGCGTCGTCGCCGAGTTCTGTCGGGGACACCAGGGGGTGCAGAGGTGAGACGCGGGCGATCGCGCGCTGGACCAGGGCGGCCAGGCGGGCTCCGCCGGCGCGGCCGACATCGCCGCCCAGCACTATGAAGCCGGGGTCCAGGACCGCACACACGCTGGCCGCGCCGACGGCGATGCGGGAGGCGAAGACTTCCAGAAAGCGGTCGCCGGCCTCCCCGGCCGTGCGGGCGGCGGCGATGGTCGCGGCCGGGTCCGCGTCGGCGGGCAAGCCGTGCTCGGCGGCGAGTGTCTTGATCGCTTCGCCGCCGACGTAGGACTGGAAACCTCCGGTCGCGGGCGTGATGCCGTCGCGGTGGAAGGGGCCGAAGTCCGCTCCGGGAACCGGGAGGTAGCCGATCTCGCCGGCGCCGCCGGTGGCGCCGCGATGGAGGGTGCCGCGCAGGACGACGGCCAGGCCGACGCCCGCGCCGAGGTGTATCTGGGCGAACATGTCGTGGCCGCGTGCCGCCCCGACGCGGTGTTCGGCCACGGCCGAGAGGTTGACCTCGTTCTCGACCGACACCGGGACGCCCCAGGCGTCGCTGAGCTGCGCGGTCAGGCCTTCGTGCCACGTGGGGTGCCCCCACACGTAGACCGGGTCGCCGGTGGCCGGGTCGACGATGCCGCCGGTGGCGATGACCGCGCTGTGCAGGCGATCCCAGCGCGCCCCGGCCGCGGCGAGGACGTCGGCGACGACCTGCCGGGCATGGGGCAGGGGGTCTTCCGCCGGGTCGACGTCTAGGTGCCCCTCGCCGATCTTCGCCCCGGAGATGTCGACGACCGAGGCCCGCACGCTTCCGGCGGGGACTTCGACGCCGGCGATGTAGGCGGTGGACGCCACCAGCCGGTATCCGCGCGCGTTGGGCCCGGGACGTCCTTCGCCCAGCTCGCCGGTCTCCTCGATGAGGCCGGCGGCCAGGAGCCGGTCCAGCAGCTCCACGGTGCTGGGCTTGGACAGGCCGGTGTGCCGGGCCATGGTGCTCCGGGTCTGCGGGCCGTGCTCCACCAGAACGTCCAGGGCGAGTCTGTCGTTCATCGCTCGGATCAGGCCCGACGATCCCCGCCGACCGTTCAATTCCACTCCCATGCCGGATGACTTGCTGACAGCGTATTCGTTTCGCGCCGACCGGCCGCGCCGTCCGGGACCCGCACGTCCCGGCTCAGGTATCGGGACGCACGGGTCGCGCACGGCGCGGCCGGCAGATCAGGATTCGTTCACGAGCGCCACCACGAAGGCGTGCTCGGCCCTGGTGCCCGGCAGCCGGACGACGACTTCTCCGTCCTCCCACTCCCACGCCACGGTCTCGTCCGCCCCCACCAGACGCACGACGTCCGGCCTTTGCCCGCTCACCGGAATACGCACCGATTCCGGCAGCTTCTCCCCCTCTTTCAGCAGGCCGACGGCGTAGGTGACGTTGTCACGCGCGGTGAACAGCCAGCCGTCGGCTTCGTAGGGTGCCACCGGCCGGGTTCCGTAAACGGCTTCGCCGTGGGCGTCCAGCCACGCCCCGATCCCGGCCAACCGGTCGAGCACCGCGTCCGGCAGCGCGCCGGTGTGGTCCGGGCCGAGCCCGAGCAGCAGGTTCCCGCCACGAGCCACGATCCGGCACAGCATGTGCACCACCTCCCGAACCGGCTTGTACTCCTCGCCGGGAGCGGCGGTGTACCACATGGGGCCGAGCGTGACGCAGCTTTCCCAGGGGTACGGCTGTGGCAAGTCCGGAATCTGCTGTTCGGGAGTCCGGTAGTCCTCCTGCGGGCCGTGCACCTCGCGGTCGACCACCAGGATCCCGGGCTGGAGCCGGCGGGCCTGGGCCGCCAGCGCCGGCATGTCCAGGTCCTCGCGGGGTGCGCGCACCCACCCGGCGTCGAGCCACAGCACGTCGATCGGGCCGTAGCCGGACAGCAGCTCACTGATCTGGGCGTGGGTGAACTGCTTGAACCGCTGCCAGCGTTCGGGCTGTTCGGAAGGGTCGTAGTCCGCGTGCCGGTCCGGGGCGAGCCGGTCTTGCCGCCAGTAGTCCGGGCTGTGCCAGTCGGCCTTGGAGAAGTACACACCGGCGGCCAGTCCATGCTCGCGGAAGGCGTCCAGCACTTCACGGGTGACGTCCCGGCCCAGCGGCGTGTTCGTGACCTTGTACTCCTCGAGCGCGGTGTCGTACATGGCGAAGCCGTCGTGGTGCTTGGTGGTGAAGACGACGTACTTCATACCGGCCCCGGCGCAGGCCGCGGCCCATGCACTCGGGTCGAACGCCGGCGCTGCGAAGGTCTGGGGCAGCCGCTCGTAGGCCGCGCGGTACCCGACTGGGTCGTCCGCCCAGGCCGCGGGACGTTCGCACCATGGATCAGGCTCCTGGCACAGGGTCCAGCTCTCGAAGACCCCCCACTGGCTGTACGGGCCCCAGTGGATGATCACGCCGAACTTCTGATCCCGCCACCAGTCCAGCTTCTCCCGGACCGCCGGGTCACCAGGCCACTGATACGGCTGCGACTCACTCACGCGTCTTCCTCTACTAGCTCTACTGGCATTACTCGATCAACAAGCACGCGGCGCACGGCGAACCCCGTGGTCTGGACGTCCCCGCTCACATCTTCACCGCTCCGGCCTCGACACCCTTGTAGAACCAGCGCTGGGTCGCGATGAACAGGATCAGCACCGGGATCACCGAGATGATCGAGCCGGCCATCACGGTCCGTTCGTCGAACCCGAAAGAAGTGCTCTGCAACCGGGCCAGGCCGAGGGTGAGCGTGAAGCTGTGGTCGCTGCGCAGGACGATGAACGGCCACAGGAAGTCGTCCCAGGCCCCGATGAACGTGGTGATCGCCACGACCAGCATCGCCCCGCGCGCCGAGGGCAGGAACACGCGCGTGAAGCGCCGCCACTCTCCCGCCCCGTCCAGCACGGCCGCCTCCTCGACCTCGTCCGGGACCGCGGCGAACGCCGCGCGCATGATGAGCACGTTGAAGGCGCCGACGACACCCGGCAGCCACACACCGGTCAGTTTGTCGATCAGGCTCAGATCGCGGATGTCGATGAACAGCGAGATCATGATGGATTCGAAGGGGAACATCATCGAGATGACCAGGACCAGGAACACCGCCTTGGCCCCGCGCCAGCCGGGGCGGGACAGCATGTAGCCGCCGGTGGTGGCCAGGACCAGGTTGCTGGCGATGCTCATCCCCACGACGGTGAAGCTGTTCTTCAGGTAGGTCCACACCGGGATCCGCTTCATGACCGCGGCGAAGTTGTGCAGCGTGGGATGCGTCGGGACCGAGAAGGAGCCGTTGCCGTAGACGCTCTCGTTCTGCCCCTTCAACGCGATGAACAACTGCCACAGCAGCGGCCCGACCATGACGACGGTCACGGAGAGCAGCACGGCGTACCGCCCGGCCAGACGCAGCCTCTTGCGCGCGATCACCGTGTGCCCTCTTTGCCGCGGCTCAGCCACAGGCCCAACAGCGTCAGACCGACGGTCAGCACGAACAGCGCGACCGAGATGGCCGAGCCGTAGCCGAGGTTGCCGGTCTCCGGATCCAGTGCCGCGTCCCGGATGTAGAACGGCAGCGTGCGGGCCTGCCCGCCGGGGCCTCCGGTCGGCCCGCCGAGGATGAAGATCTCGGTGAACACCCGTAGCGAGCCGATGGCTGTCAGGGTGCCGACGATCGCCATCGTCAGGCGCACCCCGGGGATGGTGACGCTGAAGAACTTGCGGATCGCCCCGGCGCCGTCCATCTCGGCAGCCTCGTACAGCTCTTTCGGCACGTTCCCGAGCGCCGCCAAGTAGATCACCATGTACCAGCCCTGGCCCTTCCACACCGTCATCGCCATCGCCGAGAGCAGCAGCAGATGCGGATCGGTGAGGAACTCGATCGGCCGGCCGGTCAGGTGCAGGTCCTTCAGCAGGGTGTTGATCATCCCGTTCTCGCCCAGCATCCAGCTCCAGCTGAAGCCGACGACGACGATCGAGGCGAGCACCGGCAGGTAGAAGGCCGTACGGAAGAAGCCGATACCCGGGATCTTCTTGGAGACCAGCACCGCGAGCATCAGCGGCAGCATCACCATCAGCGGTACGACGACGAGCGCGTATTCGACGCTGTTCTTGACCGCCGTCCAGAAGTCCGGGTCGTGGAACATCTCGGTGTAGTTGCGCAGGCCCACGTTCCGGGCCGCGCCGCCGAGCGGCTTGGCGTTGGTGAAGGACAGGACCACCGTGTTCGCGAACGGGAAGATCCCGAACACGATCGCAGCCGCGACGGGACCGGCGACCCACAGCCACGGCGCCCACCACGGCCGGTACGCGACCCTGCGGTACCGCCGGCCGCGCCGGCTCGCCAGTGAGCCGGGACGGCGATCGCGCCGGCCGCGTTGACCGCCTTGACCGCCTTGACCGCCTTGACTGCCTTGACCGGGCCGGAGTCGGTATCGGATTCCGGTGGCACCGCCGACGGGAGGCTGCGCGGACCCGGAGGGCAGATCCGGGTCCGCGCCGCTTTCGGCGGCCGCCTCTACGGGAGACGACGTCATACTCAGCTCGCGTTCTGAAGGATCTTGTCGGCCCTGTCCTGGGCGTTCTTCAGCGCGGTCGCCGCACTCTCCTTGCCTTGCATCGCCAGCTGGATCTCGCCGGCGATCACCTTGGTCTCGGCGTCGGAGAACGGGTCGGGCACGTACACCGACTTCGCGGCCTCGGCGGCGGCGACCTTGCGGGCCTGGCCCAGCGGGTCGTCGGCGGCGGGCGAGGAGAAGAACGGGTCGCTCAGGGACGCCTGCGTCGAGGGGAAGATGACGACCTTCGGATCCTTGCACCAGGCCAGCTGGTTCTCGGCGTTCGTCAGGTACTGCGCGAACGCCACCGCCGCGGCCGCGTGCTTGCTGGTGACCGGGACTCCGATCAGCTGTCCGGAGAACGGCGCGAAGCCGAGCGCGTCGTCGGTGTACGGAGCGACGCCGGTCTTCGGGTACAGGTTCGGAGCGTTCTGCTTCACGTAGCGCAGGAAGCTGGCGTTCTCCGAGCCGTAGAGCAGCTGGCCGGCGGCGTAGAGCTTGCTCGGGTCGTCGTCGGAGGCGAGCGTGTCCTTAGGCAGCGCGCCCTCCTGGTACAGCTTCGCCATCTGCTGCGTCCAGGCCAGGGCGTTCGGGTCGGAGGCGAACGCGAAGCTCTTGCCGTCATCGGCCATGACCTTCACCTTCATCTGCACCCACTCGTTCGGCAGGTGCTCCCAGTAGTCCGGGTTGGCGAAGAACCCGTAGGCCTTGCCGCCGGTGGCCTTGGAGACCTTCTCAGCGGCGTCCATCCGGCCCATCACGGTGGTCGGCATGCCCGCCGGGTCCAGGCCGGCCTGCTTGGCCAGGTCGGTGTTGAAGGTCTGGATGTTCGGGCCCCAGTACCACGGCAGGACGTCGTGCGCGCCGGTCGTGGACTTGATGGAGTTCCAGATGCTGGGGATGAAGGGCTTGGAACTGTCGGGAACCTTGACGTCCCAGTCCATCAGGAAGCCGTTCTTGCTCAGCGCGTCGGCGGTGATCTGGTTCAGGTTCACCACGTCGGGCAGGGTGCACGACTGCGCCTCGGTGACCAGGCGGGTGGTGAACTGCGCGTCACCGGGATCGTCGACCCAGTTGACCGTCACGCCCGGATGGGCCTTCTCGAAGCTCTGGATCAGGGGAGTGAAGAAGTCCCCGAAGTCGGACTTCAAGTTGGTGGTCTGGAAGGCGATGGTGCCGTTCACATCGCCCTTGACCGGTCCGGTGCCGGCCACGTCCGCCGGCACGTCGCAGTTGCCGATCTTCGAACCGACCGCTCCGTCGGCTGCCGGCTTGAGGTCACTACCGCCGGTTCCACACGCCGTGACGGCGAGGGAGAGTATCGCGGCTGCGGCGCCTAGCTTTGCCTTGCGCATCTTCGAGCCACTTTCTGGGAGGTTGACTGACAGGGAGGCTGCCTATTGGGTGGGGAACTTACGCTGACGGAGTGCGGCGGTCAAGAGTTTGCGTGGACACAATCGCGTCAGCAGAGCAGGCCGAAGCAAGGTCCACCGGCGAGGCCCACTCGTGTTCCCCATCAGAAACAGGAAACCTCCCTGACATACATCCTGCTTACTGACCCCCAAAGGGAGAGAGCGCGGCTCGGTCAGGAGATCGAGGCGGTGTGGTCAGTCCAGCTAGGAGCGTGGGTCAGAAATGAACAAGCCGTCGATTCGCCGCGGGCTCCACGCTCGCCGCGCAGCAGCAGTTCGCGGCTCGCGTAGAGATCCTGGTTGCAGTCGGCGTCGGCGACCGCGGGTTCCAGAACATGCAGGGCGAATTCGGGGCGGGTGTCGACGGTGAGGTCGGCCAGGCGGGCGCAGGCGTCACCGAAGCGGCGGGGGCGTACTGCCGACGTCGTAGCGGGGTGTCTACGAACGACGGTGGGCCCGCGGACTCCTAGGAATCCGCGGGCCCACCGTAATCCGCGTTCTGAACAACGTAACACCAGGTCAGCGGCCAAATTCGCGCCAAAGGCGCAGGCCGCTGCCCCAAGCGTGTTTAGATGTCGAAGTACAACTCGAACTCATGCGGCGTCGGACGCAACCGCACCGGATCCACCTCACGCTCCCGCTTGTACGAGATCCACGTCTCGATCAGGTCCTGCGTGAACACGCCGCCTTCGAGGAGGTAGCCGTGGTCGGCCTCCAGCGCGTCGAGCACGGCCGGCAGCGAGGAGGGGACCTGCGGGATCGAGGCGTGCTCGTCCGGGGGCAGCTCGTAGAGGTCCTTGTCGACCGGGGCCAGGGGCTCGACCTTGTTCTTCACGCCGTCCAGGCCCGCCAGGAGCATCGCGGAGAAGGCCAGGTACGGGTTCGAGGACGGGTCCGGGCAGCGGAACTCGATGCGCTTGGCCTTCGGGTTCGAGCCGGTGATCGGGATGCGGATGCACGCCGAGCGGTTGCGCTGGCTGTAGACCAGGTTCACCGGGGCCTCGTAGCCGGGGACCAGGCGGCGGTAGCTGTTGACCGTCGGGTTGGTGAAGGCCAGCAGGGACGGGGCGTGCTTCAGGAGGCCGCCGATGTAGTGGCGGGCGGTGTCCGACAGGCCCGCGTAGCCGACCTCGTCGTAGAACAGCGGGGCGCCGTCCTTCCACAGGCTCTGGTGGCAGTGCATGCCGGAGCCGTTGTCGCCGAAGACCGGCTTGGGCATGAAGGTCGCGGTCTTGCCGGCGGCCCAGGCGACGTTCTTGATGATGTATTTGAACAGCATCAGGTCGTCGGCCGCGGACAGCAGGGTGTTGAACTTGTAGTTGATCTCCGCCTGGCCGGCCGAGCCGACCTCGTGGTGCTGGCGCTCGACGAGCAGGCCGGACTCGATGAGGGTGCGGCTCATCGTGGCGCGCAGGTCCGCGTAGTGGTCGTTCGGGGCCACCGGGAAGTAGCCGCCCTTGACCCGCGGCTTATATCCGCGGTTGCCGCCCTCCTCGGCGCGCCCGGTGTTCCAGAACGCGGCCTCGGCGTCGATGTGGTAGTAGCTCTCCTGCGAGCCGGAGGTGAAGCGGACGTCGTCGAAGACGTAGAACTCGGCCTCGGGGCCGAAGTAGCAGGTGTCGGCGATGCCGGAGCCCTTGAGGTAGGCCTCGGCCTTCTTCGCCACGTTGCGCGGGTCGCGGGAGTACGCCTCACCGGTCAGCGGGTCGTGGATGAAGAAGTTGATGTTGAGGGTCTTCTCGGTGCGGAACGGGTCCAGGCGCGCGGTGGTCGGGTCCGGCAGCAGCTGCATGTCGGACTCGTGGATGGCCTGGAAGCCGCGGATCGAGGAGCCGTCGAAGGCCAGCCCGTTGGCGAAGACGTCGGCGCCGAACGACTCGACCGGCACCGTGAAGTGCTGCATCACGCCGGGCAGGTCGCAGAACCGCACATCGACGCTCTTCACGTCGTTGTCCTTGAGGTACTTCAGTACCTCGTCGGCGTTCGAGAACATCCACTACTCCTTTGAGTACGCTTCTCACTGGCCGCCTGGCGCGCCTGCCGAAGGCTCGCCCGCGGGCCGGGATCCAACGGGCACTCCTGCGACCGTAAGACAGAGCGGTTTCCCGGCCGTGTCCCCTTTGTTTCCGGCATGTTACGCGGAGCCAGGCTCTTCCAACCTACCTTGTCGGCTGGATCTGCCTCCGCCGATTGGCCACGAACCGCGTCGGCGGCGACCCGGCGTCGACCCGACGGCGGCTCGGCGGCGACCCGACGGCGACCCGCGACCGCCCCCTAAAACCCCGCGCGACAAGCGGGGTACCGTGGATGCCATGACCTCGTCCGACTACTCCGGCCAGCGCCTCGGCCTGCCGCGGTCCGGCCCCGGCTCGCTGGCCACCGTCGGCCGCCGCCTGGCCGCGCTGATGATCGACTGGGCGGTCGCCTACGGCCTGGCCTACCTGCTGGTCGGCGATCGCCTGCTGAAGACCGGCCAGTTCGCGGCGCTGAGCCTGCTGGCGGTGATGTACCTGATCGGCCTGGGCATCAGCGGCTCCACCCTGGGCATGGCGGCCCTGGGCCTGCGGGTCGGCTCCGACCGGGGCGGCAAGGCGTCGCCGTACGCCGTCGCGATGCGCACCATCCTGTTGTTCCTGGTCATCCCGGCCGTGGTCTGGGACGCCGACGGCCGCGGCCTGCACGACCGGGTCGCCCGCACGATGCTCGTCAGCACCCGCTGAGCCGGGCGCGAGCGCGAAGCAAAAGGGACGAACAAGCCACGAACACGAGAACGGCCCGCGACCACCAAGGTCGCGGGCCGTAGCACGTTCCTCACGCTCCGCCGTCAGCGGCGTTTCCTCCCGATTACGCCGGTCTCACACCCGCCTGGCGACGATTAGCGAATCTGGCCGCGTGGCATCTTCCCGTTACGCGGCATCGGCCCCTTCGGGATCGGCATGTTCGGCCCCACGGCCTTGAGCCGGTTCTGGTACTCCAGCACCTGTGCCGGCCGCAGGAAGGACTTGCCCGTCGCGGGCTTGAGCCGCATGACCTTCCGGTTCAGCTGCCCCAGCGGAACCATGCCCGGCTCGTCCCCGGCGACGATGTCCTCGGCCACCAGCGGCACCTCCGGGCCGAACAGCCGGGTCAGGTGCCGGCGCTCCTCGGTGAACAGCGTCTTGAGCCGGTTCGGGTTGCCCTCGCCGACCAGGATGATGCCCGGCCGCCCCAGCACCCGGTGGATCATGTCCTGCTGCCGGTTGAAGCGCACGCCCGGCGTGACGTCCCAGCCCCGGCGCAGCGTGTCCAGCACCGAGGCGGCCGCCCCCGGCTGCCCCTTGATCGAGCCGTAAGCCGCCCGCTGTGCCCGCCGCCCGAACACGATCATCATCGCCAGCACGGCGACCGGGATCCCGAAGATCCCGTAGAACAGCCACGAGCCGAGCAGGAAGCCCAGGGCCACGAAGACCACCAGGGCGGCCCCGCCCCACGCGGCCAGCACCAGCGGAAGCCTGGGATCCTCCTTGCGGGTCATCGAGTAGACCTCGCGGATCTGCCTGATGCGGCCCTTCTTGGGGGCGTCCCCGCCGGCGGGGGTGTTCGTCGTGGTGTCGCGTGCCATGGCACGCAGGATACGTGGTGCTCGCGCTCGGTGGTAAACCAGTTCGCCGGTTGACCCCGGCGACTTACTCGGCCGCTGCGCCCAGCTTGGTCAGCGACTCGTAGGCGGCGGCGCGCAGCGCGGCCCGCTCGCGGCCCTCCAGCACGGCGGCGTGGGCGTTGGCCAGCGCGCCCTGATGGCCGCCGGCACGCAACCAGCGGCGCTCGATCGTCAGGAGCATGGAGCGGATCGAGCGGATGGACTGGACCGAAGACGTTGCGGAGCTCATGGCGTGACCTCGACCTGGGGCGAAGGGGTGGAGCGGGGCAAGGAGGGTGGAGCGCGGCCGATGATGGATCGTTGCCACTGTCAGGTTTCTTTGTTACAGGTCTAGCGCTGAGGGGTCAAATCGTGGTAACGCCATTCGCAGTACTCCGGACTCCCGGTTCCGCGCAGAAAGCGGCCCCGGTCGCAGGACCGGGGCCGATGACGACAACATTTTGATATCCGGGGCCTACACCGGCACCGCGGCGGCCGCGGCCCGCCGAGCCTCGACGGCCTCCTGGTACAGGCGCCCGGCCCGGTACGAGGACCGCACCAGCGGCCCGGACATGACCCCGAAGCCCAACTCGCGCGCTTCAGCGGCCAGCTCCACGAACTCTTCGGGCTTCACCCAGCGCATCACCGGGTGGTGCCGCGGCGACGGCCGCAGGTACTGGGTGATGGTCACCAGATCGCAGCCGGCCTCGCGCAGGTCGGCCAGCGCCTGCGAGATCTCCTCGCGCTCCTCGCCCAGGCCCAGGATCAGGTTGGACTTGGTGACCAGGCCGAAGTCCCGGGCCTGGCGGATGACGTCCAGCGAGCGCTCGTAGCGGAACCCGGGCCGGATCTCCTTGAAGATCCGCGGCACGGTCTCGATGTTGTGCGCCAGCACCTCCGGGCGGCTGCCGAACACCTCGGCCAGCAGCTCCGGCTCGGCGTGGAAGTCCGGGATCAGCAGCTCGACGCCGCAGCCGGGCAGCAGCGCGTGGATCTGGCGGACGGTCTCGGCGTAGAGCCAGGCGCCCTCGTCCGCCAGGTCGTCGCGCGCCACGCCGGTGACCGTCGCGTACTTCAGGCCCATGGTCTGCACGGACTCGGCCACCCGCCGCGGCTCGTCGGTGTCGTACGCCTTCGGCTTGCCGGTGTCGATCTGGCAGAAGTCGCAGCGCCGGGTGCACTGGTCGCCGCCGATGAGGAACGTGGCCTCGCGGTCTTCCCAGCACTCGTAGATGTTGGGACAGCCGGCCTCCTCGCACACCGTGTGCAGGCCCTCGCTGCGGACCAGGCTCTTCAGACCGGTGTACTCCGGCCCCATCTTGGCCCGGGTCTTGATCCAGCTGGGTTTCTTCTCGATGGGGACGGCGCTGTTGCGGACCTCAAGCCGGAGCAGCTTGCGGCCTTCTGGTTCTGGGGTGACGGCCGTCACTTCGAGTCTCCTTGTGAGAGGGGTACAGCTGTTTCCTGTGATTACCAGCCTACGCGGGCGCCGCGCTATTCCTTCCCGGCGCCGACCAGGCTCCGGGCCTGGGATTGCTCGGCGAGGACAGCCGCCAGGTGCTTGGCCACCAGCGGGGCGACCTCCTCGACCGTGACCCGCCGCCCGAGCTCGGCCGACAGCGAGGTGACGCCGGCGTTCCGGATGCCGCAGGGGATGATCTTGTCGAACCAGGCCAGGTCGACGTCGCAGTTCATGGCGAAGCCATGCATGGTCACGCCCTTGGCGACGCGTACGCCGATCTGCGCGAGTTTGCGGTCGGCCTTGCGCTGGCCGGCGTTCGACGGCGCGTACTCCGGTCCGGCCAGGCGCGGGTCGAACTCCTCGTCCTCCTCCACCGGCGCGCCGACCGTCTTCAGCTGGAGGTTCAGCCCGCCCAGGTCCTGCCGCTCGATCTCGTCGCCGAGGATCCACACGCCGCTGCGGCCGTGGATGCGGGTGGTCTCCAGGCCCAGCTCCGCACAGGCCCGGATCATCGCCTCCTCCAGGCGCCGCACGTGGCCGACCACGTCCATCGCCGCCGGCAGCCGCACGATCGGGTAGCCGACCAGCTGGCCGGGGCCGTGGAAGGTGATGCGGCCGCCGCGGTCGACGTCCAGGACCTGGGTGCCGTCGGTGGGCCGCTCCTCAGGCGTGGTGCGGCGGCCCGCGGTGAAGACCGGCGGGTGCTCCAGCACGATCAGGGTGTCGCCGATCTCCTCGGCCACCCGCTTGGCGTGGACCTCGCGCTGGAGATCCAGGGCCGCCGGATAGGGGACGGCCTCCGTGCCGAAGCCGGCACGGAGGACCGTGATTCCATCTACGTCAGACACCCCTCAAGGGTACGCCCGCGGGTTGCCGCCCCTACTTGGCCGGGGCGGTCGGAGGCTTCAGGACGCCGAGCGTGACGTTGACCGTCGTGGAGGATCCGTCGCGGGTGTAGGTGATCGGGACGGTGTCGCCGGGCCGGTGCGAGCGCACCGCGGCGGCCACGTCGGCGTAGGAGTACACCAGTCGGTCGCCGATCTTGCTGACGATGTCACCGGCCTTCAGGCCCGCCTTCTCCGCCGGACCGCCCGCGGCGACCTGCTCCACCTTGTAGCCCTTGGGGGTGCGGGTGGTGGTGTCGCCGCCGCCGGCCTGCGCCACGCCGAGCGAGGCGATCTGCGCCGGCTGGCCCTTGGCCAGGGTGTCGACGATCGGCAGCGCCTCGCTGATCGGGATCGCGAAGCCCAGGCCGATGGAGCCGGCCTGGCCGCCGCCGCCCAGGCCCCCGGAGGAGCTGTTGGAGGCGATCGCGGAGTTGATGCCGATGACGTTGCCCTGCATGTCCACCAGCGGGCCACCGGAGTTGCCGGGGTTGATCGCGGCGTCGGTCTGCACCGCGTCCAGCACCACGGTCTGCCCGGTCTCGCCCTGGGTCTCCACCGGCCGGTTCAGGGCGCTGACGATGCCGGAGGTGACGGTGCTGGTCAGGCCGAGCGGCGAGCCGATGGCCACCACCTGCTGGCCCACGGCCAGGTTCTTGGAGTCGGCGAAGGAGGCCTTTGTCAGGCCGGAGACGTTGTCGGCCTTGATCACGGCCAGGTCGGCCAGCGGCTCGGTGCCCACGACGTGCGCGGTGGCGGTCTTGCCGTCGTTGAACGTGACGGTGATGGTCGTCGCCCCGCCGGACTTGTTGTTGCCGCCGAACGGGCTGCCGTTCTGGCCCTGGGTGGAGCTGCTGCTCGCGGCCGAGGCCACCACGTGGTTGTTGGTGACGATCAGGCCGTCGGCGCTGTAGATGATGCCGGTGCCCTCGTCGCCGTTGCCGTCGGCGGTGCTGACCTGGATGTCGACCACGCTGGGCATGATCGCCGAGGCCACTTGGGTGACGCTGCCGGGGGTGTTCAGCGCGGTGTTGTTCGTGTTCAGCGGCGCCCGGGTGCCGGGGGAAGCCGTGGAGGACGAGCTGCTGTTGTCCTTGACCGCGTAGGTCACCGCCGTGCCGATGCCGCCGCCGATCAGGCCCGCGACCAGGGCCACCGCGACCAGCATCTTGCCGGCGCCGGTCGTCGAGCGCTGGGCCGGGGTGCCGGGCGGGGCGTAGGGCGGGAAGGGCTGCGCGTCCGAGGGTGCGGCCCAGTTCGGCGGGGGAGTGGGGCCGGGGCCTAGGTGGAGGGTGCCACCGGGGCCGTTGCCGGGCGGCTGCTGGCCCTGCTGGCCCTGCTGGGTTTGTTGGGCGGCCGGGCCGAAAGCGGCACCGGGCTGGGCCGGCGGCGGCGTGGGCTGTGCCTGCGCCGGCGATGCCTGGACGAACTGCGTTTCGGGGGCCTGTCCCGCGGCTGCCGGGCCCGGCTGCGCCCCGGAGACGGCCGGCTGGACCAGTGTCGGCTGCTCGCCGCGACCGGCCGGCGGGGTCGCCGGGGCCGCTGGAGCCGCCGCCGGAATCGTGTCCTGCTGCGGGGGCACGGCCTGGTCGCCGCCCGGGGCCGTCGCACCGGCCCGCGGGTCAGCGCCTTCGGCGGGACCGGGGGAGGCCGTCGTGGCGTTGGGGTCCTGAGCCCCGGAGCCGCCAGACGTGGCGGGGTTCGTGCCGAAGCTGTCGCGCACGTCCTGCTGGGCGGCCTGGTCTGCGCCGTTGTCGCCCGGGCCGCCGACGCCGCCTGCGTTGCTCGAGGGTTCGTTCATGTCGAAGAGCTTCGCCTGTTCACCTTAAGAGCTGCTGAGACCCGGTCAAGAGGTGGCCGAAAAGACACCCAGGAGCGCCTGCGTATTTCACGCGTGCGCACCCGGGATCCGACCTTATGCCGACCCTATGCCGTCACCGGATGCGGGGGCGCATCCGGTACGCCGGGGCGGGCGTGGCGGCGATCGTCGGGGACTGCGATGTGCCTGGTCAGGCGTTCGCTCCCGGGTGGCCGGCGCCGCTCGGTACGTCCTCGGTCGGCCGGCCCGGCAGCCACAGCCCCAACAGCGCCCCGCCGCCGGGCGCCCGCGCCGCCGCGACCCGGCCGCCGTGGTTCTCAGCGGACTGGCGCACGATCGCTAGCCCGAGTCCGGAGCCCGGCATCGTGCGGGCCTCGGTGGAGCGGTAGAAGCGCTCGAAGACGTGCGGGAGGTCCGCGTCGGCGATACCGGGGCCCTCGTCGGAGACCTGGAGCAGGCCGTCGGCGAGGCGCACCGTGACCGTTCCCTCCTCCGGACTCCATTTCGCGGCGTTGTCCAGCAGGTTCGTCACGGCGCGCTCCAGCGTCGCCGGGTCCCCTTCCAGGAACCACGGCTCGACCTGGACGTCGAACGTCAGGTACGGGGCCCGCCGCCGGACCCGGTCCACGGCCTGCCGTACCACGTCGCCCAGGCTCACCGGCTCGGAGGCGGTCGGCGGCTGGGCATCGCGGGACAGCTCGACGAGGTCGCCGACCAGCACCGACAGCTCCTCCATCTGGGCCCGGACGTCCGCGATGAGCTCGGCCCGGTCGGCGTCGCTGATCTTCGACGTCTTCTCCGCGCCGGGGCCGAAGATCTGCGCCAGCAGGTCGATGTTGGTTCGCATCGAGGTCAGCGGGGTGCGGAGCTCGTGGCCGGCGTCGGCGATCAGTCGTCGTTGGTGGTCCTGCGAGCGGGCCAGAGCGGTCAGCATCGAGTTGAAACTGGTGGCCAGCCGCGCCAACTCGTCGGTGCCCTGTACCTCGATCGGCCGCAAGTCCCCGGTTCGGGCGACGTACTCGGTGGCCTCGGTGAGCCGGTCCACGGGGCGTAGACCCGCGCGGCCGACGGTGATGCCCGCGCTGCCGGCGACCGCGATGCCGGCGATGCCGACGAGGATGGAGACCAGGCTGAGGCGGCCCAGGGTCTGCTGGGTGTCGGCCATGGACTGCGCGAGGAGCACCGCCGAGCGTTCGTTCGTCGGCTGTAGCGGTGTTGAGGTCGTGGTCACCGGCAGGGTCAGAGCTCGGAACCGGATGCCGTTGATCATGATGGTGGAGTAATGCTCGTCGCGGGTGTGCTGGGCGACCTGCAGGTCCGCGTTGGTGACCTCGATCGTCCCCTGTCCGCTCAGGTTCGACTTGATGACTTCGCCGTCGCCCTGGAACTCGATGAAGACGGTTTCGTCCAGCGGGGTGAAAGGCTGGTGGCCGATGATGTCGTTCGTGGCTCGCTGTGCCTTCTGATACAGGCTGCTGTCCATCTGGCTCAGGATCTGGTTCCGCACCGTCACCAACGCCGCGATCGACGCCAGCGCCACGCTCGCGCCCACCGCGACCATCACCAGCGCCGTGATGCGGGTCCGCAGCGGGACGTGCGACATCAACTCTGTGACCTTGGCCCGCAGCTGGGCGTAGGGGCCGAGTTTCTCCTCCTGGTCCTGGTTCTCCGCGGTGAGGAACGGGTTCACGGTGCCGTCTCGCGCAGCGAATACCCCACGCCGCGGACGGTGTGGATCAGCCGCGGCAGATCGTCGGCCTCGGTCTTGCGGCGCAGGTAGCCGACGTAGACCTCAAGGGAGTTGGCGGTGGTCGGGAAGTCGTAGCCCCAGACCTCCTCCAGGATCTGCGCGC
>JAEKKI010000060.1 GCA_019510485.1 Catenulisporales bacterium
CTGCTGGCGGCAGCTTCCGGTGGCGGCCGGTGCCGCCAGCCCCGCGGCCTTCGCCAACAGCTCTCCGCCGGCGGTGCCGAAGCGGGCCAAGGTGCTCAGATCGGGGTCGGCGTAGGGCAGGTTCCAGCAGTTCTGGGCCTGCGACTGGAAGTAGGTGTGAGCGGCGTCGTACCAGGTCTTCGCATCGCCGCCGTCGGCTCCCTGGGTCGTGGGGGTGGTGCCGTCGGGGGAGACGAAGTAGCCGCCGGACAGGGCGTTGGCGGTGTAGAGGAGATCCGGGTCGAGGATCCAGTTGACCAGGGGGAGTTGTTGGCCGGACTTCAGAACGGTGTCCAGCCGGCCGCCGGTCTTGAACTGCTGCGCGGCCTGCGGGTCGGCCACGATCGGCGTCGCGGCGGAGTTGGGCTTCTTCTGCCCGGTCAGTCCGGGCAGGCCCACGACCGGCCACAGCAGCGCTATCCGCGCCCTCTCGGTGCGGTGTACCGCGAGCGGCTTCCACACCACGAAGGTGCGCTGGCCGCCGAGGAACGTGCCGTCGGAGTCGGTGGCGACGACGTCGATGGCGTACACACCCGGCTCCGGCGACTTGGAGCCGAACAGCTCCGTCTCGGGCAGCGAGATCTTCCAGTCGACGATGGCGCCCGGCGCGAGTTGGGTGGACTTCGGTGGCGACTTCATGTGCACCGAGCGGTAGTCGTCGCTGTCGGTCGCCGAACCCATCTCCGAGCGGGCCGTCACCATCGAGCGCCGCAGCTCGATGTCCACCTTCAGCGCGGTCGAGCCGGTGTTCCGCAGCTGGCCGGAGAACGTCATGGGCTTACTGGGGTCTGTGAAGTCCGGGATCTGCGGCTGGACGGCGCCGATCCCGACCTGGACCGGCTTGGCGGCCGGCGCACCCTGGGCGCGGGCGCTGCCGAGCGTCAGGCTCGCGGCACCCAGGAACAGCGCGAGGGCAAGGAGCGCACGGCAGGCTCGGCTGGTCACGTGAGGAATCGTAGTCGGGCCCGGCACGGCGGCCCTACACGTAAACTCGGACACCATGCACACCGACCAGCAGCGACGTCCCGACCCGCATCTTGACCAGGCACAGCGGGCCGCGGTAACAGAACTGCTACGAGTGGCGCCGGTGGTCGGCGAACTGGCCGGGCGTTTCGCGGCGGCCGGTCACACCCTGGCGCTGGTCGGCGGCCCGGTGCGGGACGCGTTGCTGGGCCGGCTGAGCGACGACCTGGACTTCACCACCGACGCCCGCCCCGAGCAGGTGCTGAAACTGGTGCAGGGCTGGGCCGAGGCGGTCTGGGACGTCGGCATCGCCTTCGGGACCGTCGGGGCTCAGAAGAGTGGCGCGAAGCTGGAGATCACCACCTTCCGCTCCGAGGCGTACGATCGCGACTCGCGCAAGCCCGAGGTCGCCTACGGCGACTCCATCGAGGATGATCTGCTGCGCCGCGACTTCACGGTGAACGCGATGGCGGTGCGGCTGACCGCGGACCCCGCGAAGTTCGAGTTCGTCGACCCCTACGGCGGCCTGCGCGACCTCGACGAGGGTGTGCTGCGGACCCCGGGCACGCCGCAGATGTCCTTCTCCGACGACCCGTTGCGCATGATGCGCGCCGCGCGGTTCGCCGCGCAGCTGGGCTTCGACGTCGCGCCGGAGGTGCGGCAGGCGATGACCGATATGGGCGAGCGGCTGGGCATCGTCAGCGCCGAGCGGGTGCAGGTGGAGCTGTCGAAGCTGGTGCTGGCCGCGCGCCCGCGCCTGGGCCTGACGCTCATGGTGGACACCGGCCTGGCCGAGTATGCGCTCCCGGAACTGCCGAAGCTGCGCCTGGAGATCGACGAGCACCACCGCCACAAGGACGTGTACGAGCACACCCTCGTTGTGCTGGAGCGGGCGATCGCTCTGGAGACCGAGGGGCCGGACCTGATCCTGCGGCTGGCGGCGCTGCTGCACGACATCGGCAAGCCCAAGACCCGCCGCTTCGAGCCCGGCGGCGGCGTGTCGTTCCACCACCACGAGGTCGTGGGCGCGCACATGACGGCCGCGCGGCTGCGCAAGCTGAAGTACAGCAAGGAGATCATCGACGACACCTCGCGGCTGGTGGAGCTGCACCTGCGGTTCCACGGCTACGGCGAGGCGGAGTGGACGGACAGCGCGGTGCGCCGTTACGTCCGCGACGCGGGCCACCTGTTGGAGCGGCTGCACAAGCTGACCCGGTCGGACTGCACGACCCGCAACCGCCGCCGGGCCCTGGTGCTCGAACACGCCTATGACGACCTGGAGCGCCGGATCGCCGAGCTGCGCGAGCAGGAGGAGCTCGACTCGATCCGCCCGGACCTGGACGGCAACGAGATCATGGCGATCCTGGGCATCAAGCCGGGACCGGAGGTCGGGGCCGCGTACAAGCACATGCTGGAGCTGCGCATGGAGCACGGCCCGCTGGATCACGACACGGCGGTGGCCGAACTGCGCTCCTGGTGGGCACAGCGTGAGGCCGCGCAGAACCAGGCGTAGCCGATTCCGCTGACGAGGTAGACAGCGACGGTGGCGTAGAGCAGCGCCACCGACTTGCCGGACATCGGGAGGGTGGTGGCGGCTACTGCGGCCGCCGCCACGAAGGCGCCGTTGAAGAGCATGTCGTATAGAGAGAAGACACGTCCTCTATAAGCGTCCTCTACATTGCGCTGCACCGTTGTGTCGGTACTGATCTTCTGTCCCTGTGCGAGGAAGCCGAGGACCAGCGCGCCGGCCAACAACGGCGCGACCCGGAACCAGGCGGCCGACGCCGCCAAGGTGAGGGCTGAGCCGATCATGCAGGTGGTGATCCAGGTCGACAGAGCAAAGCGGCGCAGGATGATCGGCGAGGCGATCGCGGACAGGAAGAAACCGACGCCGGAGACCGCAACCGCGGTGCCGAAACCGCGCAGACCGGCGTTGGTGTCGTGGGGATCGTTGAACGAGTTGCGGAACAGCAGCAGGACCATGATGGTCGTCAGGCCGTAACAGAATCGGTTGGTGGTGATCGCGACCAGGGCGGCGGCCGCGGGTTTGCGTTCCTTGAGATGTGCCAGTCCTTCCCCCAGCCCGCGTGCCACGACTTTCAGCTCGCTCCAGGTGGAGGTTGCCGGACGCTCGTCGGGACCGAGCGAGTCCCGCTGCATGGTGCGAGCCATAAGGGCGGCCACCGTATACAGGGCCGCCGCGACAACGAGGATCAGCGCATTCGCTCCGTTTCCGGCTCCGACGAGCGCGCGGATCACGACGCCTGCCGAACCGCCCAGCGTCGCGGCGAGCGTGCCGGCGGTCGGCGACATCGCATTGGCGACGACTAGTCGTTCGTTTTCCACAGCCTGTGGAAGAGCGGCGGACAGTCCGGCGAGGATGAAGCGGTTGCAGCTCAGGACGGCTAGTGCGGAGACGTAGAAGAGCAAGCCGCTGTCCGCGGCGAGGACTTGGGTCGCGACGACGAGCACGATCCCGCTACGCAGCAGGTTGGCGTAGACGAGCACCTGCCGGCGGCGCCAGCGGTCCAGGAACACCCCGGCGAACGGCCCGATGACGGTGAACGGGAGCAGCAGCAGGGCGAAGGCCTCGGCGACGTCGCCGGCCGTGGCCTCCTTCTCCGGGGAGAACACGACGAAAGCCGCGAGGGCCACCTGGAACACCCCGTCGCCGAACTGCCCGATCAGGCGGGTCGCGAACAGCCGCCGGAAGAGCCCGGATTTCAGCAACTCCCGGAGATCGCTCACCTTCGCAGCGTAGTGCCCCGGGTGCCCGGCCGGCCCGCAGCGACCGGCGGTGACGAATCCGGTGGCTCGGCTCCGCTGTTTGACGGCGTTATTTGACGCCGCCGAGGCAGAGCGTCTTGGTGCCCTTCTTGTCGACCACGGCCATGATCACGTCGGGGTACGCGTCGCAGCCGTTGCTGTCGCCGGTGGCCAGCACAGCGGCCACTTTGAAGGCCGCGTCGGCGCTGCTGCACCCGACCGTCTTGAAGCCGCCCTTCGCCGGCGCGCTGATGCAATCCCCCACTTTGGCCGCCGCCGGGCCCGGACGGTTCGCGAACCAGAGCGCGCCGCCGAGCAGCGCGACGGCCACGATCGCCACGGTGAGCGTGACTATGCGGCCCTTCACTCGTCGAGGTCCAGCACTCTGGCGTGCAGCACGGTGCGTTGCTGGAGCGCGGCGCGCACAGCTCGGTGCAGTCCGTCCTCCAGGTAATAGCCGCCCCGCCAGTGCACGACGTGCGCGAACAGGTCGCCGTAGAAAGTGGAGTCCTGGGACAGCAGCGCGTCCAGGTCCAGGTGGCGCTTGGTGGTGATGAGCTGGTCCAGGCGGATCTGGCGCGGGGCCACCTCGGCCCACTCCTTGAAGGAGCGTCCGTGGTCGGGGTAGGGCCGCCCTTCGCCGATGCGCTTGAAGATCACGGGACCAGGGTAACCGGACCACCCCGGCCGGGCGGGCGTCGGTGGGCAAAGAGGACACAAAATCGTGACCATGCGGGACCGGACTGTGATCCTGGTTCCACCGCGGCGTAGGACCGCGCGCGGAAAGATCTTGCTCGCTCCTGCGAACCTGCCCACCGATCACGTGAGTCGACAGGGATGTGATTTTCGCTCGCCCGTCACCCACCACCGCCCGTTATGGAGACGCTATGCGTCGCAGATCCCTTCCTGGACACCGTTCCGCGGATCACCCCGACCACCGGGAAGAGTTCCGTGAGTTCGCAGTGGCCAGCCAAGGCCATCTGCGGCGATCGGCTTACCTGCTCTGCGGTGACTGGCATTTCGCAGAGGACCTCGTCCAGATCGCGTTCGACCGCATCTACCGGCACTGGAACCGGGTCCGCGCCGCGGACAACCCCGGTGCCTACGCCCGGCAGGTGGTCTACCGCTGCTTTCTGGACTCCAGGAAGAAACACCTTGACACGGTGTCCCTGGAACATCTCCCCGAACAGGCGTCGCGGACCGACGCCACCGACACCCGCCTCGCGGTCCTGGAAGCGCTCAGACAACTCCCCGCCCGCACCCGCGCCGTCGTGGTGCTGCGGTACTGGGAGGACATGAGCGTGGAGCAGACCGCGGGCATCCTCGACATCTCCCAGGGCGCCGTGAAGAGCATGTCCAGTCGCGGCCTGGGGCTGTTGCGAGAGCGGTTGGCGGACTTCGCCGACACGCACGGCCGACTTTGACCAGGATCGAGGAAGCAACCCCCTGATGAACATCGAAGACAACGAAGACACCGCCGTGCGCGGGCTTCTCGGCACGGCGTTCGCCACCGCCGAGCCGCCGCTGCGCGACCTCGCGAGCGGGTCCATCGCCCGCGGGGACGCGGCGCGGCGCCGGAACCGGCTGCTCGCCGGCGGCGGGGCCGCGTTGAGTGTGGTGGCGGTGATCGGCGTGGCCGCCGCGGTGACCGGGGTGACATCGCCGACGGCGAAGCCGGGGTCGGGCGTGGCGTCACCGGCGGCCACAGCCGGTGCCGGTGCCGGTGACGCGATAAGCGAGGTCGCGAGGGCCCAGGACCTCCGGATGCACCTGCCGGCGCTACTGCAACCACTGCTTCCGGCCGGGATCACCGTCCAGGCCTTGCCTGCGGACTATGGAACGAATTCGAGGGCGAGGTTCCTGCTGACCGGACCGAGCGGGACCACCACCTTGGACCCTTCGATCAGTTCGGTGCCGATCAATCGGTCCCAGGATCGCACCCTCGGTTGCCTGCAGCAGGGCGGTTGCGAGGTGAAGCCGGTCGCGGGCGGCACCGTCTACATCAACGCGCAGACATACACGGCCGCCGAGATGATCGGCAGCATGTCGAAGTCCGTGCTCAAACCGGGGACCGCGAACACAGTGGTCGTCAAACACGCATACCTGACGTTCGTCCCCACCGACCGGAGCAAGCCGATGTTCCAGATCGGCGAGGGCACGCAGGTCGCGCCGGTGCCGTTCGTCGACAAGGCACCGGCGGACTACACCGCGCAGGGCGGTGCTTGGCCACCCAACATGAACGGGGGCTTCAAGAGCGCCTCCAACGCCTCGGGCATCCTGCTGTCGCCCGACGACTTCGCCACGATGGTGGCCAGCCCGGGCCTGGACCAGGTCGAGCACGAACTGGCCCCCGACAAGCCGATCGCCCACGACGCGCTGGCAGTGATCGCCGACCTCCGATCGCAGGTCGCCGCAGCCGGCGCCGAGGTCCTTCCGGCCGGGCTGAAGCTCTCCCTGCTCACCGATCGGGACGCGAGCCTGTCCCTGGACGGCCCGACCGGCTCGAACGAACTCACTTGGCAACTGACCAAGCAGACGGACCTGTCCCGATCGCAGGTACTCGACTTCTGCCCGCCGAACGTCAAGTGCGACAAGAAGCCGGTGCCCGGCGGCCTGCTCGTGACCTGGACCGAGTGGCCGACCGACAGCAATCTCGTCAAGATCGGCGACACTCCGTCCGCGTACCACTACACGCTCCTGCCCGCCGACACCAGCAAGCCCGCACTGGAGGTGACACTCGGCACGCGGAACCACATGACCGGCAAGCAGAGCACGCCGCAGATGACCGCGGATCAGTTCCTCACTTTGGCGGCGAAGCCCCGGGTGCAGGACGCCATCGATAAGACCGCCGCGGTACTCAACCAAATCCAGTAGCAGCCATCGAACGCTTTAGCGCTGTGTGACCTCGGTCACATGCAAGGCTGGCCGACCGCCGGGAACAACGAAAGCCCCGACCGCATGACGGTCGGGGCTTTCGTACACCCATCCGGGCGTGAAGCGGAGGATACGAGATTTGAACTCGTGAGGGGTTGCCCCCAACACGCTTTCCAAGCGTGCGCCCTAGGCCACTAGGCGAATCCTCCGCCGAGAAGCATACCCGACTCTCGGCACCGGTCCGACTCCTATATGCTTGTCCCCGGACTCCCATGCGGCGTCACCACACTCAACTCCCCCAGGGCTTGACGGCAGCAAGGGTCGGTGTGCTCTGGCGGGTGCATGGGAGTTCCTTTTTTGTCCTGATGTCGGTGTCAGCCGATACCTTGGCTACGTGTCCCTCGCGCTCTATCGCCGCTATCGGCCCGAGACCTTCGAGGAGGTCGTCGGCCAGGAGCACGTCACCCTGCCCTTGCAGCAGGCCCTCCGGAACGGCCGGGTGAATCACGCCTATCTGTTCAGCGGGCCCCGGGGGTGCGGCAAGACCACCAGTGCGCGGATCCTGGCGCGCTGCCTGAACTGTGAGCAGGGGCCCACGCCGACGCCGTGCGGGCAGTGCCGGTCGTGTGTGGAGCTGGCCAACGGCGGGCCGGGGTCGATCGACGTGATCGAGATCGACGCCGCCTCGCACGGCGGTGTGGACGACGCGCGCGATCTGCGGGAGCGGGCGTTCTTCGCCCCGGCGGCCTCCCGGTTCAAGATCTACATCATCGACGAGGCGCACATGGTGACCTCGGCCGGCTTCAACGCGCTGCTGAAGGTGGTGGAGGAGCCGCCGCCGCACCTGAAGTTCATCTTCGCCACCACCGAGCCGGAGAAGGTGATCGGGACCATCCGGTCGCGCACCCACCACTACCCGTTCCGGCTGATCCCGCCGGGCGTGCTGCGCGAGCACCTGGCCGACATCACCGCGCGCGAGGGCATCAAGGTCGAGCCGGAGGTGCTGCCGCTGGTGGTGCGGGCCGGCGCGGGCTCGGCGCGGGACGCCATGTCGGTGCTGGACCAGCTGCTGGCCGGTGCCGACGCCGGCGGCGTCACCTACACCATGGCCACCGGCCTGCTCGGCTACACCGACGCCGCCCTGCTGGACCAGCTCGTCGAGGCCTTCGCCGCGCACGACGGCGCGGCCGTGTTCGGCATGGTCGACCAGGTCGTCGAAAGCGGCCACGATCCGCGCCGCTTCCTGGCCGACCTGCTGGAGCGCTTCCGCGACCTGCTGATCCTCAACGCGGTCACCGACGCCGCCGGCGGCGACCCGGCCGCGGCCCGGGCCCTGATCGACGTCCCCGACGACCAGTTCGAGCGCATGACCGCCCAGGCCCGCACGTTCGGGGCGGCCGAGCTGTCCCGGGCGGCGGATCTGGTGAACACCGGCTTGACCGAGATGCGTGGCGCCACAGCCCCGCGCCTGCTGTTGGAACTGGTCTGCGCGCGGGTCATGCTGCCCGGTGCCGACCCGGGCGAGCAGGGCCTGGCCGCTCGGCTGGACCGCTTGGAGCGCCGTGGCGTGGTGCTGGGCAGCGCCGCCCCGGCCCCGATGGCCCCGACCGCCCCCGGGCCGCGCGTGGTCGAGGACGACTACGACGAGACGCCGCCGCCGCGGCGCGCGCCGCCGCCGGTGGCTCAGACAGCCGGCCAACCGACAAGCGGCGCGCCGGCCCTGGGAACGCCGCCGTGGGAACAGAGCGGCGGGACCGTCGCGGCCGTGGCACAGCCTCCTGAGCGGGAACCGGCGAGCACCCCGGGCGTTCTGGGGAAGCCGCCGTGGGAGCAGGGAACGGAGCAGGTGTCAGGCCCCGGCGCGCCATCGGGTGCTGCGACGACCGACGACGTGGCCGAGCCCGCGGCACCCGAGGCCCCGGCGTGGGCAGCCGGGGAAGCGGCGCCGCCGGAGCCGGCCCCGGCGCGTCAGCCCGCGCAATCCGGCGTCGACATCCGCCGCATGTGGCCCGACCTCCTGGAAGAGGTCAAGCGCCGCGACGGCCGCGTCAGCTGGATGCTGCTGAGCCAGAACGCCCAGGTGCTCGGCATGGACGGCGACCGGTTGCAGGTCGCGTTCATCAACGCCGGCGCGCGGGACCGGTTCGCCAGCCGGGGGACGGCCGACACGCTGCGCCAGGCGGCGCAGGACCTGTTCGGGTTCCGCTGTCAGGTGGACGCGATCGTCGACCCGTCACAGAGCCCTGGCACATCGGTCGCCCCCGGCGTCACCATGACACCGCCTCCGCCCATGCCGCCGCCGCCCAGCACGTATCAGGTCCCGCAGCCGCAAGCGGCCCCGCCGCCCCGCGAGCCCGAGCCGCAGGTGCCGCCGCAAGCACCGCCCCAGCCGCCGGCTCAACGCGCTGCACCGTCGCAACCACAACCGTCGCAACCGCAGGCACAGCAACAACCGCAAAAACCGCCGCAGACCCCGCCCCCGCCGCCGACCCCCGTGGTCCGCCCCGAGGACGACATCGTCTCCGACGACGACGAAGTCCTCGCCGAGGACAACGCCTCGGCGCACCAACTCGTCATCCGGGAACTCGGCGCCCAGCGCCTCGACGCCGAGGAGTAATCGGCAGCGGGCACGCGGTATTGGCCGCGTCCCTGCCCGAGCGCGTATGGTCGAGTACGACTTCGCATAGCGGCACTTACGGCCGGCACACAGAGCGGCATCGACAGCGGCACGAACAGGAGCGCGCACAGTGGCTTTCCCCGACGCGACCGGCCCCGCCGGCGGCCTGCCGGACTTCGGCGGCATGGACCTGCAGGGCATGCTCGGCCAGGCCATGCAGATGCAGCAGCGCATGGTCGAGGCGCAGCACGGTACCGCCGGCGGCGGCCTGGTGAGCGCGAAGGTGACCGGCACCGGCGACCTGGTGGGCCTGGAGATCAAGCCCGAGGCCGCCGACCCGGAGGACACCGAGACGCTGGCCGACCTGGTGATCGCCGCGGTGCGCGACGCCCGCGCGGCCGCCGACAGGCTGGCCGCGGACAAGATGGGCCCGCTGGCCGGCGGCGGGATGCCGGATCTGGGCAATCTCGGCAACCTGTTCGGCTAGGGCGCGGACCGGGAAGAGTCGCCATGTACGAGGGTGTGGTCCAGGACCTGATCGACGAGCTCGGTCACCTGCCGAACATCGGTCCCAAATCGGCGCAGCGCATCGCGTTCCACCTGCTGCAGGCCGATCCGGCCGACGTCCGGCGGCTGGCCGAGGTGCTGGTCCGGGCCAAGGAGCAGGTGCGCTTCTGCGTGATCTGCGGCAACGTCGCCGAGGCCGAGGAGTGCAAGATCTGCCGGGATCCCCGGCGCGATCCGGCCGGCATCTGCGTGGTCGAGGAGTCCAAGGACGTCGTCGCCGTGGAGAAGACCCGCGAGTTCCGCGGCCGCTACCACGTGCTGGGCGGCGCGATCTCGCCGATCGACGGCGTGGGCCCGGACGACCTGCGGGTCCGCGAACTGCTCAAGCGCCTGGCCGACGGCACCGTCACCGAGGTGATCCTGGCCACCGACCCGAACCTGGAGGGGGAGGCCACCGCCACGTACCTGGCGCGGCTGATCAAGCCCATGGGCCTGCGGGTGACCCGGCTGGCATCGGGCCTGCCGGTGGGTGGGGATCTGGAATACGCCGACGAGGTCACCCTCGGCCGGGCGTTCGAGGGGAGAAGGCAGCTCGATGTCTGAACCGATGACCTCCGAGGACCTGTCGGACTTCGCGATCGAGATCCACGACCAGGTCACGTCGTTCCTGCTGTCGGTGCGCGCGGTGGCCCGCGGCGACGCCCCGGACAGCAGCGTCCCGATCCTGCTGCTGGAGATCTCGCAGCTGCTGCTGGCCGGCGGGCGCCTGGGCGCGATCCGCGACGTCGTCCCCGACGAGCGGTTCGAGACCGACGCCGGCCCCGACCCGGACCTGGACGAGCTGCGGGAGAAGCTGACCGCGCTGCTGAAGCCGGTGAACACCTATAAGGAGGTGTTCGACCCGCTGGCCCCCAAGTCCGAGATCGAGACCCGGCGCATCTCCGACGACCTGGCCCTGGTCTGCGCGGACCTGGCGCACGGCCTGGCCCACTACAAAGCCGACCGGGTCACCGAGGCGCTGTGGTGGTGGCAGTTCTCCTACCTGTCCAGCTGGGGCCCGGCGGCCTCGGCGGTGCAGCGGGCGCTGCTGTCGGTGGTCGCGCGCTCCCGGCTCGGGGCCACCACGGTCTGATCGGAGCACCCGGCGCTTCCCTGACCTGCGCACCGTCCGATCCCACATGGTGAAAGCTCAGGGACGTCCGGTCGGCCCTGATTAGACTCGACGGCGGCGGGCCGCGCCCCTTGGCGGCCTCGCCCGCACCGCATCCGGCCAGCACCTCCAGGGAGACACCGCGTGGGCCTCATCGTCCAGAAGTACGGAGGCAGCTCCGTTGCCGATGCCGAGTCCATCAAGCGTGTCGCCAAACGGATCATGGAGACCCGCCGGGCCGGACACGAGGTGTGCGTGGTGGTCTCGGCCATGGGCGACACCACCGACGAGCTGATCGACCTGGCCAAGCAGGTCTCGCCGATCCTGGAGGGCCGCGAGTACGACATGCTGCTCACCGCCGGCGAGCGCATCTCGATGTCGCTGGTGGCGATGGCGATCAACTCCATGGGCGGGGACGCCCGCAGCTTCACCGGCTCGCAGGCCGGCGTCATCACCGACCAGTCGTTCAACAAGGCCCGGATCACCTCGGTCACGCCGGGGCGGATCCGCGCGGCGCTGGACGAGGGCGCGATCACGATCGTGGCCGGCTTCCAGGGCGTGTCGGAGACCACCAAGGACATCACGACGCTGGGCCGGGGCGGCTCGGACACCACCGCCGTCGCGCTGGCCGCGGCGCTGGGCGCCGACGTCTGCGAGATCTACACCGACGTGGACGGCGTGTTCTCCGCCGACCCGCGCCTGGTGCCCACCGCCCGCAAACTGCACCGGGTGCAGTATGAGGAGATGCTGGAACTGGCCGCCTCGGGCGCGAAGATCCTGCACCTGCGCAGCGTGGAGTACGCTCGCCGGTTCAACGTCCCGATCCATGTCCGTTCTTCGTTCTCCCAGCACGAAGGCACCTGGATCCGTGCCAAGGAAGAAGGAGAGACCGTGGAACAAGCCATCATCGCCGGCGTCGCGCACGACACCAGCGAGGCGAAGGTCACGGTGGTCGGCGTGCCCGACAAGCCGGGTGTGGCCGCGCAGATCTTCCGCACCATCGCCGACGCCGAGCTGAACATCGACATGGTGGTGCAGAACATCTCGGCGGCGGCCACCGGCCGCACCGACATCTCCTTCACGCTGCCGGTCGGCGACGGCCGCAAGGCGATCACCGCGCTGCAGAAGGTCCAGGACGCCATCGGCTTCGAGTCGCTGCTGTTCGACGACCAGATCGCCAAGGTCTCGCTGGTCGGCGCCGGCATGAAGTCGCACCCGGGCGTCACCGCCGTCTTCTTCGAGGCGCTGTCCAATGTGGGCGTGAACGCCGAGATGATCTCGACCTCGGAGATCCGCATCTCCGTGGTCTGCCGCGCCGACGTCGTCAAGGACGCCGTCGCCGCCCTGCACACCGCTTTCGGCCTGGACGCCGAGGGCACCGAAGCCGTGGTTTACGGAGGGACCGGCCGATGAGTAGGAAGCCAACCCTGGCCGTCGTCGGGGCGACCGGCGCGGTCGGCACCGTGATGCTCGACCTGTTGTCGACCCGCGAGAACGTCTGGGGCGAGATCCGCCTGATCGCCTCGGCCCGCAGCGCCGGCCGCAAGCTGGTGTGCCGGGGCGCGGAGATCGAGGTCATCGCGCTGTCCGAGGAGGCCTTCGAGGGCGTCGACGTCGCGATGTTCGACGTGCCCGACGAGGTCTCGGCCCAGTGGGCGCCGGTAGCCGCCGCCAAGGGCGCGGTCGCCGTCGACAACTCCGGCGCCTTCCGCATGGACCCGGATGTGCCGCTGGTGGTGCCGGAGGTCAACGCCGCCGCCGCGCGCAACCGCCCCAAGGGCGTCATCGCGAACCCGAACTGCACGACGCTGTCGATGATCGTGGTCCTGGGCGCCCTGCACCAGCGCTACGGCCTGACCTCGCTGGTCGCCTCGTCCTACCAGGCCGCCTCCGGCGCCGGCCAGCCCGGTATCGACACCCTGCGCGCACAGCTGTCCAAGGTCGCCGGCACCAACCTCGGCACCCACCCCGGCGACCTGCGCGGCGTGGTCGGCGACCTCGGCCCGTTCCCGGCGCCGCTGGCGCTGAACGTGGTGCCGTGGGCCGGCTCGCTGAAGGATGACGGCTGGTCCTCCGAGGAACTGAAGATCCGCAACGAGTCGCGCAAGATCCTGGGCCTGCCGGGCCTGCGGGTCTCGGCGACCTGCGTGCGCGTCCCGGTGGTGACCACGCACTCGGTGACCGTGCACGCCACCTTCGAGCACGACGTCACCGTCGCCGGCGCGCACGAGATACTGCGGGCCGCCCCCGGCGTCGTCGTGCTCGACGACCCGGCGGCCGGGGAGTTCCCGACCCCGGCGGACGTGGTCGGCACCGATCCGACCTGGGTGGGCCGGATCCGGCGCTCGCTGGACGACCCGAAGTCGCTGGAGCTGTTCGTGTGCGGTGACAACCTGCGCAAGGGGGCGGCGCTGAACACCGCGCAGATCGCCGAGGTGGTCGCCGCCGAGCTCGCCGGGAAGATGTGAGCCACCGCCGATCCGAGAAGCGCCAGATTTGAGAGTTCTGATATCCGATGAATCAGGGACCGGACACCCTTCGTCCGGTCCCTGAGCTGTCCGATCCGCCCGGCGTGCGGTTCGGACGGCATCGGGTGGGAACGCCCCCATGCGCCTGGAGCACTCGCGTAAGCGGTACAACTCTACGAGGGTGTTCCGTGTCTAACCTTCGTGACCGCAGGAGTCTTCACGTTGCCACCGCCGCGCACAGGGGTGGCAGTGTCGGCTGACCATGAGGCCGGCGACGTCAGTGTGGACCTGCTCACCCAGACGTACCGCGATCACTACGCGTCGCTGTTGAAGCTGGCCGCGCTGCTGCTGGACGACACCGCTTCGTGTGAGGACGTGGTGCAGGAGGCGTTCATCCGGGTGCACAGCGCGCGTACGCGGGTGCGGGACCCCGACAAGCTCCTGGCCTATCTGCGCCAGACCGTGGTGAACCTCTCGCGCTCCACGCTTCGCAGAAGGCTGATGGTCCTGCGGCTGGCGCCCAAGCCGATGCCGGACATGGCCAGCGCCGAGGAGGGCGCCTACGAACTGTTGGAGAAGGACGCGCTGTTGCAGGCGCTGCGGGGCATCCAGCGGCGCCAGCGCGAGGTGCTGGTGCTGCGCTATTTCGCCGACCTGACCGAGGCGCAGGTGGCCGACCTGCTGGGGATATCGGTCGGGTCGGTCAAGGCTTACGGGTCTCGCGGGATCGAGGCCCTTCGGGTACGGATGGAGGCGTTCCGGTGAGCGCGCCGCACGACGACGACAGGGCGCTGACACCGCCGGGCGGGGACTTCGACCCCGAGTTCCAGGACCGGGAAGCCGACGAGCTCGGTGCGCTGCTGCGCGACCGCATGGAGCAGGCGGTGGCCGGGCTCCAGCCGCGGTCCGGGACGCTGGAGCATCTGCGGCGCGCGGTGCCGGCCCGGCGGCGGCGCCGGCAGGCGGCGCTGGCGACGACGGCCGTGACCGTGCTCGCGGTCGGCACCGGGGCCGCGCTCGCCGCGCACGGATCGCTGCATCCGTCGCGGCCGGTCCAGGCCGGCGGGGGCGACGTCGGGAATCTGATGAGTGCCGGGACCAGCGGCGAGCGTGGCGGCGGGTCCGGCCACGGGCCGGGTCCGATCGGCGGCCTGCCGTCGAGGGGCGGGTCGTCGTCCGCCGCCGGGTCGTCCGCGACGGCGAGCAGCGTGGTGTCACCGAGCTCGAGTAGGACGCAGACCTCCAACTCGCCGGCGTCACAGCAGGACACGGGGAGCCCGGTTCCGCCTGCGTGTCAGAACTCTGCTGTGCAGTCGGTCACGCGGACGCAGAGCTCGTCGACCGGCGGGGTCACGTATGAGACGGTCATCGGGACCGTGAAATCCGCCTGCACGGTGACCGGGATGCCGAGTCTGACGGCGGCCGACGCCAGCGGTGCGTTGGCGCGGGTGCCGCAGCACAAGCCTGATCCGACCGTGGCGCCGTTGCTGCCGGACGTGCCCGCCGGGCGGACGCTGTTCCTGCGGCCCGGGGACCGTTTCGAGTTCCAATTCGCGTGGGTGCCGCTGGCTTGCGCGACTTCGCAGCCGTCGACGTCCGCGACGGTTTCGACGACCACGGTGGTCTCGACGACGCCGACCGTGCTGCCGACGACGCCTGCTTTGTCGCCATCCAGCGCGACGAATCCGACGCCGACCCAGCCGACCCCGACCGGGAGCACGTCGTCG
The DNA here is from genome assembly GCA_019510485.1 of Catenulisporales bacterium. Classification (GTDB taxonomy): domain Bacteria; phylum Actinomycetota; class Actinomycetes; order Streptomycetales; family Catenulisporaceae; genus Catenulispora. The sequence goes on from JAEKKI010000060.1 coordinate 15,112, forward strand.
TCCGCATCGGCGGCTTCGTCCTACTCGGTTTCGTTCTCGGTGTTCGGGGCGCAGGCGGGGCAGGCTACCGGGTTTGTTGCTGCTTGCGGCGCGGCTCTGTACGTCACGGACTACTTCGCGCCAGATGGTCAGGGGGCAAAGACGCCGACAGCCACCGCGCCGCGTTGACCGAAGCTATCGAGCGCTCAGGTAGACCCAGTTCCCGTCCTCGCGGACGAAGGAGCTGTTCTCGCGCATCGAGCCCGGTTGTCCGGATTCGGTGTAGTGCGCGATGAATTCGACCGTGCCGTCGGTGTGGAAAGCGGTTCCGCCGGTGGTGCCGACGATGTCGAGTCCGGTCCACCGGAGCTTCGGGTCGAAGTCCACATGTGCGGGGCGCGTCGAGGAGTGCCAGGTCTTCAGCAGATACGCGGCGTCCATCACGGCGAAGGCGCTGTAGCGGGAGCGCATCAGCTGTTCCGCCGTGGCCGCCGTTGTGCGGCCCGCGTGGAGTGCGCCGCAGCAGTCGGCGTACAGCTCTCCCCGGCCGCATGGACATGCGGCCGGGGCTGTGTCGCGCCGGCGATTGCGGTCCCGGTCCCTGCCTCGCCGGTCAGTGCGCGGCACCCGCGGCCTGCCCTCGGATCTGGAGGTGGTCCAGCAGGTCCTGCGTGGCAGCGGCCACCGCCTCGACCGCGCGGTCGAACGCCTCGGTATTGGCCTTGCTCGGCGCGCGGAACCCGCTGATCTTGCGGACGTACTGGAGCGCGGCGGCGCGGACGTCATCTTCCGTGGGTTCGGCGACGTAGGGTTCGCGAAGGGTCTTGATGCTGCGACACATGAACTCAGGCTAATCCCGACCACCGACGTTCGCGGCCGCTGCGAAGCCCAGCGAATCCATGATCCGCTGGGCTGCCGTCGGCCTCACGATCCGGCGCCGCCCGGGGCGGCGACCAGCAGGGCGAAGGCGGCGATGATGACGGCGACGCGGACGTAGTGGAAGCGGCCCCAGCGGGCCAACTGCTCTTTCCAATCCTCGGGCCGGTTGTCAGCGGTCCAGGTCTTGTTCCGGTTGTTGATCGGGACGAGCAGCAGGACCGACATGATCACGCTGAGGATCAGCAGCGCGCCGGCGGTGACGACGAGGCCGGTGCGATGGTGGTGCCATCCGGCGACGGCCCAGACCACGACGAGGCCGAGCGAGCCGATGTACCAGAACGGCATCACGGCGCCGAGCATCCGACCCCCGTGGGCGTGGCCGAGTTGGGCACTGTCATCGGGGAGCGCGTTGAGGATCCGGTTCATGATGAAGGCGACGGAGAACTCCACCCCCACCATCACACCGACGACCACGGTGGTGACGACCTCGAGTGCGTTGAGCATGGTGACCCTCCCTGGGATCTAGCATTGCTAGCTGATGAGGCAACGCTAGTACTAGTTCCGCTCGGTTGTCTAGCGGTGCTAGAATCGCTTCATGTCGGTACAGGATCGCAAGCAGCGCGAACGAGCGGACCGCGAACGCCTCATCGTGGCGACGGCTCGGGAACTCGCCGAGCAGCAGGGCTGGGACGCGGTCACCACCCGCCGGCTCGCCGAGCGCATCGAGTACAGCCAGCCCGTCCTCTACAGCCACTTCCGCGGCAAACGCGAGATCATCGGCGCCGTGGCCCTCGACGGCGCCACCGAGTTGGCCGCGGCGGTGCGGGCCGCGACCGCCGCCGCGAACGGCCCGCGCGAGCGGGTCGTCGCCCTCGCCCGGGCCTACCTCGACTTCGCCGCCGGCAACCAGGCGGCCTACGACGCCCTGTTCCAGCTCGACGGCGGCCTGACCTTCGCGAACGACGACACCCCGGAACCGCTCAAGGACGCCTTCGCCGCGTTGTTGGAGACCCTGGGCGAGGTCGCCGGGGACGGCGTCGACCCGGGGCCGTTCACGGAGCTGTTCTGGGCGTCCCTGCACGGGCTGGCCACCCTGACCCGGGCCGGACGGCTGCCGCCGGAGTACGCCGAGCCGAGGCTGGAGCTGCTGGTGGACCGGCTCGCCGTGGTCTGATCACGGCCCGTGCGCGCCCCTAGTGTCGTGTGCTGTCGTGCGCGACGTGCCAGGCGGCGCGCGCGGCGTCGAAGAACGCCTCGGTCTCGCGCGCGGAGTCGATCGAGGCCCACACGGTCGCCGCGACGGCGACGCCGACCACGGCGGCCAGCGCACGACGGCGAGGCGGGGGCGGCGCCATCAGCGCCCGGACGCGCCGGCCCACGTGCGCCTGCGCCATCGCCGGAACGGTGCGCGGCAGGTTGGACAACGCGGCGCGGCCCAAAGCCCGGGCCAGGACCTCGCGGTCGCCGACCGCCGCCGCAGCGTCCTCATCGGCCCAGCGCTCGGTGGCCTCGGTGACGGCTTCCGGAAGGCGCCACAGCAACGGGTTCGCGATCACGGCGAGGTTCGTCAGCAGGAGATACAGGTGGTGACGGCGGCGCAGGTGTGCTTGTTCGTGGGCGAACATGGCACGGCGCTGGTGCTCGTCCAACGTGCGGAGCAGGGAGTCGGTCGCGACGATGCGGGTCGGGATCGCGGCGTGCCCGGGCAGCGACGGTATCCCCGGTACGGCGAAGGCCTGCGCGCGCGGGTCCTGGACCACCGCGATGCTCGCCGGATGCGCCGAGAACGCCTTGGCCAGGCGGTAGGTGCGCACGGACTCGTGCCACAGGCGGATGCCGGCGCGGACGGCGAACGGCGCCAGCGCGAGGATCGCGAGGCCCGCGACGATTCCGGCGAGCGGGCTGATCGGGCCGTGGACCAGGACGGCGTCGGACAGCCGACCCTCAGCGGCGATGCGCGGGATCCGCAGGATCGTGATGCTCGCGAGCAGCGCCAGGGACGCCAGCGACGTCGCTCCGGTCACCAGAGCCGCGGCGGTCAGCAGGACCGTGGCCACGGCCGGCTGCAGGCGGCGGCCCAACACCGGACCGGCGAGGCCTAGCGCCAGGGCGGCCACGAGTGGGAGATAGATGTTGACGGTCACCGCTCACGCCGCCCCGGTCGACTCGACCGCCGCCGATGGCCGAGACCTCGTGACTCCATCACGGCATCTCTCCCAGCAGCTCCCGGATCACCGCCGCGTCGTCAGCGGAGATCTCACCCAGGAACTTGGACAGCACGGCCGACCGGTCAGCGCTCGCCTCCAGCGCCGCGCGCATCGCCTCGGCCGCCAGATCCGCCTGCTCCACGACCGGGGAGTAGGCGTAGGCCTTGCCCACGCGGACGCGCGTGAGCATCCCCTTGTCGTGCAGCCGGTCCAAGATCGTCTTCACGGTCGTGTAGGCCAGGCCGTCGCCGAGCCGCTCCTGGACCGCCGCCGGCGTCAGGGGTTCCGGCGAAGCCCACAGCGCGGCCAGCACCTCCTGCTCCAGGGCCCCCGCGGGCCTGCGTCCGGTGGCCATCAGATGGGTCTCCCTCCCAGATCCGGTCCGGTGTCGGCCGTGTCGTCCGACATATATGCTACAGGCTGTAGTAGGTTGCGGGCATCCCTCGATGGCAGGAGTGTCCGCGATGCCGAAGGTACGCCACTGGCCGGCGACTGCGCTGGCTTTGTTCGCCGCTGCCGTGGCCCTGGGCCTGGTCGCCGCCCACACCACGGCCACCCGGAGCACCGAGCTGGCGTGGAACGCGCATATCCGGCAGCTGCGCGCCGGCTGGCTGAACCGGGCCATGCTGGACGTGGCGAATCTCGCGTCTCCGGTCGCGGGGCTGGCGATCCTGGCACTGATCACGGTGTTCTTCCTGCGGCGACGTGATCCGGTGCAGGCGGTGGCGACCTTCCTGGTGATCGCGGTCGGGTGGAACAGCTCGGAGATCGTGAAGCTCATCGTGGGCCGCAACCGGCCGCCGGCGGCGTTCTCTTTGGCACCGGAGACCGGGTCGAACTCGTTCCCCTCCGGGCACACGGCCTTCGCGTTCTCGCTCGCCGTCGCGATGTGCCTGCTGGCCGTGCGCACGCGCTGGTTCGGCCTCGCGGTGGCACTCGGCACCCTGTGGACTCTGCTGGTCGGGTTCGGCCGGCTCTACATCGGCGCGCACTACCCGTTGGACATCGTCGGTTCGGTGCTGGTGAGCACGGCGGCGATCGTGTTCCTGACCGGGCTGTGGCATGGCTGGATCGCCGGGAACCTGTACCGAGTGCCGCTGCTGGCGCGGTTCGGACCGGTTCCGGGGCCGCCGGTGCCGGTCCCGGAGACAGCCTCCGTGCTCTGACGCCGTCTAGAACCCCGCCGACTCACCGAGCTTGAGCAGCCGCAACCGGTCGCTGAGACCAGCGGCCGCGAACGCCGCCGCCAGTTGCTCGGCGCCCTCGCTGAAGTGCGCCCATTGCTCGAAGTGCAGCGGGACCACGGCGCCGGCCTGCAAGATGGCGGCGGCTTCGGCGGCCGCCTCACTCGTCAGGGTGAGATACGCGTAGTCCAGGACCACCGTGCGGGCACCGCCGGCGAACAGCAGGGCGACGTCGACCGGGGCATAGCGGTCGGCGATCTCGCGGACCCGGTCCAGGGAGGCGTTGTCGCCGCTGATGTAGACGGTCGGCAGGCCCTGGCCGGTGAGGACGAAGCCGGTGACCTCGCCGGTCACCGGCTCGCTGCCCTCCGGGCCGTGCAGCGCCGGGACGCCGGTGACCACGGCGACGCCGCCCTCGGGGCGGTCGAACTCCTGGCTGACCCAGTTCGGCAGGCCCAGCACCGCGCCGCCCAGCCGCTGCTCGGCCGAACGGGTGCTCAGGACCAGGCGGGCGGTGTCGACGTAGTCGCGCCCGCCCCGGTCCAGGTTGTCGGGGTGCTGATCGTGCGACAACAGCACCACGTCCACCGGGCCCACCTGGTCGGCGCTCAGGGCCGGTCCGGCGGTCTTGGTCAGAACCCGCTCACCGACCGGATGCTCGCCGGGCGGGTCGAAGGTCGGGTCGACCAGGATCGTGACGCCGCCGTAGTTGAGCAGGGCCGACGGGCCGCCGAGGTAGCGGACGGTGAAGGATTCCGGAATACCCATGGATCAACCCTAGGCTGATCGGGCGGAGTTCGCCGATGGCCGCGGTGTCGGTGGTCGTGCTCTGCGACCGACACCGCGGCCATCGCGGGATCTTGATTCAGGCCCTCAACTCAGCGCGGCCTTCACAGCGGCGGCCACCCGGCCGCCCTCGGCGCGTCCGGCGACCTTCGGGTTCAGCGCCTTCATCACCAGGCCCATGCCCTTGGGGCCCTCGGCCCCGGTCTCGGCGATGGCCTGGGCGACCAGGGCGGACAACTCCTCGTCGGTCAGCTGCGCCGGCAGGTAGCGGGCCAGCACCTCGCCCTCGGCCTTCTCCCGCTCGGCCTGCTCGGGCCGGCCGCCGCCGGCGAACGCCTCCGCGGCCTCACGGCGCTTCTTCGCCTCGCGCGTGAGGACCTGCACGACCTCCGCGTCGGACAGTTCGCGCGCTTGCTTGCCGGCCACCTCCTCGTTGCCGATGGCGGTCAGCGCCATCCGCAAGGTGGCGGTCACCAGCTCATCGCGGCCCTTCATGGCGGCGGTGAGGTCGGCGCGGAGCTTTTCCTTCAGCTCGGTCATGATCATCCTTTCCTGCGGTTTCCCCAGTCTGTCACCAACTTCCCCGGTCCGGCCGCGCCATTTCCCCCGGCGCCGATAATGGAATGCATGCGCAAGACCGTGACCCTCCCCCTCGCCCTGGCCGGCGCCGCCGCGAGCGGACTCGCCTACGCCCACAAGGTCGAGCCCAACCTCTTCCGCCTGCGCCGCTACGACGTGCCGGTGCTGCCGCGCGGGGTCCGTCCGCTGCGCATCCTGCAGGTCTCGGACATCCACATGATCCCGGAGCAGTACCGCAAGGTCCGCTGGCTGCGCTCGCTGGCCGCCCTGGAACCGGACTTCGTGGTCAACACCGGCGACAACCTGTCCCACCCCGACGGCATCGGCCCGGTGCTGGACGCCCTGGAGCCGCTGATGGCGCTCCCGGGCGCCTTCGTCATGGGCTCCAACGACTACCTGGCGGCCAAGCCCCTGAACCCGACGAAGTACCTGCTCGGCGGCGACCCCAGCAAGCGCACCCGCGGCCAGGGCCCGATGAACGACTGGCCCAAGCTCCGCGACGGCTTCCTCAAGGCCGGCTGGCTCGACCTCACCAACCGCTCCGACCGCATCACCCTCCCGGGCGCGTCCGGCCCCACCATCGGCCTGCTCGGCGTCGACGACCCCCACATCCGCCGCGACGACTACCCCACAGCCGCCGCACACCTCACCGAGACATCCGCCGGCCCGCACAGCACCGCCCGCGCCCTCCCGGCCACCGACCTCACCCTCGGCATCGTCCACGCCCCCTACCGCCGCGTCCTGGACGCCATGTCAGCCGACGGCCTCCCACTGATCCTGGCCGGCCACACCCACGGCGGCCAACTCCGCCTCCCACTGTTCGGCGCCCTGGTCACCAACTGCGACCTCGACCGCCGCCGCGCCGCCGGCCTGAGCACCTACGGCGATTCGCACCTCCACGTCTCAGCGGGCTGCGGCACCAGCCGCTACGCCCAGATCCGCTTCTGCTGCCCCCCTGAAGCCACCCTCCTCACGCTCACCCCCCGCTCCTGACCCCGCCCCACCCGCACTGACCTGCCCCGTTAAGTCGTTTTCGTATCCGGCCCGCATGTGGGTAGACTGTCCGAGCAACAGCGGGGTGTGGCGCAGCTTGGTAGCGTGCTACGTTCGGGACGTAGAGGCCGCAGGTTCAAATCCTGTCACCCCGACGCTGAAAGTGCAGGTCAGGGGCTCGTTTCTCTTAAGGGAAACGAGCCCCTGATTTCGTTTCCAGCCGTATGTGTGCACCGCCCCACAGGGACGCGGGATGCTGGCCATCGACGATTTCGGGGACCGCGAGGACGGCACGGCCACCGCGCACATCGGCCAGCAGTGGTTGGGCCGGCTGGGCAAGACCGGCAATGGGATCGTCACGGTCGCCAGGGTCTAGGCCGATGAGCGCGCGTCTACTACCTGTGCACGCCGTGTCTTACACCCCGGCCAAGTAATTCCCAAAGGGCAAGACGGACTTCGCCTTCCGGACCAAGCTGCAGATCGGCACCGAGCTGGCGGCCCGCGCCGACCAGGCGTGCTGGGAGACCTCTCCGGTGAGGTTTGCTGATGTTTGCCGCATTAGTCCGATCGCGGCGAAGAGGTCCCGTGACGAAGTCTGGCTGGGAGATCGTGGAGGTACTCAGTGCAACGACCTGACGCAGACCGTGTGGTCGGCCGCGCAGCTTACGGGCTGTGACCCGAAGACGGTCAAACGCATGTATTGAGTTGCCGATGTCGTCGAGTGAATGGCCTCGGGAACAAAGGGCGGCAGACGCCGGGGAGTACCGGAGTGTTCGACCTCCAGTCCCGCTGGACATCGGTACCAGGCTCTTTATCAGGGTACAGTTTTAAATACTTGCTGGATACTCAGAGGAGCAGTCGATGGCGGACATTCCGATGCGCCGGACGATACCGACGATCATCGTCGTGCTCGCTATGGGATTGCTGGTCGGCTGTTCCTCGGCGGGAGTCGTCCCCCGCACTCCTGGTTCGACGGTCACCGGAGGTCCGGCAGGCAGTCCTAAGACCCTCGCGCAGAAGCCGCTCTCCGGCGCCGAGCTGAGGAACCTGCTGTCCGCCGCAGCCGCTATGCAGCCGACATTCACGCTCGCGGCCGACTCCGAACACGACTCAGGTGCGGGCGCGAATTCCGTACCGCCCGGCCCGGACGCGAAGACCGGGAGCTGCGAGGCTATTTTCGCACCCCAGGGCGCTTACACAGGTACGACCTTCCGCGACATTCAGCCGGTCGGATGGGTTTTCGGCGAACTAACTCCGGGCGGGACAAATGACCCTGCCTCGAATGTCCAGGCCGAGCTCGACGACTACGCCCCCGGCAAGGGCAAGGCGCTGCTGGCCGAAGACATCGCGGCGTTTGTGAGATGTCCCGCGTACGACGTCTCCGACGGCAACGGGGGCAAGATCCACGTCACCGATGCCGTCACAGGGGACCCACACCTGGGCGACAAGTCGTTCAGTGCCACCTTCACCTTTCACGCCTCAGACCCCACGCCGGATGTGAACGTGGCTACCGGCGTGCTGATCGGCGATCGCTTGATCTGGGTCACCGGCAAGCAGCCGCTCGTCGATCAGGTCACGGCGAATCTGGTCCGGGCGGTCTCCGCGGCGCCGTGAGGAAGGTCTGATCCGCAGCGTCGAGGCTGGTGACACCACCGTCGGCAGGCTGGTGGACCTGGTTCATCACCGTGAACAAGATGTGGTCGGCGTCCGGAAGGGTGTGGGCGATTTGGCGCCGCCCTTGGTGAGAGCCACGGTGGTGGTTTCGATCCGTCGATCATGAAGCACGTCGCAGGGACGACGTTGCCGCTGCGACCCAGCTCTGGGCTGTCGGCCTGCAGGACGAGTTCGGCCAGGTGAAGCTCGGGTTGGTACTGCAGGAGGAAGAGTGTCGAAGTAGAACACACCGCCCGGAGCCTGACCACTCCGACCACGGCGAAAACCCAATGAAGCGCAGTGGTGAACCGGGCCGGCAGCGGGTAGCGGAGCCGGTCTGCCATGGGCGCCTCCCCGACGCACCGGAGAACGGCAGGGAACTGCGATCCCTCCCGTACGGTACTACCCCGCGCGGAAATCGCTTATCGGTTTAAATCAGACTTCTGTTTTGCGATGAACTCCGCCGGGCGGTGGCGGGCAGCCCGATGGCGCCGAACCTGGTGCTCGGGCAGTTCGTCAGACCGGTCCGCGTTTTCGCCGCCGCATCGGGACGATATCGGACAAAACATTTCAAGTGTCCGTTGCTGAAATCCATCCCGTCCCTGGCTTCGCCTGATGCGGATGCGTGGCGCCCACGGCAGCGCTTACGGCAACCACGATGACCGGCCGAGGTAGACACACCGTCGCCCTACGGCGGTCGGCGTAGCACCCCCGAGATATGCATTTCACCTGGACTGTCTTCATCCCCGTGGGGTAACGGGTCCGGCTCGGGTAGCGTACGGTCCATGCTCGATCTCTGGCATGGCACTGACGGAGCCGACCGCTTCGACCTGAGCGTGCTGCCCTGGTGGCGCGTCTGCCGGGTTGACGCAGTCGCCCCGGGCGAGGGCGTGGTGCAGACCTTCCTCGACGACTTGTGCAAGGCTTTCGCTGATCAGGGCCACGAGGTGGGCCGTCCGGCGTCGACCGCCGAGGCCGGTGCCGGCGCCGGGACCGGGACTCGCCGACGCGTCGAACTGGACGTGCTGCTGGTCCACATCCCCGTGCCGTCCGGGCCCGGCACGCTGATGGACCGGGTGGCCGAGCAGTATCCGCCGCTGATGGTGAACCTGCGGCGTACCGGCCACGTGCGCGGCGGTGTGCGCAATCTGGTCGGGGTCTTCCAGGTCGACGAGCCGCTGGCCGGCGCCAAGCACCTGGAGGTGGTGCAGCTGGCGCGGGTGCTGATGGCCCGCGTCGGCACGCCCAAGACGCTGTTCCTGTATCCGGATCCGGAGACCGGGCAGATCCTGGAGGCCACGCTCTGCACGATGGAGGGTGGCCATCCCTCAGTCAGCAGGGACATCGTCAACGACATCCGCGACCGGCTGGTAGCGGTCGCCTGCGCCACCGAGGTCAACGACCGGCTGGAGCAGGTTCCGGCTGCCATCGCCCCCGCCGCCTTCGACGCCGCGCGCTCCCCTCGCGCGCTGGTCGCCGCCGGGCGCCGGATGGGCAGGCTCGGCCTGCTGCCGCCGCCGCACCGGGTCTCCGACTACGTCTCGGTGGGCATGGCCGCCGCCTACCAGCGTTACGTCGGGATCAAGGGGTTCAGCGAGGGCATGATGTTCGTCTACGACCCCGACCTGCAGGCGCTGGTGGTCACCGCGTCGGGCAGCTTCGAGGTCGACAAGCGCGACCTGAAGCCCGAGGACGTCGTCGTGGTCGACCACCAGCTCGCCGACGGGCGGCTACGGGTGCTGACGGTGGCCGGCGCCGACGCCAAGGGGCCGTCGGTCGAGGCCTGGGAGGTCTGCTCGCTGATGGCGGCGGCCCCGAGGATCAGGGTGAGCAAGGATGCCGGCGGCATCTGGCGTCCGGATCCGAACGGCACCGTCGAGGTCCCCGCGGTGCGCGGCGGCCTTCATGCGCACGTGGGCGTCGACGAAGCCGACGAGACGCTCATCGAGAGCATCGCGCCGGACCGCGCCGCCTACCCCTACGGCTTCGGCTGCGGGACCGACCTGATGGTGGACGTCGCCGCCGCGACCGTGCGCCGCTCGCAGGCCATCAACAGCGCCGACGACCAGCGCTCCTACGTCCGCTGGCCGATGCTCTACCACGGCGAGAT
>JAEKKI010000061.1 GCA_019510485.1 Catenulisporales bacterium
CAAGGCCGGCGGCCTCGGCGACATCGCCTACACCGCCGCCAACGCGCCGATCCAGATCGGCAACTACGTCTGGTTCGACGGCGACCACGACGGCATCCAGGAAGCGCACAGCACGAACGAGGTGCCGCTCGCGGGCGCGACGGTGAACCTGTTGGACGCGGACGGCAAGCAGGTCGCCACCACCAAGACCGACGCCGCCGGCCAGTACTACTTCGGCGGTGTGGGCGCGGCCTACCAGCTCACTCCCGGCGCGAAGTACACGGTGCAGTTCGACGTGTGCACCGCGAAGACCGACAACGTCCCCGCACAGCCGGCGGCCACCGACCTGCGCTTCACCCTCCCGGTGGTCGGCGACGATCGAGTCCACGACTCCAACGTCGTCCCACCCACCACGGGTCAGCTCTGTAACGGAACCGCGCCGGTCACCGCACCCGCTCAGGTGGGAGGCGTCGACCACACGATCGATGCCGGCGTGTACATCCTGCCGACGCCCCCGCCGACCTCCGGCCCGCCAAGCTCCACTCCGCCGACGTCCACTCCGCCATCCACGACGCCATCCACGATGCCGTCGACGACCACCCCGTCGACCACGCGGACAACTACGCGGCCGACAACGCCGTCGACCACTCCGACCCCGTCCTCAACCAGCCCGGGTTCGCTGGCGCGGACCGGTGCCTCCGCCCTTCCGGCGCTGATCACTGTCAGCATCCTGCTGCTCAGCGCCGGCGCCGCGATCGCCTGGGGGAGCCGCAGGCGTCACACCAACCAGCACTGAGCTCCGCTCGAAACGACCGGGTCCGCGCCATGGAAACGTGGTGCGGACCCGGTCGTGCTGTGCTGCGGCAACACGATGAGTACGAAAGTTTCGGTGAGAGAGGTCGTCGGGTTCGAGCGGTCACCTGGCTAATCAGCAGGCTGATGTTCAGGCCGGATCGAATGTGCTTGACACATATTGCGGCTCGATACATCTTCTGTCTGGAATATCGCACCATGACCGGTGATCATGACCCGACCTTGACCGGCGGAAAACGGCCACGGCGAGAGGGCACGCCCCATGCGAACGCGCTCAGTTCGGACCAGAACCGCGCTCTGGCTGTCCGTCCTCGGACTGGCTTCGTCGCTCGTCTCCACAGCCTTCTTCGGCGCCGCTGACGCCAATGCCGCTGTGCAGACGACGCTGTACGTCTCGCCGAGCGGATCGGGCACTGAGTGTTCGTCGTCCTCGCCGTGCAGCCTCAGCCAGGCGAAGAGCACAGTCGAGAGCCTCGTGGGCTCGATGACCGGAGACATCGTCGTATCCCTGGCCGGCGGCACCTACCGGCTGGCCGGCACCTTCCAGCTCGGGCCGCAGGACTCCGGGCGGAACGGCCACACCGTCCTCTGGCAGGCGGCCTCGGGACAGACCCCGGTCATCAGCGGCGCCACCCAGGTCACCGGTTGGTCGCAGTACGACACCGGCCGCAACATCTGGCGGGCGAGCGTGCCGGCCGGCACCCAGACCCGCCAGCTGTGGGTGAACGGCGTGGAGGCCACGCGTGCGAGAGGCGGCACGAATCCGGGCGGGTTCAGCCTGTCGGGGACGTCCTTCACGACGAACGACTCCTCATACCAGTCCTGGGCCAACGTCACGCAGACCGAGGTCGTGACCGACAACCAATGGAAGGAGATGCGCTGCCCGCTGTCGAGCATCACGCGGACGGGCAGCGGCGGATCCAGCCTGAACGTGAACCCGACCTGTTTCAACGCCAACAGCACCAACGTCGGTTTCCCGTTCAACGGCAACAGCCTGCCCACGATGAACGCCGTCACCTGGATCGAGAACAACATGGCTCTGCTGACCCAGGCGGGGCAGTGGTACCTCGACAGCGGCGCCGGCTATCTGTACTACATCCCGCTGTCGGGCCAGAACATGTCCTCCGTCGACGTCGAACTGCCGGTGCTCCAGGAACTGGTGGCCCTGACGGGAACCCCCGGGCATCTGACGCCGATCAACGACACGGCGTCAGGGATCACATATACGGGTTCTGGCTGGAGCTACAACTCGGGACGTCCGTTCGGCGACTACAACAACGACGTGCACGCGACCACGAACAACGGCGACTCGGTCGGCTACACGTTCACCGGCAGCGGCATCGAGGCGTTGACCGAGCTGAACAACGACGAAGGCAGCATCACCGTGAACGTGGACGGTGCACTGAACCAGACGGTGAACGCCGCCGCCTCGGGCGACCGGACGGCTGAGCAAGCCCTCGTGACGGTGACCGGCCTCGCCCCCGGCACCCACACGATCCAGCTGGTGAAGCAGGGCGGCAGCCACATGCTGCTGGACGGCTTCGTCGTCATCCCGGCCGCCATCGCGCCGGTCCACGACATCACGTTCTCCGGCATCACGTTCGAGTACACGACGTGGAACGCCCCCACCGCCACCGGCTACATCGACAACCAGGCCGGCATCCAGTGGACCGCGGGCAACGGCTGGGTGCCGGTGAAGACGCCCGGCGCGCTCGAAGTCGTGCGGGGCGACAACATCACCTTCTCCGGCGACATCATCACCAACACCGGGGACACCGGCGTCGACTTCAGCGACGGCACCCAGAACTCCACGCTGTCCGGCAGCACGGTGACGAACACCGCCGGCAACGGCGTCAACATCGGCGAGGCCGACGACTACTACCAGAACTCGACCGCGCTGATGACCACGAACGACACGGTCACGCAGAACGTGATCACGCACAACGGCACGGACTACCACGACGGCATCGGCGTCTGGGGCGGTTACACCCGCGGCGCGGTGATCTCGCACAACAACGTCGGCTACGAGCCCTACGGCGGCATCAACCTCGGCTGGGGCTGGGGCTGGCAGTCGTCGTGCTCGATGCAGTCCGCCCAGGGCCTGTCCGCCTGCCGGCACGGCACTTCCTACGCCGGCGGCAACCAGATCCTGAACAACAGCATCCACGACGTGATGCTGGTGCTGCGGGACAACGCGTTCATCTACACCCTCGGCGGCCAAGGCGGCGGCAACGGCTCGCTCACGTCGGTCATCTCCGGGAACTTCGGCAACGGGCAGGGCGGGGTGTATCCCGACGAGGGCAGTTCGTGGTGGCAGATCCAGAACAACGTCTGGAACATCACCTCAGGTCCCGCGGCGTGGACCTACATCTGGACCCCGACCGTCAACAACATCACCTTCGGCACCAACTACGCCAACGTCTCCGGGGCCACGAACAACGGCACGAACATCCACTTCACCCAGGCCACCATCGTGAGCAACGGGCAGTGGCCCCCGGCCGCGCAGTCCATCATCACCAACGCCGGGCCGTCCTCGGGGAGCACCGGCGGCTCATTCCCCTCGGGCTACGTCCAGCTCCAGATCGCCGGCAACTCCCTGTGCCTGGACGGCTACGGGAACACCTCCAACGCCGGGGCGATCATCGACCAGTGGACCTGCAACAACCAGGCGAACCAGAAGTTCCAGTTCGTCCCCACCTCCGGCGGATACGGCGAGTTGCAGATCCAGAACTCCGGTCAGGACGTGGCCGTGCTGAACGGCTCCACCACGCAGGGCCAGCCGGACATCGTCCAGGAGCCCGTGACCGGCAACGCGGCCGGCCAGTGGCTGCCCCAGCAGCAGTCCGACGGCTCCTGGCAGTTCAAGAACCAGGGCAGCGGCCTGTGCCTGGACGTCTACGGCAACGGGTCCAACAACGGGCAGCAACTGGACCAGTGGCCCTGCAAGAACGCCCCCGCAACCAACCAGGACTTCAAAGCACACTGACAGCCGCGGCGACCGCTCAGGACAGGGCCCTGCGATCACCTAGCAGTTCGGGAAGGTGTCGCATGTCGCTGAACACGACCGTTCCCACACCTTCGAGCCACGAACCGGGCGTCACCCCGCCGCCGTAGCCGAAGGACCGCATGCCGGCGGCTCGTGCGGCTTGGACCCCGGCGCGCGAGTCCTCGACGACCGCGCAGCGCTCCGGCTCGATTCCGAGGGTGGCAGCGGCGTGCAAGAACAGATCCGGTGCGGGCTTGCCGTGCTCGACATCGTGGGCGCTGAACACCCGGCCCTCGAACCGGTCGTAGAGCCGGGTACGAGACAGCGCCCCTTTGATGTGGTCGTGACCGCTGTTGGAGGCGACACATATCCGCATCGAGGTTCGGGACGTGATCCAGTCGAGGGTCTCAATGATTCCCTCGACCGGGGTGAGCCGGCGTTCCAACTCCGCGCTGAAGACCGGCCAGAACCGTTCCAGGAACCGCGCAGCGCGGTCGGAACCCAGTTCGCCCTCGATCACCTTTAGGATCGCGGCGCCGGGACTGCCGACGAAGAGTTCGACGAAAGCATCGGCCGTCAGATCCCAGCCGAACTCCGCCGCGATGCTCAGCGACACGTCCATCGAGACGCGCTCGCTGTCCACGAGGACGCCGTCACAGTCGAAGATGACCAGCTCGGTTCCCTCGGCCACGCGTTCAGCCCTTCTGACGATGAGCGGCGAGCGGGGCACCCAGGACGACGCGGGCGGCACTGACCGCGATGAGTTGGTCGTCCCAGGGCCGCACCTCGATGCGCGTTTCGCGTACGGCGGGAAGAAGGTGCTCAAGCAGGACCCGGCGCAGCGGGCCGTCCAGATGGTGCCAGAGCACTGTGATCTCGCCGATGACGACCACGGAAGTCGGACCGAGCAGGTTGATCACGCCGGCCAGGGCCCGGCCCAGTAGCGTGCCGGCCGCTTCGAGCAGCTCCACGGCGGCCCGGTCGCCGTCGCGCGCCGCCGCGTCGAGATCGTCGAGGTCTGCTTCACCAGAGACGATGCCGGCGGCCCGGGCGTCGCGGAGCAGCGCTTCGGTGCTCACCGACGACTCCAGGCAGCCCCGGTTGCCGCAGGCGCAGGGCGGGCCGTCGGTCTGCACCGGCATGTGGCCGAACTCCCCGGCCGCCCCGGCGGCCCCGCGGTAGGGCGCGCCGTCGAGCACCATGCCCAGGCCGATGCCCTGTCCGATCGCGGCGAGCAGGAAGTCCGCTTCGTCGGCGCCGGGGCCGTAAAGGCGTTCGGCGGCGGTGACGGCGCTGATGTCGTTGTCCACGAACACCGGGACGCCGAGCGTCTCGCGCAGCCGGGCCGCCAGCGGCAGGCCGGTCCAGCCCAGGCGCACCGACATGCGCAGCGTCCCGGTCTCCGGCTCGACGATCCCCGGCACCGCGACCCCGACGCCGGACAGCGGCAGCCCTCGGCGTTCGAGCTCGTCGATCTCGGCGCGAATCAGGGCGGTGAGTGTCGCGAGGGCTCGCGGCGCGGCCGGATCGAAGTCCCGCCGGAAACTGTGCACCACTTCGGCGTCCAGTTGGCTGATCACGCCGGTGACATGTTCGTGGGCCACCTGGATGCCGACCGCGTGCGCTGATTCGGGGACCAGGGCCAGCGGGATCGAAGGCCGGCCGGCTACGGACGGCCGCGGGGCCTGCTGAACCAGCAGCCCCTCGGCGAGCAGCCGTTTCGTGCTCTGCGTGATCGTCGCGGGGCTCATGCCCAGCAGCTCGGCGATCTGCGCCCGGCTGAGCGGGCCCCGCCGGGCCAGCAGGGCGAGCACCGCGGTGCGGGTCATGTCCCCGGAGATCGAGCCCGCACCCCACCGCATGGCAATCGCTTCCTACCCCGTTGGTGAACCTGATGGACAGATCGTAGTGGGCCAGGCTCCCCCGCCTGATCCCTTGACAGCGGGCAGGCGCGGCTCTAGCTTCCAGACAGTTAATTTACACCCGAATTAATTCAGGGAGCACACCCGATGCTTCATTCCCTCGCGCGCTTCCGGCGCGCTTCGTTCACCGCCGCGGCCGCCCTGCTGGCCACCGCGACGACGACCAGCGCCTTCTCGGCGTTCGCCACCGACACCGCGGACCCGGCGCGGGCGACACCGGCCGCCCCGAGCAGTTTCCACGGTGTGAACTGGGCCGACCCCCGGGACAACTACGCCGCCGACGCGGTCGTGCCGAGCGGTCTGAACGTCACCGACGACTACCGCACCGTGTACAGCAAGACCCAGAAGATGGTTGACGGCTTCCGTACGAACCTCGGCGCCAACACCCTGCGGCTGCCGGTCAACCCGGCGAGCGTGGGCACCGCATGGTGGAAGTCCTACCGCGCCGCGATCGACGCCGCCACCGCCGCCGGCGACAAGGTGATCCTCGGCTACTGGGAGGCGTCGACCCAGAAGGACGGCAAGGTCGACGACGTCGCCGCCTGGAACCAGATGTGGGACACCGTCACCGCCGCCTACCGGGGCAACCCCCGGGTCTACTTCGAGCCGATGAACGAGCCGTTCGGCTACACCGCCGACCAGTGGGTGCAGGTCTGTACCGAGTGGCTCGCGAGCCACGGCGACGTCCCGCGGAACCGCGTCGTCATCAGCGGCACCGGCTACAACGACAACGTCACCGCCGTCGGGGCGAGCCCGGCGCTCGACGGCACGCTGCTGTCGCTGCACTTCTACGGCTTCTGGGGCAGCTTCACGACCGAGGCCGACTGGATCGGCAATCTGCTTCCGCGGATCGGCGGCTACGCCTATCGCACGATCATCGACGAGGCAGGCTCTCCGATGACCGTGGGCCTGAACTACGGCGCTCACAACGGAAACGTCTTCACCTCCTACTTCGCCGCCGTCACCGACATCGCCCGCGGCATGGGCATGGGCATGGTCTACTGGCCCGGCCTGCGTACCGGCGACGCGTACTCGATCGAGAGCCTCGGCGCCGACGGCCGGTTGCAGGACAACAGCGCCACCGGAGTCAGTCAGCTGAAGTGGGGCTACGGCTTCGGCACCGTGCCGCCGGTCAACGACCAGCCGCCCGCGCCTCCGGGCGGTCAGGTCACCCAGACCGCGTCCGGCCGCTGCCTCGACGTGCCCGGCTACTCCACGACGAGCGGGACCCAGCTTGACCTGTGGGACTGCAACGGCGGCGGAAACCAGTCCTGGAACTACACGGCGACCCACTTGCTGACCGTTTACAGCAACAAGTGCCTGCAGGCGGGTACCGGGACCGTGAGCGCGGGCGCCGCGGTGGTGATCGAGGACTGCACCGGATTGGCCGCTCAGCAGTGGAACGTCACCGCGAACGGGACGATCACCAACGTTGCTGACTCCACTCTGTGCCTCGACACCGAAGCCTCGGGGACTGCCGATGGTTCCAAGGTCATCGTCGCGACGTGTTCGGGTTCTGCGAGTCAGGGCTGGAAGGTGTGACGGTCAGGTCTCGACGCGAGAGCGTTCGGGCACTGATGCGGGGTCTGTCGGACTGCTCCTGGTGAGGTACTGGGGAACAGGCGCGTCGTCGGCACCGGTGTCGCGTACCTCTCCGTAACGCACTCGGCCCTTGGCCGGATCGGAGGACGGCGGCTGGGCGATGTCGTCGACGATGCCGCTTCGGCTGGTGGGCCCGACAAGGAGGTTGTAGTCCGTGCCGTGTTCGTTCAGGTGAAGGGTGACGGTGCCGTCCAGGTAGTAGTACTCGTTCTGCCACATCTGCCGGGTGCCGGCGGGCACGGTGCTGAAGCCCTTTTCCGGTGAGCCCATCCAGGTCTGGCCGGGTGTCGCTCCCGGCACCGGGTCGTCCATGCGGTGGCCGCCTCCGGAGGCGACGTGGAAGATCCTCCCGCTCAGCCCGGTCCAGGTCGGCATCCGGATCTGGCCCGGGCCGCGGGTGAAGTAGTCGATCTGCCAGGTCAGCACCAGGTATCCGCGGCCGCTGATCGTCAGGTACTCGCCGCGGTGGGCTAGGAAGTAGGCGCTTGCGGAGATCTGTTTCGCGTACTTGCCCGAGATGGTGACCGGGCTGCTCTCCGGTCGGGTGGGGAGCGTCGCAGGTCTGGCGGTGGCCGGGGGTGGGCTGTCGGCCTGGTCGACGTTCTCGCCATAGCGTGGCGCGCGGCTGTCCGATGACGCGGTCGTACTCGGCGGGATTGTCGGCGCTTGGGATGGGGACGTGGACGCCGTCTCGGGGGAGGGCGGCCGATTCGCCGGCGCGGCCGGTGTGGCCGGCGGGGCTGTTCGCTGGTTCAGCACGTAGCCGGTCGTGGCCGCGCCGCCGAGGACCAACGCGGCCGCGGTCAACGTCGCGGCGGGTTTCGCCGCCAGGAAATGGCCGAGGCGGGCCGATCGCCCGGCGATTGCGCCGGCGTGCGCGGCTGCGGCGTGGGTGGCGGTCCCGTGCAGCAGTGAGCCCATGGCCAAGCCCGCCGGCAGCGGCAGCAGTGCCAGGCCGGCGAGCAGCCCCTCGGCCGGCATCAGGTCCCGCACACGCTGGGAGCAGATCGGGCACTCCCGGGCGTGGCGTCCCAATCGCTTGCGCCACAGGGCAGTCGGCGTCCCGTCCCAGGCCACGGTGAGCATCACCAGATCCGCGCACGGCGGTGAGGCCCGCAACGCGCGCACCACGGCCCTGGCCGTGTCCAGGCGCGCCTTCATCCGCTGCACGCGCACGGCGGCGTGCGGCAGGCTCAGGTCCAGGGCCGTGGCCAGCTCCTGCCGGGTGAGCTCCCCGGCGGCTTCCAGCCACCACAGCGAAAGCAGTTCGCGTTCCTCGGGCTCCAGCCAGCGTGTCGCCTCGGCGACCTCCCGCCGCTGCCCGGACAGTCCCAGGCGGAGGATCGTCAGGTCGACGAAGTCCGCGCCCGGGTCCGCTGTCCCGTACGCCTCGTCGAGCGGGCCGACGGCCGCCGGCTTCTGCTGGTGGCGCCAGCGTTCGCGCACTTTCTGGATGGTGATGGCCACCATCCATGACCGGAAGCTCTCGGGATCGCGCAGCTGCTTGAGGCTGTCCACGACCTGCAACATCGTTTCCTGCACCACGTCGTCCACGTCGAGGTGGCCGTCCAGGGCCCGGCCGGCGATGTTGTAGACCAGCGGCAGGGAGTCCTTGATCAGCTGCTCCAGTGCCTGCTGGTCGCCGGATCGGGCCGCTGCCACAGTGGCGGCGTCGACGGTGTAGTCGACGTGCAATGTGCTCACCTCGCAACGCTGTGTCGAATCCGGGTCCAGCCGATGGGTTGCGAGTCTTTCACCGACAGGGTGCACGCCTGTCGGTGGTGTCGTCGCGGCGTCGCCGGCGCCACAGGATGACGGCGATCAGTGCTGCCAGCCCGCATCCGGCGGCGGCCAGCAGCAGGCCGATGGAACTGCCCTTCGTCTGGGCGGGCTGTGCGGAGCCCGCGGTGTCAGCCAGGTCTTGTGTCGTCGTGGATCCTGTCGTGGCCGATGTTCCGACCGTGGCGGGGTCTGGGGTCACCGGAGCGGTCGTGGTGGGCGGGGCCGAGCGGGGAGTGGTGGTGGTCGTGGGCGTTCGAGGCGCTGTGCTCTTGCTGGACCTCGGAGCGGAGCTTGGCGCGGGGGTGACCGAGGCCGACGTCGATGGAGAGGCCGTCGGGCCCGGATCCAATACCAACCCGGCGGTGCCGTTCTTCGGCGGATGAACGTCGCTGTCGACCTGCTGCCAGGTCTTGGGCGCGACGCCCACGTTGTAGCGGCCGTTCTGCCCGTTCTCCGCCTCCTGGCACGTGATCGTGACCGTGCCGTCCACGTAGTAGTACTCGTTCAACCAGACCATGGGCGTTCCCGCGGGCAGGGTCTCGAAGCCCATTGACGGCTTGCCCATCCAGGTCTGGCCCGGTTCGCCTTTCGGTACCGGCATGTCCATCGGGTGGCCGGCGGAGGCCACATGCAGGAAGGTCCCCTGCTGGCCGGTGAACGTGGGCATGGACACGACCCCGGTGCCCCGCCAGTACTCGATCTCCCAGCGCACCACGAAATAGCCCCGCCCCTGCACGGTGACGGTGTCCCCGCGATGGAACAGCAGCCATTCGCCCCCGAGGAAGCCCGGTTGCGGAGTGACCCAGTGGCCGGCCACGGCGTGAACCGCGGTCGATTCGGCACGATGCGGCAGCGTTCCCCCGGTCGCGGCCGAAGCGGCGCCACTGGTGAGAACGGCGAGCGCGGACGCCGCGAGGGCGGCCGCCGTCCAGGTGGTGCGCAAGGAGTCTCCTCGGTGGGTTCAGGTATCGCCGCGGATTCCTCCGCGGCCTGCCAACCAGTAGATGAGGTGGCGCGCAGGCGATAACCGAAACCGGTGAGGGATTTCAGTGGCGAACGCTCAGCTCCTTGACCAGCACCTCGAATTCGAGCTCCGCGGTCCGAGGCTTGCCGAATCGTTCGTCGCCATAGGGAAACGGCTGCCGCTGGCCGGTACGCGAGTATCCGCGCCGCGTGTACCAAGCGATCAGATCAGCCCGCTGCCGGATGACCGTCATGTGGATGGCGGGCGCCGCGAGTTCCTCCCGGGCCACCCGCTCCGCTTCGGCGAGTACCCGTTTGCCCAATCCGCTGCCCTGGGCCGCGGGCCTGACGGCGAACATGCCGAAGTAGGCGTGCGTCCCGCGGTGCTGCAACTGACAGCACGCGACGAGGTCCCCTTCGAGCTCCCCGACGATCATCCGGTTGTCCGCTCCGGTCACCGCGGCCGTCACGTCGTCTTCGTCGGTGCGGCGGCCGTCCAGCAGATCGGCCTCGGTGGTCCATCCCATCCGACTGGAGTCACCGCGATAGGCGGACTCGACCAGGGCGACGATCCGCGGTACGTCGGCGATCGTGGCCGTTCGGAACTCCAGCTTGGCAGCAGGGCCTTCAAAGTCGCTCACGCTCGACATCCTGCCCCATCGCCCTGAGCCGCTGTACCCGGTCAGCGGTGATAGGTGAAGTTGTAAGTCGCGCTGTTCAGCTTCCCGGGCCCCACCTTGCCCCCGAAGCTGACGTCGACGTCGTACACCGATGTCGGCCGCCCTTGCAGCGTGGCGCCGTAGTTCTGCCCCGGGCCGCCGTTGAAGCCGTCCCGGACCTGCTCCGGCGACAGGCCGAGCGCCGCGGCGTCCGCCAGCAGGTTCGCCTTGAGTTCGTCCATCGTCGTCGCGGTGGTGGTGAAGCTGGTCCGGCGGGGCAGGCCGACCCCGCGCGGGTCCGGTGCGTCCTTGCTGTCCGACGTCGACGTCACCGCGACCACCTGCCGCTCGATGACGCCGCCGGGCAGCGTCACGCGCACGGTCAGCGTCTTGCCGGGCTCCGGGTTGAGGTCCATGGTCGAGTACGTCGGCAGCAGGGCCAAGTCCTCGCGGGACGGCGGGCGGGTCAGGTCGATCGACAGCACGCTGTCGTGCTCGATCCGGTCCCGCACGGGGTTGTGGTAGAGCCCGAAGTGGAACGCGTACTGCACGTCGACGTGGCCGTCGGCGGCCGGCGCCTGCATCGTGACCGTCACCGACAGCCAGTCGTGCACCGCGCTGTAGTCCGTCCCGGCCTGGTAAGCGCTGCTCGGCGCGACGGTGATGCCCAGGACCGCGGCGTCGGCGGCGATCGCCGCCTGCGCGTCCGCGAGCTTGCCGAAGGTGCGGTTGACCACCAGGTCCACCGGGGGGCGCAGGTGGTCCGGGTCGTCATCGGCCAGCGGGTTGCCGCCGTCCGCACTCACGATGTAGGCGGGGATGCGCAGCGTGCCGGTCGGCAGGATGAGGGTGGTGTCGATCGGCGTGCCGTCGGCCGTCGCGAAGCCGCTCTGGTAGGCCACGAAGTTCTGGCCCGCGGGGTAGCCGAGGTCGGCCCGGGACGGCGGACGGCGCAGGTCGACCGTCAGCTTGCCGTTGTGGACCGCGGAGCCCGGCGCGTGGGAGCCGGCCGTGCTCGGCGGGGACGCGGCACCCGAGGACGTGCTCATGTTCTTACAGCCTCCCAAGGCCAGGATGACGCAGGCCAAGACGTACACGGGGCGCGCGTTCATGGACTTCACGGTAGCCGCCGTCTTTACCAAGCCGGTTTGAAATGGTGGTCGATCTTGACATGCCAGTCTTTGTACAGCAGGTCCTCGGCGATGCCCGGCCAGCGCGCCGACAGCCGCTGCTGCGCGATCCGGTCCTGGACCGGCGTGGCGATGATCTGGCGGGCCTGGTCCGGATGGTCCTGGAGGAGCTTCTGGTACGCCGGCAGCGTGTCGTGCGTGACGTAGTCCCAGCGGTCCTGCGCGTTGGTGATGTTGAAGTCCGGCAGCGGGGTCACCACGTGGACGCCGACCCGCTCCGTGCCGATGGCCACCGGGACGTCGACGTCGCCCCCGAAGGTGAGCGGCCGGTACTCGCCGGGCGTGTGGGTGCCCGGGATGGACGCCGCGCCGACCGTGGTCATCATGTAGGTGAAGACCTTGCCGACCGGATTGTCGTGGTTGTACATCTGGTTGTACTGGTCCTTGATCACGACGTTCTGCTCGCGGTAGAGCAGGGTGGTGTTCGCGTCCATGATCTGCTGCGGCGTGCTGTGCGGGTTGGCGATGGCGTGCCAGGCGTTCGCCGTCTTGTCCGGCGGGACGTCGCCGGCGAACAGGCCCGCCTTCTGCATCTCGTCGATGTAGGCCGTCTTGTTGTTCGGCGGTCCGGCCAGGTAGGCCTCGTGCGCGGCGGCCTGGTCGAAGAAGATGTGCTTCTGCATCGCCAGGAACTTGCTCTCGAAGTACTGCAGCTCGGCGGAGGTGAGCTGGCTGCCCTTGGCGAGCAACTGGAGGTCCGGCGGGAGCGCCGCGCGTGCCGCGGCGGGCAGGCTGTCCAACTTGTCCGCGAACTCCTGGGCCATCTTGCGGAACATGTCGATGTCCATGAAGCCGCCGGCGAAGGAGGGCCCGATCATGTTCGCCATGCCGGCCCACTGGAGTTCGGGATGGTTCAGGAACAGGTTCCCGTAGTAGGTGTAGACGGCCTGGATGTTGCCCTGGTTCGGACCGGTGCCGGCGCTCGGGTCCCACTCGTTCAGGTCGATGCCGGCGTGCTGCGCGGCCGTGGCGACCCAGTACTGGTCGAGCAGGGTCTTGTACTGCTTCGGGTCGATGTTCTTGGCCCGCAGGTCGTCGAGCACCGCCTGCAGCACCGCCGGATCGATCGGCAGGTCCGGGTTGACGCCGCCGTTCTGCTCACCGTTCGGGTTGGTCAGCGGCAGGTTGAGGACCGCGGACTCGACGGTCCCGGGGTCGGTCAGCTTGGCCAGGAAGGCGCGCTGTTGGCCGTCCAGCGCCGTCCAGTGCTGGTTGGAGACACCGTCACCCTCGGCCACGGCCTTGATCTTGCGGGCCGCCGTGGCCGCGCCGGTGTCGTGCAGGTGCGCCGCGTCGCCGACCCGGCGGACCGCGGTGTTCCACTCCTGAGCCGCCGTCTGGTACTTGCTCCAGTTCGGGTCCTGCGGCGACATCGGCTTGGCAGGGGGCACCGTCGGGGCGAAGGGACACGAGACCCCGGGGACCGAGGCCGCGAGCGCCCCGGACGGGTTGTAGGTGTAGCCGATGGCGGCGAAGTCGCCCTGGGCGGTGTCGCCGAGGGTTCTCGCGCCGGCCGCGGTCGACTGGGCGTGTTCGAGATCGGGGATGTAGGTGTTCAGCGCGTCGGCGGCGGTCTGGTACCGCGAGACGATCTTGCCGAGTTCGGCGGCGAGGTTGTCGCAGCGGACCTTGAAGGCCGTGCCGGAGTCGGAATCCCAGAACTCGTCGACACACAGGCCGGTCAGGGCCTTCGACACAGACGCGGCTTGGGTGGCGATCTTGGCGTAGGCGGTCGCGTGGGCGGCGAGCGCGCCGGGATCGCCCTTGGCCGGGTCGCCGCTCTCGCTCAGCGGCCACCAGCTGTCGCCACCGCCGTCGGAGGGCCTCACATCGGCATCCGGCGGGTGGACCGGACCGGCGGCGGGGGCGCGGGCGTCTCGGCCTTGGTCAGCGCGCCGTTCAGGGCGTGCGCCAGGTTCGTGTCGGTGGCGCCCATCGCGCCGGCGGCCGCCTCGGCGACCCGCCCCAGATCGTTCAGGTCGCTCAACAGGTTCGCCTGCCGGATCGTCCAGTTGTCGGAGAACTCGGTCAGGGCGGCGGCGAGATCGGCGGCGCCGGCCTCGGCCGTGAAGTCCCCGACCGGATAGGAGAAGGCTTCGTTGAGCTGGCGCGCCAAGCCTTGAAGCGTTCCGGTCAAGTCCTGGATCGCCCTCAGGTCGGCTCTGAGGTGGTCGCCCATCATGCCCCCGCGTGATCAACCGTTGATACATCAGGTCCCTGAGCCCCGGAGACTAGCAGGGTTTCCCCGGCGGCGGCATGGGTTCGATGGCGTACTGTGCCGATCGTGATGCTCGAAGCCGTGTACCTCCTACCGGCCGCGGTGTGGACCGGCTCCATGACCTACAGCCTGGCGGTCGTGCAGCCGCGAAGCGCGCGGTTCTTCCGGGACGACGAACAGCTGGAGGAGTTCCTCACGGTTCTCGCGCATGGAAACCGTTGGCGGGTGCTGGCGATGGCGGCGACGCTGATCGCGAGTGCCATGGCGATCATTGTCGTGTGTCCGTGGTCCGGGGCGCGATGGGTCTACGGGGTCGCGCTGGTT
The DNA here is from genome assembly GCA_019510485.1 of Catenulisporales bacterium. Classification (GTDB taxonomy): domain Bacteria; phylum Actinomycetota; class Actinomycetes; order Streptomycetales; family Catenulisporaceae; genus Catenulispora. The sequence continues at coordinate 14,439 of JAEKKI010000061.1, forward strand.
TTGGACGTGGCCGCGACCGCCGTGTTCGGGCACGTGTCGTGGCGGCATTGGCCGGCCCGGGTGTTCGCGCTTCCCTCGGAGCGCCCGGAGTTCCGTCGCAGGCTCCTGATGAGCGCGCGGGCGATCTGGCTGCTGGTCGGGGCCGGGTTCGTGCTCACGCTGGTGGCGAGTGTGGGGCGGGGTTAGGTGCGGGTGGTCATCGCCGGGTCGAGTGGGCTGATCGGCGGCGCGCTGGTCACGGCGTATCGGGAGGGCGGCCATGATGTGGTCCGTCTCGTCCGACGGCCGACGCGGACTTCTGACGAGGCGCAGTGGGATCCGGGCCGTCCCGATCCGCGGCTCGTCGAGGGTGCCGACGCGGTGATCAACCTGGCCGGCGCTCCGCTGGGCGATCGGCGCTGGAACGGCCGGTACCGCGACCTGATCGCGTCCAGCCGTGTCGGCACCGCATCGGCGTTGGCCGCGATGGCGGCGCGGGCCGGCACACCGCCCGCAGTACTGATCTCGATGTCCGGGATCCGGTATTACGGCGTCGATCGTGGCGATGAGGAACTCACTGAGGCGAGTGCCGCCGGCACCGACGGGTTCCTGCCGCTGGTCACGGCGCGGTGGGAGGCGGCCACGCGGCCGGCGGCCGAGGCCGGTGTGCGGGTCTGCCTTCTGCGGACCGGGCTGGTGCTGTCGGCTGCCGGTGGTTTGGTGCCGCGGCTGCTGACGCCGTTCCGGTTCGGCCTTGGCGCGACGCTGGGGTCGGGGCGGGCTTATTGGAGCTTTCTGTCACTGCATGACACGGTCGCGGCGATTCGGTTTCTGGGCGAGCAGCCGGAGACTGAGGGTCCCTATAACTTGGCCGCCCCGGTTCCGGTTCGCGCGGTCGACTTCGCGAAGGCGCTGGCTTCGGTGGTCGGGAGACCGGCGCGGTTGCGGTTGCCGGTGTGGGCGTTGCGCGCCGGCGTCGGGCAGATGGGGCCGGAGGTGTTGGGGAGTTTGCGGGTTCTGCCGGAGCGGTTGTCGGCGGCGGGGTTTCGGTTCCGTGATGGGGATATCGAGTCAGCGTTGCGGATGGCGCTGGCCGCGAAGTCCTGAACTGCGGCGACTACCGGTCGGTGGCTTGGCCCCTCACCTACGAAAAAGGGCGCTCACCAACTGCTCCCACGGGCATCGGCACCCTGTTCGGCATCACCGGCACCAACGCGAAACAGGCCAAGAAGATCAGGGTCGCGTGTTAAAGGAAGTCCGCGCCCCATCTGGCTGTCTATTCGCATTCACGACCCGCCGAGGTGACCGGCACCGCCGGATCGACCACGCTGTGACACCCACGGCATCAACACTCCTGCGGCGTCCTGGTCTCCCCGTCGCATCGGCGGGCGCAGCCAATCACGACGGGCAGATGGTGTCAAGTCGCACGAAACGCAACCAAAAGACTGAATGATTCGACTTGACACCATCTGACCGGCGTGATTCCGTCAGGCGCCGATGCGACGGGGAGACCAGGACAAAGGCGACCAAAGAACACACCGCCACCCGCCAACCCAAGGCGCCCTACCCCTCCCCGGAGCGGAGGCTCCGGCTGAAGGCCCCGCCGGAGGCGCTCTTGACTGTCGAAGGCCGTAAAGAAGCCCTTCAAACCACCCACCCACAGCAACCCGGCAACCCACAACCCGGCAACGCGGGCGACCCGGCAACCCACAACCCACAACCCACAACCCACAACCGAACTCGCCCCGAAACACCGACCCGGCGCTGCACTGCTGCACTATCGAGACCAGCTAAAAACCAGCGCTAACCCTGCCCCTGCCCAGCCACCACCAACCCCGACTCATAAGCGATCACAACCGCCTGCGCCCGACTAGAAAGATTCAGCTTCGCCATCGCCCGATTCAGATGCGTCTTCACCGTACCCTCGCTGACCACCAGCTTCTCGGCGATCTCAGCGTTCGACAGCCCAGTGGCGACCAGCCGCAGAACATCAGTCTCCCGAGCAGTAAGAGCGGCCAGAGCCGCGCGTTCAGCCGACGAAGGAGCCTCGGCCAAGCGGGTCCGCGGTATCAGCGGCCCGCTCGTCGCAGCCGCACCGGCCGCCACCGGCACCTTGCCCGGGACCCCTTCGGCACCTGCGCTCTCACTGTTGGCCAATGCGACGTAAGCATGAACCAACCGCCGAGTAACCGTCGGGGAGAAAAGCGTGTCGCCGTCCGCGACCGCCTTCAGCGCGGCGAGCAGTCGCTCCGGCGGGGTGTCCTTCAGGACGAAGCCGTCGGCGCCGGCGCGTAGCGCGTGGAAGACGTACTCGTCCAGGTCGAAGGTGGTGAGTATCAGGATGCGGGGAAGGTGCTCGCGGCCGGAGGCCAGGATCCGGCGGGTGGCCGTGATGCCGTCGGTGTCCGGCATCCGGATGTCCATCAGGATCACGTCGGGCTCGGTGCGCTCGGCCATGGCGACGGCCTCGGCGCCGTTGGTGGCCTCGCCGACCACCTCGTAGCCTGGTGCGGCGCGCAGGATCGCCGCTATCCCGGCGCGGATCAGCACCTGGTCGTCGACGATCAGAACCTTGACCATCTTGCCCGTCCATCCCGTGCCGTCTTCTGTTGCCGCCGGCGGCCGCGGCCGCCGCTTGCTCACCGTCGAACGTTATCGGACTGTCATGCTCAGGTGTTGGCAAACGTCTGAAATCATGAAACCGTCCCGTTCTCGGTCCACAGTTCCGAAGAGTCGCCGGAACCGCAAGCCCCCACGGTGACGCCGCCCTGCGCCGCCTTCAGGCACTGTCCGTCACCGATGTTCCGGAACTCGGTGGCCGATCCGGAGCCGCCGGCCTTGGTCCACATCTGCGCCGGCGCGCCGGTGCACTTGGCGGCGCTGACCGTACCGCCGGCGGCTCCGGCGAGGCACTGGCCGCTGCCGGCGTTGACGAGCTCGAACTGGCCGGTCACCGCGCCGAGGATCCCGCCGAGCGGCACCGAATACTCCCATCCCTGCGCCCGGCTCGCGGCGCAGCCCTGGTGCGCGGCCGTCCCGGAGCCGGCGGGCTGCGTCAGGCAGTCGCCGCTCTGTGTGTTCTGGAACCGATGGTATGTCCCGGACAGCGGAGGCAGCGGACTGGAGGAGGCCGTGGCCGGGTCCGAGGGCGGCGGCGCGGCGGTCACGGTGGTCACGCTCGACGTCGTGGCGTGCGACGGCGTGCTGCTGGAGGAATGACGCGTCGGTGACGGCGTGGACGTCGAGTGCGTCGGCGTCGGTGACGGCGTGCCGTGGGTGGCCGAGGCGCTGGCCGAATCGGAGCTGGAGGTGGTGGGCGTGTTCTGCTGCGCGGCGGTGCCGCTGTGGGGTGCCGAAGAACCCTGCGACGCCGTCACCGCCCAGATCACACCGGCGACCAGTACGAGCCCGGCGATCAGGGCCAGGGGCTTCTTCTTGGAACGCGGCGCGCCGCCGTCGGCCCGGCGCTCGCCCGCGCCGCCGCCGCCACGGCGGCCCCGGCCGCCGTCCGAGGGCTTGCGGCCGGCGGCGGCGACCGCGGCCTGGTCCACCCGATCCGGGCGCACCATCGTCTCGTCGGCCCGCGGCACGTAATCATCAGCGGCCGAATACACGTACATCTCATCGGTCAGGTCGGCCGCTTGTCCGGCGTCGACCGCCACCGGCACCGCAGCCTCCCGGCGCGGCCCCGGCACGTCCGCCGACCCGGCTCCGGCAGATCCGGCGGATCCAGCAGATCCGGCAGATCCCGCACCCGCGACCGGCGCCCCAGGACCGGTCAGCGCCGCGGCCGCCCCCTCGGGTATCAGAATCCGAAGCTCCCTGGCGAAGGTGGCCGCGTCCGGGAACCGGTCGGCCGGATCCTTGGCCATGGCCCGCGCGACGGCGTCGGCCAGCTCCGGCAGTTCCGGGCAGTCCAGCGGAGGCGCGGGCTCGCTCACCGTCCGGAACATTGTGGCCCGCACGTCCTGCCCCGGCCCGCCGAACGGCGGCTGCCCCGCGAGCAGTTCGTACAGCGTCGACCCGAGCGCGTAGACGTCGGAGGCGGCGCTCGGCTCGCCACGCGTCATCAGCTCCGGCGCGGCGTGCTGCGGCGAGAAGATGTCGAGCACCGACCCCGAGGTGCTGGCGTCGAGCAGGCAGGACACCCCGAAGTCGGCCAGCGCCGGCTCGCCGTACCGGGAGATGAGGATGTTGTTCGGCTTGACGTCGCGGTGCAGCACCCCGAGCTCGTGCGCCGCCGCGAGCGCCTCGCCGATCTTCGCGCCGAGCAGGGCGGCCTGCGCGGCGCCCAGCGGACCGCGCCGGGCCAGCCACTCCTTCATCGAGCCGCCGTCGTACAGGTCCATCGCCAGGAACGGCCGCCCCGAGGCGGTGGTTCCGGTGTCGAACACCGTCACCACGTGCGGGTGCCCGCTGAGCCGCCCGGTGAGTTTGACCTCGCGCACGAAGCGCCGCCGGGCCTCCTCGTCGGAGCCGCTGACCGTCAGCACCTTGAGGGCGACGGCGCGGTCGACGGACTCCTGCACGGCCCGGTACACGACGCTGAAGCCGCCGTATCCGATCTGCTTCAGGTTCCGGTAGCCGGGAACGCGTTCGGGCGCCTCCAACACCGCACTCGCCTTGGCTGCTGCACCCGAACCGTTGGATCCACTACGGCGTGTCATTACTCGCGTTCCCGTCCATCCCACGAAAAAACGTTTCCAGCACAAAGCACGACGAGGCGGTGGCGTGGCGGCACGCCCGCTCCGTGCCGCCACGCCACCGCCGTCGCCGGGGTGGGTTTGGTGCTGTTCAGTTCGATCCGATCAATCGCTCCGTCCGGCGCCCACGTTCCGCCGGTGCCTACAGACCGCTGGTGAGGCCGCCGACCAGGCCGCCGACCACCGGCAGGGAACCGATGGAGCCGACGACCGGCAGGCCGCCGCCGGCCGCGGTGATGTTGTTGACTATCTGGCCGACCTGCCCCTGCAGGTCGGCCAGGACACCGCGGACCTGGTCGAGCTGGGTCTGCGCGGCGGGCCACACGTTGTTGGCGAACACGGACGCCGCCGGGCCCGCCCAGACGTTGGGGTCGGTCAGGGCCAGGCCGTGCGAGGTGATCTGGCTCAGCAGGTCACTCAGCTGCGCCTGGAGGCTGTTCAGCTGCGTGATGTGCAGGTGAGCCTCGGCAGTGACCTTGACAGTCCCGTCGCTCATCATGGTGCTCCGTATCGCTAGGTGGTTCCGCGGGCCCGCCGTCCTGTGCGGGCCCGCGAGCTTGGTGGGGGGTCGCCTCGCCGGAACCGTCCGGCTCTTGCTACGAGTCAGAAGGCTATGCCGGTCCCGCGGCGGGGTCGTCTAACGAGCGGTGTATTTCGGAGCTACCGCGCGCGTTGTAGAGACTGGTGAAGAAATCCGCGGGCGAGGCCTGCACCAGTTGCACACCCTCGACCGCACCGTCGGCGACCAGGTAGCCGCGGCCGGGCAGCGGCGCCATCCGGTGCTGGCGCGGGAGCGGGGTGCCGAGCAGGTCGTTGTCGATGTCGTGGTCCGGGACGAGCAGCACGCCGCAGCGGGCTTCGCGCACGCGCTGCGTCCACTGCCCGAACTGGCGGCGGACGCCGTCGTTGCGCCCGGCGGCGATCGCGTGCCGGCCGGGCCCGGCCTTGGCGATGAACCGGTCCAGGACGCCCGTGGTGTCCGTCACCGTGTCCGCGTCGTCGACCAGAAGCAGAACCCGGTCACCGGCAGCCTGCAGAAGGCTCTCCAACTCCGTGTACTCGGTGCAGCCCGCGACCGGAGCGGGCAGCTCCCGCAACGGCGAGCGCCGCGGTGCGAAGGCCACGATGGACGGCGGATCGGCACCGGTCAGCACCGCCAGGGCGATCGTGACGAGTGCGCTGCTGCGACCGGAACGCGGCGGCCCGGCGATGAGCGCGTGTTCGTGTTCGTGCAAGCGCAGTACGGCGGCGGCCAGGGTGCTGTCGGTGAACCCGACCGGGATCGACCACGGCTCGGCGCCGGTGGCGGCGAAGACGCCGGCCCGCTGCATGCGCTCGGCCGGGATGAGTTCGGGCAGCAGCCGGACCGGGTTCGCGGTGCGCGGCGCGCCGTTCCAGCGCTGGGCGACGGCGGCGACGGAGGCGGCGAGTTCGGCGCCGGCGGTGCCGGGGTGGCCGATCTGGATGATCTGGCGCGTCGCGGCCACCACGGCGCGCCCGGGCACGGCGGAGGGCACCGCGCGGCGCGGGATGTCAAAGCTCGCATAGTCGCCGGCGTCGGCCAGCCGCAGCACCAGTTTCTGCCGGGCCAGCGCGCCCCAGGCGCCGGGGACGGCTCCGGTGCGGTCGCCGGCGGCGATGATGTGCAGGCCGACCGCCGGGCCGTCGGCGAAGATGCGCTCCAGGTCGTCGAGCACTGCCATGCCGCCGAAGTCCTTCTCCAGTTCGGACCGCAGCGAGCCGATGTTGTCGATGAGGACCAGCACGCGGGTGTTCGCGACGCCGTTGACGCCGTTGACCGCGTAGGCGCCGTTGACGCCGCCGGCGCCGTTGGCCGGGACGGAGCCCGGGCCGGCGGAATGCGGCCGGCTCAGCGCCCCGCCGGCCTTGCGCGCGTTCAGCTCGCTTCGCAGCATCCTGATCAGCCGGATCTGCCGCGCGCGGTCGGCCGGGCCGATATAGGCGCCGGTGTGCGGCAGCCCTTCCAGCGCGGACAGGTCGCCCGATCCCAGGTCCAGGACGTAGAGGTGGAGGCGGTCCGGCGGCTGGGCCGCGGCGTTGGCGACGGCGAGCGCCGCCAGCGCGGTGGAGGTGCCGGAACCGACCACGCCGTATATCAGCAGGTTGCCGGCGGCGGGGTCCCAGCCGACGGGGTACTGCGCCTGCCGGTCCGGGTCGTCGGCCAGCGCGTACGCCGCCAGTCCCGTGGTTTCCGTCTGGAGTCCGCGCGCGGCGGTGCCGAGTTCGTGCAGCGGCACCACCGCGGGTAGCGGATCCGGCCACGGCCGCCGGGGCGGGGTGATGCCGGCCGCGTAGCCGGCGAACTGGGCCGCCTCGACGAGCCGGGCCAGATCGGTCGGCAGACCGGCCGTCGCGACATCCTGATCCGCGCCGGGCGCGGCGGCCCCCGCGCGCTCACCAGAGGTCAACCGGAACGGCGCCAGCGACAGCCGGCCGTTCCCGTTCTCGACCGGCGTCACTCCGGTGGACAGCGCGGTCTGCACCGGCAGCACCTCGCCCGCGCCGACCCGGTAGAAACCGCGGCCCCACTGCCGGGTGCCGATCGCGGCGGCGGCCGGGGAGTCGATGACGTCCTGGGAGTCCGCGACGCTCTCCAGGCGCAGGGCCAGGCGCATCTTGACGTTGTTCTTGATGGCCTCGTTGACCGAGCCGGACGGCCGCTGGGTGGCCATCACCAGGTGCATGCCCAGGCTGCGGCCGCGCTGGGCGATGCTGACCAGGGCGTCGACGAACTCCGGCAGCGCCTTGACCAGGGTGGCGAACTCGTCGATCACCACCACCAGCCGGGGCATCGGCTCCAGGTCGCCGCGTCCGGAGTCGCGGAGCCGCTGGTAGTCGCGGACGTGGCTCAGGCCGACGCCGCGCAGCGCGTGCTCGCGGTGCCGCAGTTCGGCTTCCAGGCAGCGCAGGGCGCGCTCGCCGAGTTGTTCGTCCAGGTCGGTGACCAGGCCGACGACGTGCGGCAGCCGTGCGCATTCGTCCAGGGCGCCGCCGCCCTTGTAGTCGACCAGAGCGAAGGTGAGGTGCTCGGGGTCGGCGGCGACGGCGAGGCTCGCGATCAGCGTCCTGAGCAGCTCGCTCTTGCCGGAGCCGGTGGTGCCGGCGATCAGGCCGTGCGGTCCGTCGTCGTCGAGGTCGATCTCGAATGTGCCCTGTTCGGTGACGCCGAGAACCGCTCGCGCTCGCAACGTGCTGACGGCCGCGTGCCAGCGGGTGGCCAGCGCGGCGTCGAGCGGTCCGGACAGGTCGAGCAGTGGCAGGAGGTTGACTCGGTCCGGCAGTCCGGCGCCGGCGGCCTTCACCTCGGGGTCTTCGAACCGGGCGAGCGCGCGGGCCAGGGTGCGGGCCCGGTGCCGGGTCATGCCGGCGACCAGGACGTGGTCGACCCGCTCGCCGCTGGAGACGCGGTGCACGCGGCCGTAGCCGTCGGGCGAGACGCTGAGTACCTCGGTGCACAGCGCGGGCAGCCGTCTGGTCAGCACGATGCCGGCCACCGGTCCGGCCTGCCCGGCGAGCAGGTCGCGGAGCGCGCAGGGCCGGCCCTCCAGCAGCATCGCGCCGTCGACGACGATCAGCAGGGTCGGCGCCCCGGATGAGGCGGACTCGCCGGCGCGGCTTCCGAACGAGCTGGAGGCGTTCGCCTCACCCAGTTCGGCCAGCAGGCTGCGGGCCATCGTCTCGCAGCGGTCGGCGCCGACGGCGACGTAGCGGGAGGAGCCGGAGCGCGGATCGGCGCCGTGCGGCAGCCATTTGGTCCAGTCCCAGTCGGCGACCCGGTCGGGATCGGCGAAGACCGCCAGGGCCAGGTCCGCCGGGCCGCTTCCGGCGACGGCCTGGCACAGCAGCGACCGCGCGGCGGCCAGCGTCGCCGCCCGGTCGCCCTCCAATCCGAGCACTCCCCCGCCGGCCAGCGTCACCGGCACCGGAACCTGGAACAGCTGCGAGGCCTCGGCGACGGCGTCGGCGACGGCCGGATCGGGTTCCTGGTCGTGGCGGCGCCCGGCGTCCACCGGCGGGGTCCAGCGCTGGTCGGCCAGTCCCGCGGACAGGCGCAGGAAGTCGGCCGCACCGCTGCGCCGCTCCCACAGTTGGAGCCCGGGTTCGGCGGCCCGGTAGAGCACCTCGGCCGGGTCGGGGAACTCGGTGTGGCGGCGGGCCTCGGCGTCGGCGCGCCGGTCCTGGAGTTCGTCGTAGACCTCGTTCAGGCGCGCGGCGTAGTCGCGGCGGCCCCGGCGCAGTCCGCTGCGGCCCCGGGCCCGGTCCTCGACCTGGGTGCCGATCATGATGATGGGGCTGAAGAGGGCGATCAGCGCGTAGGCGAAGTTCTTCAGCACCAGGACCATGACGGCGGCCAGGACGAGCGGCGCGACGATGGTCGTGATCCGGAACGGCTGGGCCTCGGCGCGGCGCGGCGGCTGCGGCAGCCGGACCGGCGGGGCCTCGGCGGGGGCGGCCACCCGTGGGGCGCGGTTGAACGGCAGCGTGCCGCCGGGGCCGGCCTCGCGCGCCGGGTTCACGTACTGCACCGGGCCGAGCGCGGCGACCGGCAGGACCCGGAACGGCACGCGGCCGGCCGCGCACACCAGATCGTCCGGTCCGATGACGGTGGGCCCCGCCAGCCGTTCGCCGTTGAGGTCGGTGCCGTTGCGCGAGCCGAGGTCCCGGACGCTCACCCGGCCGTCCCGGGTGACGTCGATCTCGCAGTGCAGCCGGGAGATGTCGGGGCAGTCCACGCGGATGTCGGCCGCCTCGCCCCGGCCGAGCCGGAACCGCCCCGGCGCCAGCGGCACCGACAGGCCGGCGTCCAGGCCTCCCACGACGCGCAGCACGAAGCCCTGGTCGGACATGGTCCCGGGGTCCCAGTCCGCGGTCGGCACGGTCGCCACCTCGGAGCCCATGACCAGTCCGGAGCCGGCCAGCGGGGTGTCGGGCGGGGTGGGGCGGCCGTCGATCACCAGACCGCCGCCCAGGGCGCCGCCGTAGGCG
>JAEKKI010000062.1 GCA_019510485.1 Catenulisporales bacterium
GGTGCCGCCGTCGGTCCACTCGACCGGCACGATCGCCTCGGCGCCGTGCGGCACCATGGCGCCGGTCATGATCCGCGCGCAGGTGCCCGGCTCCAGGATGCCCTCGAACACCGAGCCGGCCGCGATGTCGCCGACCACGCGCAGCTCCGCCGGGCTGTCCTCGGCGGCGCCCTCCAGGTCGGCCAGGCGCACGGCGTAACCGTCGACGGAGGAGTTGTCGAACGGCGGCAGGGGCATGGTCGCGACCACGTCGTCGGCGAGCGTCAGACCGTTCACATCGGTGATCGGCAGCTCCATCGGGGCGAGGAGCTGAACGGTGTCGAGGACCAGCTTCAGGTGGTCGTCGACGCTGCGCATCTTCTCGGTGTCGGGTTCGGCCATGGGTCCATCATCCCTTACCGCGGCGACACATAAGCCGAGATGAGGCTGATCTGTCTCCGCAATAGGGAGCTATTTCTCTCCTGCCGGCAGGCCGGCCTCAGCCCTCGGAGCCCTGGAATCCGTCTCGGACGTAAGCGGTGAGCCACTCCCGGAACTCCTTGCCGAGATCGGGACGGCCCACAGCCAACTGGACGACGGTCTTGAGATAGTCGATCGGGTTGCCGGTGTCGTAGCGGCGTCCGGTGAACACCACGCCATGGACCGGTCCGCCGATGTCCGGGTTGCCGGCCAGGGTGCGCAGCGCGTCGGTCAGCTGGATCTCGCCGCCGCGGCCGGGCGGGGTCTCGGCCAGGACGTCCAGGATGGCGGGGTCGAGGACGTAGCGGCCGATCACGGCCAGGTTCGACGGCGCCTGGTCCGCCGGCGGCTTCTCCACCAGGTCGGTGATCCGGATCAGGCTGGTGTGGTCCTGGGGCAGTTCCGGCCCGTCCTGCGCGGGCTTCACCGCGGCGCATCCGTACATGTGGATGTGCTCCTCGGGAACCTCGATGAGGCCGACCACGGAGCCGCCATAGCGCTTGCGGACCTCTATCATCGCCGGGAGCAGCGGGTCCCGCTCGTCGATGAAGTCGTCGCCGAGCAGGACGGCGAACGGTTCGCCGTTCACGTAAGAAGCGGCCTTCAGTACTGCGTGCCCCAATCCCTTGGGATCGCCCTGTCGCACGTAGTGGACGTTCGCCATGTTCGACGAGGCGCGCACCTGCTCCAGCCGGGCCTCATCGCCCTTGGCGGCCAGTGCCTCCTCCAGCTCCGCCGCACGGTCGAAGTGGTCCTCCAGTGGCCGCTTGTTGCGTCCAGTCACCATGAGGATGTCGGTCAACCCTGCGGTCACCGCTTCCTCGACGACGTACTGGATCGTCGGTTTGTCGATGACCGGCAGCATCTCCTTGGGAGTGGCCTTGGTCGCGGGGAGAAACCTGGTTCCCAGTCCCGCCGACGGAATGACTGCTTTACGAACCTCCACCATAGGCGGACGCTATCAGGTGATACGCCAACTTCCATGCGAGTCACGCTTCGCCGCCATGAGTTGTTCGTCAGCTTGACGCAAAAGCGTCGTCGCGTGGGTCCCGTGGTCCGGATAGATCACTCCGCCGATGGAGATCGTCAGCTGGAGCGCGCTCTGGGCGGGATCGCTGTCCGGGCCGGCGTCGAACGCTATCTTGCGGACCGCGTAACACAGGCGCTCGGCGACCCGGGCCGCGGTCTCGGCGTTGGTCCCGGGCAGGATCATCACGAACTCCTCGCCGCCGTAGCGGGCGAACGTGTCGCCGTGCCGGACCTCCAGGGCCAGGCGCTGGGCGAGTTCGCGCAGCACGGCGGAGCCGCGCTGGTGGCCGTGCGCGGCGTTGACCCGGCGGAAGTCGTCGACGTCGATCATCAGCAGCGCACCGCTGGAACCGGTGGTCCGCGCGTCCTCCAGCTCCCGGGTCAGCGTGCCCTGCAGGTGCCGGTAGTTCCAGATCCCGGTCAGCGGGTCTATGGCCGAGAGCCGCTCCAGGTCCTCCCGGCCCTGCTCCAGGCCGGTCACCTCGTCGGCGGCCTCGGCCAGCGCGGCGCGGGTGCTCTCCTGGAGCCGGTCCAGCTTCAGGCGCAGGGCCAGTGTCATGCCTCCGAGGAAGGCGCAGGCCACCGCCAGGAACACCACTGCGGCCGCCGTGAGAGTCATCGGTGGGGCACCTCTTTTATGACAAAATGTCGGCTCCGCCGAAGGCTCAGGTCAGCTGAGCCCCTCTTCGGCCTGGCATTCTTGTACACAGCATGACGAATCAATCCAACGACCCGGCCTCCTCCAAGGGCACGATCCGGTCACGGTTGCTGGCCGCGCGGCGCGTGTGCGCCCCGGAGCAGCGCGCGCGGTGGTCAGCCGCGGCGTGCGATGTTCTGCTGGGGTGGATCGGCGAGGCTGACGTGGTCGCCGCTTACGCGTCGTTCGGCACCGAACCGGACACCGGTCCGCTGCTGGCGGGATTGCGTAGGCGCGGTGTCCGCGTCCTGTTACCCATTCTAGTGAATGACATGGACCTGTCGTGGGGGAGGTACACCGGGCCTGATTCACTCGTTCGAAGGATTCCGCCCGGCAGTACCCGGCCGAGCCCGATCCCGGAACCGGTCGAGTCCCTGGGCCTGGAGGCTGTGTTGTCGGCATCCTGGATCGTGGTCCCGGCGCTGGCGGTGTCGCCGGCCGGGGTGCGCTTGGGCCGGGGCGGCGGCAGCTACGACCGGGTGCTGGCCAGGGTCGCCGGAGCGGCTGATGCCGCCGCGCGCCCCCGGATCGCCGCGCTGCTGTACCCCGGAGAGCTCGACGTCGCCATCCCGTTCGAACCGCACGACCGCGCCGTCGACGTGGCGGTGACCGCGGAAGGCACCCGGTGGTGGGACTGACGGCTTTCTGAAGCAACCGCCAATCTCCGCCAATCTCCCCCGGGGTTTCCTCGCGCGGAGGGGACCGCTAGTGGCAGACTCGGCGCTTAAAGAACGTCAGGGTTCGGCAGAGCGGTTGGTTACCTCACATGCGACGTCAGCCGGGGACCGGGGAACAGCTCCCGCATGCCCGGCAGCTTCCGTCGGCCGAGTTCGTGCCCAACAATGCCACGCAGAGTGCGGCTATAGCGGTCCTGGAAGCGCTTCCGGACCCGGTCGTGGTGCTGAACCGCCGCGGATTGATCACCGGCTGGAATCCCGCGGCCGAGGAGCTGTTCGGCTACAACGGCGACGAAGTGCTGGGCCGGCCCTGGACCGAGTTCGTGGTCGCCGACGGTTCCAACGGCAACGCGCTGTCGCACTTGGACGCCATAGGGTCGACGGTGCAGCGGGGCGGGACGTGGGAGGGTTCGTTCCCCATCACCACCCGGAACGGCGACTCGCTGCTGGCGCGGGTGCGCGCCGCGCCGATGATCAACGGCGGAATGATCACCGGAACCGTGGTGACGGCGATCGACCTGTTCGGGTCCGATGCCAGCCGGGACGATCAGCAGCGCGCCGCGGCACGGGCTGCAGTGCGCGCCGCCGTGTTGTCGCGTGCGGGGATGCAGCTGGGGACGTCGCTGGACACCGGTCGCACGCTCGCGGCGCTGGCGGAGATCTTGGTTCCGGCGTTCGCTGATACCTGCGTTGTGGACTTGTTGGATGAGAACGGTGTCGCCCAGCGCTTGGTGACGGTGCACAGTACGGATAGCTCTCCTTGTCCTCCTATGCGGGCGGGTACGGAGATCCAGTACCCGGCGCGGCATCCGTGCGATCGCGCACTGCGTACCGGTCGTCCAGTACTCATCCAGGGTGCGCCCCGGGTGAAGGCGATGGACCCGGATGAGGAGTGCGACCGGAAGGCGCTGCTGCTCGACGCCAAGTCGCTCATCGCGGTTCCGCTGTTGGCGCCGAGCGGAGTACGCGGAGTGCTCGCTATTGCGCTGACCGAGGATGCTGATCCGACTCCGCGCTACGACACTGCGGACCTGGAGTTGGTCGAGGAACTGGCCGCGCGGGCCGGACTGGCTCTGGAGAACGCAGCCATGTTCGACCGGCAGCGGACTCTGGCGTTGGCGCTCCAGAAGTCCCTACTGCCGACTGATCTGCCGCTTCCCGATGGCGTGTCCATCCGCGTCGGCTATGCGCCGGGTGCTGCTTCCGAAGTGAGCGGCGACCTGTATGACGTCGTCGAGCTGTCCGCCGGACGGATCGGCGTCGTGATCGGCGATGTGCAGGGGCGTGGTGCGCACGCTGCTGCGGTGATGGGGCAGTTGCGGGCCGCGTTGCGCGCGTATGCGGTGCTCGATGTACAGCCCGGACAGCTGCTGTCGTATCTGGACGAGTTGGTGCGCGGACTGAACGAGGAGATCCTCGTCACTTGCGTGTACGCGATCTACGACCCGTTCACTCGACGCTGTGCTTTGGCGAATGCCGGACATCCCCCGCCGCTGCTTGCCTCCGCGCACGGTACGTATCCGATGGAGGTACCGCCCGACGTCCCGTTGGGCATCGGCCCGCTGGGACCCGGCGGCGGCAAGGGAGCGGTGCAGTTCGACGACCACATCTTCAGCATTCCGCCGGGCGATGTGCTGGTGATGTATACGGACGGGGTCGTGGAGCGCCGGGACCAGTCCGTGGATCAGGGTGTGCGCACGCTGTGCTCGGCCATCGAGCGCGTGGTACGCGAGCCGCGCGCGATCTGTCGCGCCGCCCTGAAGGCAGCCGGCAGCGAGGCGCACGACGACCAGGCCGTGCTCGCCATGGCGACCTCCACGGTCGACCTCCCGCTGTCCCGTCTGGCGCTGCCGGCCCGGCCCGAGGCGGCGTTCGCGGCCCGGCATCACACCCGGGCCGTGCTGCGTGAGTGGGGTCTGAGCGAGCATGCCGAACTCGCCGAACTCCTGGTGTCCGAGCTGATCACCAACGCGGTGCGGCATGCCAGCGGGCCGCGTCCCTCGCCGTGGTCGTTCTCCGACTCCAGCCAGTACCCGGCGGCCGACCCGCCGCCGATGGCCGAGGACATGCTGGAGTTGGCCGCCGTCCGGGAGTACGCCGATCATCTCGGCGCCCTGGACGAGGACAACGAGATGGACCTCCTCGCCGAGCCCGGGTTGCTGGACGAGTTGGGGATGCTGGACGGCACGTTGGCCGCGCCCGGCGGATCCCGGCGGCTGGACCTGGTGTTGCGCCGGGGTCTGCGCGCACTGTGGATCGAGGTGCACGACCCGGATGTACGGTTGCCGCGCATCCGGCAGGCCGCGGAAACAGATGAGGGCGGTCGCGGGTTGTATCTGGTGGACGCGCTGTCGGCGCGGTGGGGCGCGCGGCCCACCGATGGCGGCAAGTTCGTCTGGTTCGAGATCCCCTTGTTCTGATCAGCCGTCTGATCAGCCAGCCCGGTCCGGACCGTCCGGTTGTTTTAGCTCTCCCGCCCAGGCCTTGTGGATAGTTTTGGTGACATGTGTCACATACTGCTGGCCTCGCATTGGACAGCTCACGCGCCGATCCCGCAGAATTAGCAGTCTGGCGGCCAGAGTGCCAGGTCGATGAAGGAGTTGCCATGCCGACTTACCAGTACCAGTGCAAGGATTGCGGCGAGGCGCTGGAGGTCGTACAGAAGTTCACGGACGACGCGCTGACCCTATGCCCGAACTGCCAGGGCGAACTACGCAAGGTCTTCTCCGCCGTGGGCATCGTGTTCAAGGGCAGCGGGTTCTACCGGACCGACAGCCGCGCATCGTCGAGCTCGGCCACGCCGGCATCGTCCTCGAGCGGGTCCAACGGCGCGAGCGGGTCCAACGGCTCCGGAAGCGGCTCCGGCTCGTCCGGCTCTTCCTCGTCGGCGGGCAAGGGTGATTCGTCCTCTTCGTCGAGCACGTCCTCGACGCCGAAGTCAAGCCCGACCTCGAATTCGTCCACAGGCAGCTGATCAAGACTCGGTCGTCCACCGAGTTATCCACAGCCCATCTCAAGTTATCCACAGGCTGCTCGGCGGCAGTGGACAGGCACGACACGGCATGCGGATCATTACTCTCTGAAGCGTCCCGACTACGCCAGGGAGAACCATGCTGCCCGCCACCACCACCCGCCCGAAGCTCGGCGCCCGCATATCCGGGCGGCGCCGCTCCTCCCGCACCCGCCGCCTGCGCCTCGTCGGCGCCGCCGGATTCGCCGGCGTCTCGATGGCTCTGCTGACCGCCGAGCACACCGGCCCGCCGCCGCGCCGGCCGCCCCGGTTCGCCGCGGAACCCCTGATGAGCGGCCTGGTAGCCGTCCCCGTACGCTTCGCGGACGTCGGCAGCACCGGATATCTGCGCCCCGGGGACCGCATCGACGTCCTCGCCGCCCGCGACGCCGGCCCCGGCGCGTCACCGGACCCGGCCGAGCCGGATTCCGCCTCCCGGGAACCGCGCGCCGCACGGCCGCGAAGCGATGCGACGGTCGCCGCCGACGTATCAGTGCTCGAGATCGCCCACGCCGCGCCGGGCGCCACCGGAGTCGGTACGGCACCCGATGACGGCGGCCTGGTCTTCCTGGCTGTGGACAACGCGACCGCCGCCCGCCTGGCCCGCGCCGCGGTCGCGGACCGCTTGAGCTACGCCCTGCGCCATGGGTGAGCGCGCGCTTGTCCCGGCCGGAGAAGAAATCTACTCTGCGGTTCGATATGGACATCTACGAAGCGCTCTACACGACCCGGGCCATGCGCCGGGTGAAGCCGGATCCGATCCCGGAGCCCGTCCAGGCCCGGATCCTCGACGCCGCCATCCGCGCCCCTTCCGGCGGCAATTCGCAGAACTGGCGGTTCCTGCTCCTGGACGACCCCGAGAAGAAGAAGCTCCTCGGCCCGCTGTATCGCGAGGCTCTCGACGAGCTCTACCGGACGGTCTACGCGCCGCGCGTCGCCGCGATGACCGCCGACCCGGACAGCCCGGAGTCCGTCCAGACGGCGAAGGTGATGAAGTCGTCGCGGTGGCTGGCCGATCATTTCGAGCAGGTCCCGCTGTTCCTGTTCGCCTTCGTGCAGAACGACCGCACCGGCGGGTCCATCTTCCCCGCCGTCTGGAGCGCCCAGCTCGCCGCCCGGGCCCAGGGCGTCGGCAGCGCGCTGACTTCCATCCTCGGAACGGTCCACGACAGCCGCGTGAAGGAAATTCTGGGCGTACCGGCCGACGAGGAGTGGAAGCAAGCCTGCTGCGTGTCCTTCGGCTACCCGACCGGCCGCTGGGCCGTGGCCCCGCGCCGGCCCGCGCACGAGGTCGCGTTCCGCAACGGCTGGGACGAGCCGGTGGGCTTCACGGTCGACGAGCCGCTCTGGCAGCCGTCCGCGGAGCAGGAGTAGGGCTCAGGCTCTGCCGCTAGCCCAGGGCCTTCTCCTGGATCAGCTCGGTCAGCGCCTTGACCGCCTCCGCCCTGCCGGGCGAATCGACCGCGTCGCGCAGCTCGGTGAGGCGGTCCAGGACGTCGTGCACGTCGGTGTCGGGGGAGGACGCCTCGTCGAGGTCCACGACGAGCACGGTCTCGGCGTCCGCGTACTGCACCCGCCCTTCCTTCAGGACGATGAGCGTCTTGGTGCCGGCCGCTTTACGCGGGGCACTCTTCCTCCTCGGCTTGGCAGCCGCCTTCTTCCCGTCCTTGTCCTCGATGCTCTCCTTCTCCTCGACGGCCTCACCGACCGGTTCGGTCTCCGCGCTCTCCTCGTTCTCCTCCGGGGACCCCTCCCCCTGCGGCTCCGCGTTCGGCCCGGCGCCAGGCTGCCGAGGAATGTCAACTCCTTCCTCTCCAACGCGCTGTTCCTCGTTCTGCTTCATCGGATTCGGAGTCACCGGGGAGACGGTCATGACGTTCATGCCCGCTTCAACGATCTACGCCTTACGCGGTCACTCACTCGTTCGGGAAACCGGATCGCCTCCCGCCGCGTCCAATCGGCATGCCACGTAAGCAGATAGCGATGATCGCCGCCGCTTCGCTCACCGCCCTGTCCGCGCTGAGCGCGTGCTCGTCGTCCGGCGGCAAGCCCGAGGACGACGCCCTCGTCCGCGCCGACGCCGCCCGGGCGACGGTGCCGACCACCGCCTTGACCGCTGCGGCCACCAGCGCGAACGCCTTCGGTCTCGACGTCTTCCACGCCGTCGCCGACGGCCGGGCCGACAACGTGATGGTCTCGCCGACCAGCCTGGCCACCGCGCTGGCGATGCTGATGCCCGGCGCCAAGGGACAGACCGCGGCGGAGATCGCCAAGACCCTGCACACCTCCTTGCCGGCCGACCAGTTCGCCGCCGCGCTGGGCGCGCTGAACTCGGCGACCGTGCAGCGCACGCTCGCCGACAAAGCGGACATGCAGCAGTTCGACACCGCGTGGACGCAGAAGGGCTACGACATCCAGCAGCCCTACCTGAAGACGCTGGCCGCCGCGTTCGACACCGGCATCCACGAGACCGACTTCCAGCGTGCGCCGGAAGCCGCACGCCAAATGATCAACAAGACGGTCCAGGACCAGACCAACGGGCTCATCAAGGACCTGTTCGGGCCCGGCTCCCTGGACGCGTCGACCCGCCTGGCGCTCACCGATGCGCTGTACTTCAAGGCCAAATGGGCCGCGGAGTTCAAGAAGGGCGATACCGCGGACAAGCCGTTCCACCTGTTGGGCGGCAGCACGCACAACGTTCCGATGATGAGCGACTCCCACGAGTACGGCTACGCCGAGGGCGATGGCTGGCAATACGCGGAGCTGCCGTACCAGAAGGAGCACATGGCGATGGGCGTCCTGCTCCCGGCCGCCGACACCTTCGACACGTTCCGCAAGTCACTCACCGCTGACCGCTTGGCCTCGATCACGGGCTCGCTCTCGGACACTAAAGTCGACCTCGAACTCCCCAAGTTCACGTTCGACACCGACTTGCAGCTGAACAAAGCGCTGATGTCGCTCGGCATGACCTCGGCCTTCGACTCGGACACCGCCGACCTGAGCGGCATCCCGGCCAAGCCCGAGAAGCTCGCGGTGACCACCGTCGTGCAAAAGACCCACGTCGCGGTCGACGAGGAAGGCACCACCGCAGCGGCCGCCTCCGGCGTGGCCATCGGCACCGCGGGCGCGGCCGAGCCGCACAAGCCCGCGGTCATGCACGTCGACCACCCGTTCCTGTTCCTCATCCGCGACACCGTCAGCGGCCAGATCCTCTTCCTCGGTCAGGTCACCGATCCGCAGGGGTGAGACAGCCCTCTGACCCCGGCCGCGCGATCCCTACCGTCTTGCTGGACACCCGATCGGCCGACACTGGACAATCGACAGCATGGGAGGTCCATCGTTCGGGAACGCCGCCTGGCAGCCGCCGGACCACCGGCCCTCGGACGCCGAGCGTGACGACGCCATCGAAGCGCTGGCGGCCGGCGCCGAGGCCGGCCGGCTGTCCAGCGACACGTTCTCCCACCGCATCGATCGAGCGCTGGCAGTCCGCTCACACAACGAGCTGACCCGGCTCGTCTCCGACCTGCCGATCCCGCCGCCGCGCCCGGGCCTGGGCCAGCGCATGGTGAACGCGGTCGGCGCCATCGCCCACTTCCGCTTCCGCCTCAAGGCCGCCTGGCGCGGCCCCACCCTGCCCCGGCTGTCCCTACCAGGCGGCCCGCAGGCGACCCTGCGCATCGGCCGCATGCCGGAATGCGACCTCCAACTGTTCGACACCACGGTCTCCCGCTACCACGCCGAATTCCGCCGCTCCCACGCCGGCTGGCTCCTGGTCGACCTGGGCTCCACCAACGGCACCCGGGTCAACGGCTGGCGGATCACCGCCCCCACCGCCGTCCACCCCGGCGACGAGGTCTCCTTCGGCTCGGTCATCTTCTCCCTGAACACCCGCTGAGCCCACCGGCGCCTTCCCCTGTTCGGGGCAACGCACGATTCCTGCCCGCCACCGGCGGCAACAGGCCCCTCATGACGACTGAAGCCCCCAAGCCCCCGCCGCACCAGCACCGCATCGCGGCCGACAAGGCCGAGCGCTCCCGCCTGATCGGCGGCATCGTCATCGCGGTCATCGCGATCTGGTTCATCCTGGCCAACACCCACAAGGCCAGCATCACCTTCTGGATCGTGACGGTGACCTCCCCGATGTGGCTCGCCCTGGCCGGCACCTTCCTCGCCGGCATGCTGGTCAGCCTCCTGCTCACCCGCACACGCACCCGCAACCGCGGCAAGTAATATAAGCCGTCTTATCCCCCTCACCCGAATCGCCCTATTTCTTGTCAGACCCCTCTGCCACCCTGGAATCACCAACCCAAACCACCGCAGAGGGGAAGAAAATGTCCACCACCCAACCCTGGCTCCGAGCAGAACTCATAGGCCCGGAAACCACCCTCGGTCCCCAACTGATGATCCCCGCCGACAGCGTGGAATTCCACGAAGACCAACTCGTCTTCCACGCCCAAGGCGAAGTCGTCTACGTGGTCCACCAAGACCAACTCCGCGCCATCACCTGGTACGCCAAACAACCCAACCCCGCCCTCGCCCGCCGCCGAGCCCTCTGGCCCAACCACGGCACCCGCTGGACCGACGACCAACGCACCGACCTCCGCCACCGCCTCCAACAAGGCCAAACCTGGCGCACCATCTCCACCGCCGCCGGCCGCTCCCGCACCGGCTGCCAACAGGAGGCCGTCAAACAGGGCTGGATCGACGCCGAGACCCTGATCCCCCTCCCGGCCCTACTGACCGACGACGCGCCCACGGCTGCCGACTCGGTCCCCTCGCCGGCACCCGACACGGAGACCAGCCCCGCCGCCACGAGCGCCCAAGCCACCGAAGCCACCGATCCCGCGGCCGCGGCGGCCACTGTGACCGCGCCGCATGATCGGAGCACGGCCCTCGGTACCGCCGTCACCCGCCGCCCCGTATCCGGTGCCACCGACGCTGCAGAGGCCACGCATAGTCCGAGCATCGGTCCCAATTCCGGCACCGCACCCGCCGACCCGAACGCCATGGTCTACCAGCAGAGCGCCTCGGCCAGAACTCCGCATCTTGAACCCACAGGTGACAGGAACGCCGACGCCTCCGGACACCACCGCTCTGAGCCCTCAGCTGACCCCAACACCAGCACCCGCCCAAAAGCCGCAACCGACGGCACCACAGCCCTCCGTCCCGGATCCGCAACCGTCCGACAAGACGCGGCCTATTCGACGGTCCCAACCGGCATCACCGAAACCCTTGCCGCCCAGCAAGCCACGCCGCGCACGATGGATGCGATCGTCAGCACCAGAAGTCCCCGCCACAAGGCCCCGGCCACCCCGGATACGGCAACTCATCCGAGCGCCATTACCTTCGCCGCGAACAGTCAGCCCGAATCCACAACCGGTCTGGAAACACTCACCGACCCCGTACTCTTCGCAGCCACCACGACCACCGGCCTGCCACAAGCTCCAGCGACTCGTGCCGATGCATCCGTCGCCGCGCTCAGCACCACTGGCTCTCCAGCAACTCTTGCCCACATGAGCTCAGGAACCGACCCCTCGCGATCCCGACCCGCCCCACCGACGTCGCCCGAGCCAGACAGCACCCCACCGCATCCGCCACGCGTCCCCCGCCAACGAACCGGCTCCGACCCCGACCCGGACACCAGTCCCGGCACCGGCTCCCGCTTCCTGAGCCGAGCGCAATCATCGCTGGCGCGCGCCACGCTCGGCGCGTACATGAGTCCGCCGAAAGGTAAGCCCACCACACCCAGCGAGGCGACCTGACAAGTCACCGCCACCGCCCTTGGACTCGGCCAGGCCGCCGTGGCAATGTCAGCGTGATGACTGAGCCGATCACTGTTTCAGGGCAGCAGGTGACCGTCGTGCGCGACGGCCGGATACGGGCCGCGGGCCTGCGGCAAGACGGCGTCGTGGCCTATGACTGGGGGTTCACCCAGCACGGCCGCGACTACGCCCAGCGCAGCTTCGTCCTGCTGGATGACGGCATCCAGATCAACCAGCCGGTCGCCTTCCCCCCGCAGCAGCAGGGGTGGTGGTACTGCGATCTGGTGACAGTGGTCGATGACGGCGAAGTTCTGCGGGTCGACGACATGTGGATCGATGTCATCATCGGCCCGCCGGATCACCCATACCGGCTCCTGGACCTCGACGATTACGGGCAGGCCATGCACGATGGCCGCTTGAGTCCGTCCGCGGCCGTGGACGGACTCAAGCGGGCCCAGCGCTTCCTGGATCGCCGGCTGAACCGCCGTCACGAGGTCGAGCGGACCTGGCCGGCGTTTCCTCCGGCCGAGGTCGAAACACTGCTACACGTCGCCCTGCCGCAGGATTGGACTCTTCAGGACTAGCAAGATCCACCTGAGTGCGGACGGACAGTGCAGACCACTGTCGCCACTGATCACTGGCCACGCACATGAGCTGTGCGCGTGCCTTAGCGCTTCCTCGCGGCCAACAGCGCGAAGGACAGGAACTGGCCGGCGTCGGCGGTGAGCACGTCGATCCGGGCCCGATGCTCGGCCTGGTCCTGTGGCCGGTATTCCGCGCAGGCCCGCTCCCAGGCCAGCCAGTCCTGCCAGCCGTGCGCTTGCAGGCGCGCGCAGGTCACGTCCACCAGTTTCGTGATCTCCCACTGGAAGCGCCACCACCCGGGAGTGTGCCAGGCGATCGGCTCCCACCCGAACAGCTTCTCGATGTGCGCCGGGATCGCGCCAAGCTCGCGCACCTCCCGGGTCATCGCCGGCGTGGCCACCCCCACCTGTCCGCCGGGGCGCAGGAACCGCAGCAGATAGGGCAGGTAAGAATCCGCAGTGCCGAAATACTCGAACGCGTCGATGCTCACGATCGCATCGAAGCTCTCGTGCTCGAACGGCAGGACGTGCGCCTCGGCCCGCACGGCGGTGACCCGGTCGGCGACCCCCGCCTCGGCGAACACCGCCGCCGCGTCCTCGGCCGCGATCCACCAGTCGGCGGCCACGACCTGCACGCCGAACTCCCGGGCCAGGAACACCGAGGTCGCACCCTTCCCAGAGCCGAGATCCAGCACCCGCATCCCCGGTCTCAGGTCCAGGTCCCGGGTTAAGTCCTCCAGCATCCACAGCGGGTTCGGCCCCATGTCCAGCCCGAGCAGCCACGACGGGTCGTACGTGGACGACAGGGGATACCGGTCCGGACACACAAGATCTTCAATCGCGGTCATAGGAGACCGACCTAATCGGACCACGGCCGGCGCCGCAACCGACTTACCCGGTCCACCCACAGGTCAGCACTCAGGCTTATCCCCAGCCGCCGACCATCCGGAATCGGATCCCCGTCCCCGGTCGCGACTGCCCCACGGCGTCCAAGTCCGCCGGGTGGGCACACGCGATCACCGGGTATCCGCCGGTCACCGGGTGGTCGGCCAAGAACAGCACCGGCCTGCCGTCCGGTGGCACCTGAAGCGCCCCCACGACCATGGGCTCGCTTGCCGGTTCGCCGTCCCGCGCACGCTGCAAGGCAGGGCCCTCCAGCCGTACCGCCGTCCGATTGGAGTCCGTTCCCACCTCCCACCGCTCCGTTCCCAACATCCGCAACGCGTCCTGCGCGAACCAGTCACTCCTCGGCCCCGCCACCACCCGAACCACCACCGGGTCCACAGGGTCCCGCGACGGCGCCAATCCCAGTCCCGGGATGTCAGGCGGCAGCCCCGCCGGCGTCCCGAGCGGAAGGAGATCCCCCTCCTTCAACGCCCGTCCCCCCACACCCGCCAACAGATCGGAGGCGCGACTCCCCAGAACCTCGACGCCCCCAACCCCGCCGGCGACCGCCAGGTACGCGCGCACCCCAGTCGTCGCCGGCCCCACGTCCACAACCGCACCCGGCGGTGCGTAGAAAGCTGTGCCCGGCACGGTCTGCATGATCAGCTGGTGGGAGGGGGCGGGGGAAAGGAGAGAACTGCCCTCAGCCCCACCCCCCACAAAAACCCGCACCTCACACCGAGCCCCCGCAACCGCGCACCATCGCCCCACCCCGAGCTCGACCACCCCGCCGGCCAAGGTCAGCTCAAGCCCCGCCATGCCCTCCGCATTGCCCACCAACCGATTCGCCAGGCGCAACGCGCCCCGATCCACCGCCCCCGAGCGCGGCACCCCTAGCTGTGCAAATCCCGCACGCCCCAAATCCTGCACAGTAGCCAACGGCCCTGCCCGCACCACTCGCAACCACGCCACGTCACCCCCTGCCCCGGCGACTTCACCGCCAGCGGCGTCATCGCCAGCACGCACCTGGCGGCCGCCCCCGGCCGCCACCCCACCTCCTCTTCCCACATCCCGAAACCGAACCCGCATCCCAGGCCGCAACAAAGCCGGCGCACCCCGCCCCTCGTCCCACAACACCGGCGCCCCCAACGCCAACCGCCCAATCAACCGCCACCCACCCGGAGACTCCCGCGGATACACCCCGCTATACGTCCCGCCCAACGCCACCGACCCCGCCGCCACCCGCGTACGAGGCGCATCCCGACGCGGCACCTGCAACGCCTCCGGCAATCCCGTCAGATACGCGAATCCCGGCGCGAAGCCAGTGAAAGCGACCGTGAACTCCGTCCCCGTATGCAGAGCCACAACCTCGTCCACGCCGAGCCCCGTCAACCGCGCGACTTCCTCAAGATCCGGCCCGTCGTACTCCACCGGCAGTTCTACGCATTCGAACTCCGCCGGCGCCGAACCGCCCGCCAACTCCGAAGCCGCCCAATCCACATCCCCCAACGCCGCCACAAACTCCCGCAGCCCACGCTGTCCCGCATCATCGAACGTCGCGATCACCATCAGCGTCCGCTCGGCAGGCACCACGTCGACCAAGACCCCCGGCCGCCGGGCCCGCCACCGCTCCACCCACGCGAAGCACCGCTGCACATCACTTAGCGACGAAAGCTCAAGCAGCGCTCCGAAAGGCCCCGCCGGCAGCACCTTCGGCCTCGGATTCGGCAGCGCCCTCGAACCCGCGCGGCGGATCTCCGCCCCAAAGCCATCCACCCCAGAACCCCCGCCCATCTCCCTCACGCGAAAGCCCCGACCTCAACCCCCGCCTCCCGCAAAGCTCCCCGCACCGCCTCTGCCATAGCAACCGCCGAGGGCGAATCCCCATGCACGCACAACGACTCCGCCCCCACCACCACCCGCGTCCCCTCAACCGCCACCACCGTCCCCGAAACCGCCATCTCCACCGCCCGCGCCGCGACCTCCTCCACCGAAGAAAGCACCGCACCCGGCACCGAGCGCGGCACCAAAGTCCCCCGCGCCGTATAAGCCCGATCCACAAACGCCTCCGCCACTGTAGGCAGCCCTGCGGCCTCCGCCAGCTCCAGAAACACAGACCCGGGCAACCCGAGCACTGGGAGCGAAACCTCAAACGCCGCCGCATACGCGACCACTGCCCGCACCACCGCCTCCGCTTGCACCGCGTCGCGCACGATACGGTTGTACAAAGCCCCATGCGGCTTCACATACCGCACCCGGTCCCCGGCCGCCCGAGCGAAAGCGTCTAGAGCCCCGATCTGATACAGCACATCATCCGCGAGTTCGCGCGGGTCGTACTCAATGTCCCGGCGGCCGAAGCCTGCGAGGTCGCGATAGCCCACCTGGGCGCCGATCCGCACGCCGAGCGGCACCGCAGCCGTGCACACCGCCCGCATGGTGGACGGGTCGCCGGCGTGGAAACCGCAGGCTACGTTGGCACTGGTGACCAGGTGTAACAGCGCGTCGTCGTCCCCCATTCGCCAACGCCCGAAACCTTCGCCCAGATCTGCGTTAAGGTCGATCATCCTGCGCACCACAGTACGCCTGAAGACGGAGTCGTCACCCTGTGCCACTCCTGTACCCTCTCTGCCGCAGTGCCCTGAGTAAATCTGTGAGGACCAACCGTGGAGACTGCCCAGGCTATGAGTGAGCCGTTGTTCCAAAGTCTGGAGGACGCCGTCGTGGTGGCCGAGACGAACCTGCTCGACACGCAGGTCGCCGTCGAGACCCTGCGCGCCGAACTCGACCAGTTCACCCGGTTGCACCAGATCCAGCTGGGCCCGCTGTACAGCCGCCTGGACGAACTGGACGCGCTCACCGCCGAGACCGAGGCCGCCATGACCGGCGACCCCGAAGCGATCCGCCGGCCATGACCGGCGACCCCGAAGCGATCCGCCGCGCGGTGGAGGCCCGGGCCAAGGTGTCCGGCGAGGACCCTCTGCTGCGCGCCGAAGAGGAGGTGATAGACAGCGAGGGCGACGCCGCAGGCGATACTGACACTGACACGCCGCGCCCGCCCAAGCAGGAATCGGCGTCGAGCCCGGACCCCGACACGCCGGTGCGTCCCAGCAAGACCGCGCAGCGGCTGTACCGGGAGCTCGCGCGGCGATCCCACCCGGACCTGGTCCAGGACCCCACCGAGATCGCCCGCCGCTCAGCCTTCATCACCCGCGTCAACGCCGCGTACGAGAAGGACGATCTCCCCGCGCTCCAGAAGCTCAGCGAGGAGTGGTCCCTGACCGCCGTGGGCCCGGCGCCGGACGCGCCGCAGCGCGAGAAGTGGCTCCAGCACCGCCTCATCTGGCTCCGCGCGAAGCAGGCAGAGCTGGCCTTGGAGCGGCAGACCCTGTTGGAGAACCCGATGGCCGACGTCCTGGCGGCCTATCAGTACGACGCCCTCACGGCACTGCGCTCCATCTCCGAGCAGCTCTACACCGCGATCCAGGAACGCGAGACCCTGCTGAACGCCCTCATCGGCTCCTGAGCCCGCGCAGCCACTCGGCTGCCTCGTCGAAGTCCTCGTCGGAGGTCCCGCGCCGGACCTCCGCGCTCCGTCCGTCAGCCCGCGGATAGCTGCCCAGGTACCGCACCTCCGCGGCGACCCGCCGAAGTCCCATCAGCGCCTCCCCGACCCGCTCGTCGTCGAGGTGCCCTTCACAGTCGATGGAGAACCAGTACGTCCCCAGGCGCGACCGCGTGGGCCGCGACTCGATCCGGGTCAGGTCGACGCCCCGCACCGCGAACTCCTCCAGGATCTCCAACAGCGCCCCGGGATGGTTGTCGCGCAGCACGACCGCGACCGAGGTCTTGTCCGACCCGGTTCGGGCCGGTGCGGGACCGGCCGGCACGACCATCACGAACCGCGTGACCGCACCGCTGACGTCATGGATGTCCTGAGCGAGCACCGTCAGGCGGTAGAACGGCGCGGCGAACGCACCGGCCAGCGCAGCGTCGTGCACACCCTCGGAGACCAGCCGCGCCGCGTCGGCGTTGGATGAAGCCGCGATCCACCGGGCGTCCGGCAGATGCTCCGCGAGCCACCGGCGGCACTGCGGATAGGCATGGGGATGACTGGCCACGGTCTTGATGTCGGCGAGCGCCGTACCCGGCCGCCCCATGAGCGCGAACTCCACCGGTAGCAGGATCTCTCGCACGATGTGCAGCGGCGGCTCCTCGATGGACAGGTCGTCCAGCGTGGCCGGCACCGCGCCCTCGACCGAGTTCTCGAACGCCACGACCGCACCCACGACTTCACCCCGGCGCACCGCGTCCAGCGCCGCAGGGACCGACTCATAGGGAACCCGCTCCGCCTCCCGTGTACCGGGAACGCTAAGCAGCGCCGCCTCGGTAAACGTCCCGGCCGGGCCCAGGAAGCCGTAGCGGGTCAGAACGGGACGCGGTGCACTGTCGGACATGCGCCCTAGCCTACGGTCACCGCGCGACTCCCATGCGACCACTGGAGCCATCGCAGGCAGACACGGAGTCGAACATCAGACTCCCGGCTCTACGCAATGAACCGGAAGCGCGCCATGCCGATTATGCAAAGGATTCGTAACAAGCTGCCGGAGCTGTTCCACGGAATGATGGGCAAAGTGAGGACCTGGACACCGCCGAGGAGGCCCGCATCGTGACTGTTCGCGCCGGTCATACAGCACCAGTATGCGCAGTGACACCCATAGCGGTGCTCGATGCCCTGGGCGCACCCGGCGAGGGGCATCGCACGCGCATTCCACACTGTAACGTGGCCTCTGCATGGCCGAGGGGGATCCACGTCACACCCCGACCCGAACCCCGCGGCCGAATCCACACCTCGCTGACCGCGGCGGCGATCCCGCCGTACGTCTGTCTGAGATACGTGTAGAGGAGACATGTAGTGGTGACCTCACGCAAGGGCGCGGGTGGCAAGACCGCTGCGAAGAAGAAGACCGCCGCGGCCACCGTCGCGCCGGACCTCGTGCAGCTGCTGACCCCTGAAGGCGACCTGGTCGAGCATCCCGATTACTCGATCGACCTGTCGCCCGAGGAGTACCGCGGCCTGTACCGGGACATGGTCCTGGTCCGCCGCATCGACGCCGAGGGCACGGCGCTCCAGCGCCAGGGCGAGCTGGGCCTGTGGGCCCCGCTGCTGGGCCAGGAGGCCGCGCAGGTCGGATCCGGCCGCGCGCAGACCGCCGAGGACTACGCCTTCCCCACCTACCGCGAGCACGGTGTGGCCTGGTGCCGCGATGTGGACCCGGTGAACCTGCTCGGGATGTTCCGCGGCGTGAACAACGGCGGCTGGGACCCCGACGAGAAGAACTTCGCCCTCTACACGATCGTCATCGGCTCCCAGACGCTGCACGCCACCGGCTACGCGATGGGCATGCAGCGCGACGGCCGCGAGGCGGCGGTCATCGCGTACTTCGGCGACGGCGCGTCCTCACAGGGCGACGTCAACGAGGCCTTCATCTTCGCCGGCGTGAACAACGCCCCGGTGGTGTTCTTCTGCCAGAACAACCAGTGGGCGATCTCCGAGCCCAACGAGCGGCAGTTCCGCGTCCCGCTGTACCAGCGCGCCGCCGGCTTCGGCTTCCCCGGCGTGCGGGTGGACGGCAACGACGTCCTGGCCTGCCTGGCGGTCACCAAGGCCGCCCTGGAGCACGCGCGCAGCGGCAACGGCCCGATGCTGATCGAGGCGTTCACCTACCGCATGGGCGCGCACACCACCTCCGACGACCCGACCCGCTACCGCGACTCCGACGAGCTGGAGGAGTGGAAGGCCAAGGACCCGATCCAGCGCATGCGCTCCTTCCTGGAGAAGAACAAGCTCGCCGACGAGGCGTTCTTCTCCAGCGTCGACGACGAGGCGGACACGATCGCCGCGGACATCCGCGCGCGCTGCGTCGCCATGCCGGACCCGAAGCCGGTCTCCATCTTCGACCACGTCTACGCCGAGCCACACCCCTTGATGGACGAGGAACGCGCAGAGTACGGGGCTTACTGGGAATCTTTCGAGGGCGCGCACTGACATGTCACAGTCGACTTCCACACAGCAGATCACCCTCGCCAAGGGCTTGAACCTGGGCCTGCGCCGGGCCCTGGAGGACGACCCGAAGGTCCTGCTCATGGGCGAGGACATCGGCAAGCTCGGCGGCGTGTTCCGCGTCACCGACGGTCTGCAGAAGGACTTCGGCGACGCCCGGGTCCTGGACACCCCGCTGGCCGAGTCCGGCATCGTGGGCACCGCGGTCGGGCTGGCGCTGGCCGGCTACCGGCCGGTCGTGGAGATCCAGTTCGACGGGTTCGTCTTCCCGGCCTTCGACCAGATCGTCACCCAGGTCGCCAAGATGCGCGCGCGAGCCCTGGGCGCGGTCAAGATGGCGATGGTCATCCGCATCCCGTTCGGCGGCGGCATCGGCGCGGTGGAGCATCACTCGGAGTCCCCCGAGGCGTACTTCGCCATGACCGCCGGCCTGCGTGTGGTCTCCGCCTCGAATCCGGTGGACGCCTACTGGATGATCCAGCAGGCCATCGCCTCCGACGACCCGGTCGTCTTCTTCGAGCCGAAGCGCCGCTACTGGGACAAGGCCGAACTCGATCCCACCGCGACTCCGTACCCCCTCTACGCCTCCCGCGTAGTACGCCAGGGCACGGACGCCACCGTGGTCGCCTACGGCCCCATGGTGAAGACCTGCCTGGAGGCCGCCGCGGCCGCCGCGGAGGAGGGCCGCTCGCTGGAGGTCATCGACCTGCGCACGCTGTCGCCGCTGGACCTGGAGCCGGTCTACGCCTCGGTCCGCAAGACCGGCCGGCTGATCACTGTGCACGAGGCCTCGGTGTTCCTCGGCCTCGGCGCGGAAGTCGCCGCCCGCGTCACCGAGAAGTGCTTCTACTCCCTGGAGGCACCGGTCCTACGGGTCGGAGCACCGCACACCCCCTACCCGCCGTCGCGGGTCGAGGAGGAGTTCCTGCCGGACCTGGACCGGGTGCTGGACGCCGTCGACCGCGCGTTCGCGTTCTAAGGGATCTGGGAGCACAGCATGGGTGAGATCAAGAGGTTCAACCTCCCTGATGTCGGTGAGGGCCTGACCGAGGCCGAGATCCTGGCCTGGTCGGTCAAGGTCGGCGACATCGTCAAGACCAACCAGATCCTGGTGGAGATCGAGACCGCGAAGGCGGCCGTGGAGCTGCCCTCGCCGTACGCCGGCAAGGTCGTCGAACTGCTGGTGGCCGAGGGGCAGACGGTCGACGTCGGCACCCCGATCATCGGCATCGACATCGACCCGAGCACGCCGAGCACCGGCGGTGCGGCCCACCGGCGGTGCGGCCGCGAACGGCGACGACATGGTGGCCGGGGTGGCGGCGACCGCCGAGGCCAAGGCCGCGCCGAAGGAGGCGCCGGCGAAGCGCGAGCCGGTTCTGGTCGGCTACGGCGTGAAGCCGGGTGCGTCCGGACGCCGACCGCGCAAGGCGGCGGCCCCCGCGGCCCAGGAGGCTCCGTCGGCGGCCGACATCATGGGCGCCACGGTGCAGGAGGAACCAGTCACCGACGACGTTCCAGCCCCGGCGTACTACGGCCAGTCCGCAGCCCGGGAGAAGGCTGCTCCGGCGGTATCCGCACCGACCGCCCCGGCCCCGGGCGCCGGCTCGAAGGTGCTGGCCAAGCCGCCGGTCCGCAAGCTCGCCAAGGACCTCGGCGTGGACCTGGCCTTCGTGCCGCCGACCGGTCCCAACGGCACGGTGACCCGGGACGACGTCCACGCGGCCGCCGGTGCGCAGGCGGAACCCGCAGCCGGCGCCATCGCGAACGGCACGGCCACCGCGCCGTTCCTGAGCGGCGAGCGCCGCGTCCCGATCAAGGGCGTCCGCAAGGCGACCGCCGCGGCGATGGTGCAGTCGGCGTTCACCGCGCCGCACGTGACGGAGTTCCTGACGATCGACGTCACGCCGACCATGAAGCTCGTGCAGCGCCTGAAGGAGCTGCCCGACTTCAAGGATGTACGGGTGTCGCCTCTGCTGCTGGTCGCCAAGGCGTTCCTGGTGGCGATGGCACGCAACCCGGAGATCAACGCGCGCTGGGACGAGTCCAACGGCGAGATCGTCTACTTCGACCACGTCACCCTGGGCATCGCCGCGGCGACCCCGCGCGGGCTGATCGTGCCGAACATCAAGGCCGCGGACACGCTGTCGCTGGTGGAGCTGGGCCGCGCCCTGAACGCGCTGACCGACGTGGCCCGCGAGGGCAAGACGGCGCTGGGGGACATGACCGGCAGCACGGCGACGATCACCAACGTCGGCGTGTTCGGCGTGGACACCGGGACGCCGATCCTGAACCCCGGCGAGGCGTCGATCCTGGCGTTCGGCGCGGTGCGGGAGCAGCCGTGGGTCCACAAGGGCAAGGTGAAGCCGCGCCAGGTGACGACCCTCGCGCTGTCCTTCGACCACCGGCTGGTCGACGGCGAGCTGGGCTCGAAGGTGCTGCGCGACGTCGGCGCGGTCCTGGCCGATCCGCTCACCGCGCTCGCCTGGAGCTGAACCAGAGTTGATCCGGCTGATCAGCTGATGGCGGAGGTGCGTCGGTTCCCCAGCCGGCGCACCTCTGGCACGATCGACGGTATGCGCGTATCGCTCTTGCAGCTGGCCGTCGATGACGCGGAAGCGCCCTATGACAGGTGGAACCGCGGCGTAAAGCTGGTCGAGGCCGAGCGGGACTCCGGTGCCGAGCTGGTGATCCTCCCCGAGCTGTGGATTGCCGGCGGATTCGACTACAAGACCTGGAGCGACCAGGCGGAACCCATCGCCACGAGCAAGCCGATCTCCGCTCTGGAGCGAGTGCGCACGCAGGACGGCGAGCAGCCCGAACTGTGGCTGCACTTCGGCTCTTATGTCGAGAGCGCACCTGACGGGACGCTCTACAACACCTCCGTCTTCCGCGGGACCGGCGGAGTGACAGCGCAGTATCGAAAGATCCACCGTTTCGGGTTCAGTGAAGGCGAAGCCACCTTGATGGGCGCGGGGGCAGAGCTGGTCACCGTCCCCTCGCCGTGGGGAACGCTGGGGCTGGCCACCTGTTACGACCTCCGATTCCCGGAGCTCTTCCGAGGACTGCTCGACAGGGGCATGGAACACCTGTTGGTCTGCTCTGCGTGGCCGGAGAAGCGGATCGAGCACTGGCGACTACTGCTGCGCGCCCGCGCTATCGAGGACCAGGTGTTCGTGTTCGCGACCAACTGCGTGGGGACGAACGGAGGCGTCGCTCTGGGCGGTCGCTCCGCTGTCATCGATCCGTGGGGCAACGTAGTAGCCGAAGCAGGTACCGGCGAAGAAGTGTTGCACGTAGACGTGGATCCGGCGCTGGTGACTCGGACCCGTGAAGCGCTTCCGGTGCTGAAGGACCGTCGTCTGCACTGACGTTCCCATCGCTGTTGATCTGCCCTGTCGGCATAATGGCCGGAGCCGAACAGGGGAGGCAGTACTTTGATAACGAACGAGACCGAGCTCACGGGGGACGACGCAGCGGAAACGCTGAAAGTGACGAGGATCGGTCCGTATCAACTGCTCACCCAGCTCGGATCAGGCGCTATGGGGCGCGTGTTCCTCGGCGAGGACGGCAGCGGCCGACAGGCAGCGGTCAAGGTGGTCCGCTCCGATCTCGCTGAAGTACCCGCGTTCCGTAAGCGCTTCGCCAGAGAGTTGGATGTAGCGCGGCGCGTACACAGTCCGCACATAGCGGAGATCTACGATGCGCAGCCCGACGGTCTCCGGCCCTGGCTGGCCACGGAGTACGTTCCCGGACCAACCCTGCAGGAAGCCGTCGAACAAGGAGGCGGCTTCGACTCCGCGCGCCTACGCACTCTGGCGTCGGCCATCGCGGAAGCGCTCAGGGTAATACATGCGGCGGACGTCGTACACCGCGACCTGAAGCCGGCCAACGTCCTGCTCGGTCCGGACGGCCCGAAAGTCATCGACTTCGGTGTCGCGCGCGCCATCGACGCCTCACTGCTGACGAGCATCGGTCAGACCCTCGGTACACCCGCGTATATGTCCCCTGAACAAGCTAACGGACGCTCCGTCGAGAGCCCCTCCGACA